>JBCDEB010000164.1:0-16012 GCA_039180005.1 Cyanobacteria bacterium P01_G01_bin.54 | reverse complement strand
AAGAGTATTAACACTGTCTATTTTCAAAGTAAATCCTGATTGTATAGAGCTAAAAGAAAGTGAAGACTGAGCTTGTCGAACGTCTGATACCAAATCCGGATTGTATATCCTAAAATAAAAGTGCAGGATACTAGCGAAGACTGAGCCTGCGGTGCGGTGAGCTTGCCGAACTGTCGAAGTCTCAGCCCTCATCCTCGCTTATTTTGTCGTTACTTTCCGGGTTTGGTATCAGGTCTGTGCCAGCCCCCCGACACCTCCCAACGTTAAGTGCTTGTCTTGAGCAGAGCCGAAGCCTTAGATCTCAGCCCAATTTTATTTGTATTTCTGCCTTTTAGCTGGGCATCAGACCGTTAAGAATCGCTTAAGGGTAGAGTGATTGTAAAAGTTGTACCTTTGCCCAAAGTTGAGGTGCAGGTAATCATGCCACCATGTTTTTCTGTAATGATCTGGTGGGCGATCGCCATCCCTAAACCGGTTCCTTTGCCCACGTCTTTAGTGGTAAATCCTTGCTCAAAGATCCGCTCTACTGTTTCAGGGAGCATACCGCAGCCATTATCTTGAATTTGGATCTGAATCGTCTCATTGGGTCTTGATGTTTTAATCACAATCTGATTTGGGTGAGTGACGATTTCTTGATAAGTTTTCCCTTGGTTGACCGCATCAAAGGCATCGATCGCATTGGCTAAAATATTCATAAATACTTGATTGAGCTGTCCGGGATAACATTGCACCTCGGGTAATGAATCATATTGCTTCATGACCTTTATTTTCGGACGTTGTCCATTGGCCTTCATGCGATGTTTGAGGATGAGTAAAGTACTCTCAATTCCATCATGGAGATTGAAGGCGGTTTTGTGGTCTTTATCTTTGCGAGCAAAGGTTCTTAGGCTATTACTGATTGTACGAATGCGCTCAACACCAAAATTCATCGAACTCAGTAATTTAGGTAAATCTTCTCGAATAAATCCAAGCTCTACATCCACCAATTTATCTTGAATTACTGGATCATCATCTGGGCATTTCTGTAACAAGAAGTCGATTAAATCCAGTAGATCTTGGGCGTAGCATTGAGCAGGTTGAATATTTCCTTGGAGAAAGCCTATTGGATTATTGATTTCATGAGCAACACCGGCAACCAGATTGCCCAAAGATGCCATTTTTTCACCTTGTATCATTTGCAACTGCGTGTGTTTCAAATCCCATAGTGCTTGTTCTAGTTCCTGGGCATTTGCCTGGCGCTGAGCTGCTTCTAGGGTCAGGGCAGTGAGATTGGTGATTGAACGGAGAAAAATCTCTTCAGACGGTCTCCAAGTCCGTAGTTCTCCCACCTGTTCACAACAAATTACGCCCCGGATCTCGCCATTGACATAAATACAAGAATCGAGCATTGAGACAATATTGAAGACATCCAAATAACCCTGTCGAAATTCACGGGTACGTGGATCGGTCGCCGCATCATTCGCAGCTAATGTCGGCATTGACATCACCGCTTTAAAATAATTTGGGTAGTCCTTTGCCCTGAGCTCTAACCCCTGAGAATGGCGTGTTTCAGACCGCTTGAATAAATCAGCACATTGGATTTTGCTATACTCAGCATCAGCCAGCCAAATGCTCACACGCTCCACAGTGAGCAGCTCAGCTGTGATCTCTGTCAGCTCCTGAAAAGCCGCTGCAATTTTTCCTTCGCTAATCGCCTGGTTTTGAGTGAGCTGGAAGAGAGCAGCAGCTTGCTTTTGTAGAAAGAGCTGAGAGGCTTGGAGCTGAGTTTGAGAGCTTTGGGAGACCTTCAGGGCTTGCTCTAATTCTTGAGACTTACGAGTAATCGCGTCTTGATTGCGGAGGCGATCGCTGATATCACGAACCATTGAGAAAATCCCGATCACCTGATTCTCGGCATCCCGCAGCGGTGTATTAAACCATTCACAGGTAATCCGTGCACCATCGCTGCGCAGGTTTTGATTGACACTGTACTGTCCCCCTGTTTCCTGAGCGATTGCCCCTAGGACAGCGGCGACATGAGGACGGTCGGGTTCCGGCACAATCTCTAGGGCGTGTCGGCCCAGCATTTGGGCAGCGGGATAGCGAAAGATCGTTTCAGCCGCTGGGTTCCATCCCACCACCTTAAACTCTGTACTCCATTCAATAATACCAATGGGATTATGTTGCACCAGAAAGGTGAGTCGGTCTTGAATTTTTCGCGAGGCCGCTTCGGCCTGTTGCTGCTGAACGATTGTCTGCTCTAAGTCGGTGAAGGCGCTTTGCAACTGCTGGGTCATTTGCGTAAAGGCGATGCCTAATTGTCCCAATTCATCCGGGCGCTGGGTGTCCAGCTCAACACCAAAATCCCCCGCTGTAACCTGCTGCGTTGCCCCCAAGACCGCTTCCAGGGGGATCTTAATCTGTCGCTGCAAGACCCACCATAGCAGTAACACTTCTAGACTCAGGGACGTGAGACCCAGTCCCAGCAAAAACCAGGTGTTGCTTAGGGCTTGGGCTTGCAGGAGTTGCTCAGGATACACCGTGATCAGATACCAGTCGGGGCCGCTGAGGCGGGCGATCGCCAGATATTCCTGATCGCTGCGGTTGTACACCACATCATGGCTGATAGAGGTCTGCTGGGCAAAGGCAAAGAGCCGAGCAAGATGGGGGTCGTCCGCTGCCTGCACCGTTAATTTTCCGGCCTCGGCTTGAATTTGCGCCATTAAATGGGGTTCGGCGATCAGTTGACCATCTGTGCGCAGCAGCAGATTGTAGGTGCCCTCGAGATGATCGGCGATCGTGCGATCGAGCAAATCGGTCAGGATCATGTCATGGCCAATGGTTGCTAAATGGCGACCCTGAGCATCATCAATTGGGGTTTCGGCCGAGACCATCCAAGCCTGTACCACTGGATCGGCATAAACCCCCGTCCAACGGTTGATGCGCTCAGGATTGTGGGCGCGATCGCCGAGATAAGACCATTCTTGCGCCGGAATATTTAAACTCGCTTGGGCATCGAGTCCCCAGGCTTCCCCCGGCCAAAACATAATCATGCCGCCTTCAGGCAGGGTGATGTAGGTATCCACAAAGCGATCGCGCCAACCCGCTCCATAGCGCTCGACCAGTTCATAGGCCAGCTCAAGTCGCTGTTGGAGATCAGCCGTTAGCTCCACGCCGGGCTGCAAGAACACCGTGGGATAGCGCTCGGTATCCACTGTCTGGCCGGGGCCGCCTTCCGGGGCATTGCGTACGGAACCATCCGACCAGCGAAAAAAATGTTGCTCAAAGCGCTTTTGCCAGCCTGGGGCATCCAGCGTGGCCCATTGCTTCAAGAAGTCATCATGCAAGAGGGCATGATCGTCTTCTGCCAGCACAAAGACCGCTTCTTCCCGCTGACCCCGCTCAGCAATATAGCCCAATAGCTGAGCTTGGGTATCATGGGCGAGCTGAGACATCAGATGCCAATAGCTAATCCCTGAAATGAGCAGGATCACCAACAGCAGACGCAATGCCATATTGACCAAGGTGTTGAAGGTCAATGATGGTCTGGGCAGAACCGTTTGCTCAGAAGCAGGATCAACACGCATGACAAGTCCAGGTCATCCAAATCAATACAATACGTCAATTGTCCTTTATTCCTGGGCTAATCCGGAGAAATCAGGGCGTTTTGATTGGGTTTAAGGCGTTAAATCATGACATTTTTGCATCGTTCAAGAATCAAGTATCAACGGCTCACCGCGCATGGCACGATCGAGCAGTTCGATCGGGTGGAGCAGGGGTAATTCGTAGCCCTTGAGCTGGAGATGTTTGCGCAGTTGCAAGGTACAGCCGGGGTTGGCCGAGGCGATCGCCGCTGCCCCCGTTTGCACCAAATTCTCCACCTTCTGTCGGCCCAATTCATTCGCGGTCTCAGGTTGCAAAAGGTTATACACTCCCGCACTGCCACAACAGAGCGCCCCATCAATCGGCTCGCGCAGTTGCACTCCCGGAATTTGACGCAGCAACTGCCGGGGCTGGACGCTAATACGCTGCCCATGCAACAGATGGCAAGCATCCTGATAGACCAGGGTCAGGGGCTCCGGTGTCAACGCCGAAAGCTCAGTGGTTAAGCCCACCTCCGCCAGGAATTCCTGCACATCGCGCACCTTGGCCACAAAGGCTTTCGCCTTCTCATGATAGTCCGGGTCATCCGCCAAAATATGGTCGTATTCCTTGAGCGTATGGCCACAACCCGCCGCATTGATAATGATGTAGTCCACCTCGGTATCGGCAAAGCTATCGATCATCTGTCGTGCCAAAGCCTGGGCCTGGGCCTCCCGACCCTGGTGGGCTGGTAGCGCCGAGCAGCAGCCCTGAGTCTTGGGCACCACCACCTCACAGCCATTGGCGGTGAGCACCCGCGCCGTGGCTTCATTGATCGGAGAGAAAAACAGCCGCTGCACACAGCCCAAGACCATACCCACCCGATAACGCTGTTTGCCCTGCGCCGGAATCACATCGGGCAGCTCAGGGGCGAAGATCTGCCGCCAAGACAGCCGGGGCAAAATCGAATCCATCGCCGCCAGACGGGGGAAGAACTGGTTTAAGATGCCCGTCCGGCGTACCAATGCCTGTAAGCCAATTAGCTGATAGAGCCAGAGCACCAGCAGCAGGGGACGCAGCCGCGCCGGATAGGGAAAGAGACTAAATACCATGCCCCGTACTAGCCGCTCCCACCCATTACGGGGATAGTTGCGTTCGACCTGGGGGCGTGTGGCGCGGATGAGTTTATCGTATTGCACCCCCGAGGGACAGGTGCTCACACAAGCCAAGCAGCCCAGACAGCTATCAAAATGTTGTGCGGTGGTAGCGTTGAGATCGGCTTCCCCTTTATTGATCGCATCCATCATATAGATGCGACCCCGAGGGGAGTCCATTTCTTTGCCGATGACCCGGTAGCTGGGACAGGTGGAGAGACAAAAACCACAGTGAATGCAGGTGTTGATCAGATCCTGCTGGGGGGGATCTTTGGGGTCAAAGCCGAAGGTAGTGGGATTGGGACTCGGAGACGCTATCTCTGGCTGGGGAGGATCTTTGGGGGCAAAGCCAAGGGTCGTCGGATCAGGACTAGGGGAGGTCATCGTACTAGAGTGTCGTCGCGCAGTTGCAGTTTTTCTACGCTACACCATTTGACCGGGGTTGGTTATGATAGGGCCGCTCTGAGCAGCAGGGCGATCGTGAGCCTTTTCCAAATTATTCGAGTATTTTTTGTCTCAAATATTTTCCGATTGCATCTTCAATCGCTGCTCTTGCTTCCTGAATTAGAGCTTGGTGTTGCATATCGGTACGATCGAAAACATAAGGGTTGTTCTTTACCGTTCAATCGACTTGACGAAGTTTTTGCGCGAGATGATCTTCCCAATCGGGATCGCTAGGATCAATGGTAATCATCCGGCCACTCGACTTAGAGCGATCGATATACGCCTCAAACGCCTTGATATCCTCCCGATGCTTAAGCACATACCGACGTAACTCATCCAAATCCAGCTTGTCGTAATCCGTCACTGTCATGGCTCATAACCGCCAGTTGGCTTTGTTCACTCACAGGTTACATAATGCTCCACCACTGGAAACGGATCATAAAAATGATGTAACAATCGCTTCCAGTCCTGATAAGCAGCCGAGCAGCGAAACCCTTCTGTATGATCGGCTAACGTCTCCCATTCCACTAGCAGGATATAGCGATTTGCTTTTTCTAAGCAGCGCTTGAGCTGGTGAGAGCGATACCCTGGCATGGTAGCGATAATCGGAGCTGCTTCTGTAAACGCTGCCTCGTATGCTGCTGCTTGGCCGGGAATGACATCTAAAATTACGACTTCTAAAACCATTGGTATTGTTTTGAAAATAGACAGGATTCATATCCTTGTATCAAGCAAGCGAGATCCCCCCGGCTGCGCCGACCCCCTTGGTAAGGGGGTTCTATAATTAAACCCTGCTCAAGTAAACTATCCCAGCCGCTTGCGGCGTCACCCCCCTTACTACGGGGGGAAAGGGGGATCTGGGTCTAGATAAAATGTGCATTGTGTTGGCTAGTTTTTCATGGTTGGGGGTGACGGTCTGTCATGACTGATTGGTATGGTATAAGCATTAAAAAAATTAGTAATTCATAGAATAGCTATCCTCCCCAACCTAGATTGATTAAAATCATGAAATGTACCCAGAAGCAGGCTGAACGCATTGAACAGTTATTGGCGGCAACAGGCATCTATTACGTTTCACCCATTGAATGCAATAATGGGGAGATTGCTATGCATACAGGTCAGTGCAACACAATCAGAACCTTTGATTTGGCAATGGAAGTTATTCTGCAATTATCGGATTTGGATTTATCGCAAGATCCTGATAATCTGCTTGTAACGGTACAGGAGATCCTTGAACAGGCTGGCTAATTTTCTAGCTCATTGAGTGAAACATTCCTGTCAATCACAATGGTTCCCGCGATGCGATCGCGCAGCGAGCGGCGTTTTCGATTCGTCAGTACCGCGATCAAATCTGCCCAAACCCAGACATTTTGTAAGATATCAATGGGTCGATGCCATAAGGGTAAGTTCATCATCAAAGCCTCTAATCGCCCGAGTTGAGATAAGGCGCTATAGTCAACGAAACTAATTTTTGAAGATGCAGCAAAAAAGGCGGTTGATACGAGTAGAGAAAAGGTGATATCAACGATCGGTCGCAAAATTGCTTCACGCCAGCCCACAGGAGAGCCATCCGGCTTGGTAATGATAATACCGATGAGCAGCTTGCCCAAGGTACCGCCCAGCCATTTAACTAGACAGATGGAATATAAAAAACTAATCGCCAGGCTAATCGGAATAGCAAACAAGAAATAATTCTTGAAGTTGAAGAATCCCCAAAGGCTGAGCAGACCCAGAGGAAACAGAATCAGAAAATCAAGTAATGCAGCCCATGCTCGTTGCCAAAAGCTAGCGTATTTTAAAACGGGTTTGTTCATTTGTAAAAAGGAAGGGATTTATCTTATTATCAACTGGCTTCGATATCAGCGATAAACTCTTGAACCGCATCATATTGATCTGGATGCTGAACATACTGGAGTAAGATGGCGAGATCAAGATCGGGAAAGAATTGGCTGGTAGCAACTTCTTGATATTGTGAGTCCTGCCACTGAAAAACACGTAACTTGCCCGATCGCCAGAACCAAACCTCAGGAATCGCTAGCGGTAAATATAAGTCGGTGCGCTTGATCGTGCCACTGGTAATGATCACCTCAATGACAATATCCGGCAACTCACGCCGCACACCGATCGAATAAGATTCATCCGGTGTGCCAGACGTGTAACCTTCAGCTTCTAGTGTGAAACCCCCTCGGCGATAATGCCGGATCTGCTTGAGATCCATATATACTTCCAGTAGCTTGCCAATGTTACTTTTTATTTCCTCATGCTTATCACTAATCGGCGACATAATTTCTAATATTCCTTGTAAATACGAGAGGTTGAGCGATCGCACATCCACTAAATTCGCCTCCACCCCCTTAAACTGAGCCCAACTGATGCCGTGCAGCGTCACCCGTTGTTCTCTCGTGTCTAAATCAGGTTGTCTCGTTTGAGTTTGCATCACTCATTTCCTCTAACTATTGATAGGGCTGTTGGCTGGATTGGCTAAGCGTCTGGCGAATCCATTTCAAGATATCTAAAACGTGTTGTAGATCATCGTCTCGCTCAACCGAGAGGGCATAGGAGCGAGCATAAATACACTGAGGCTGGCGGCTAACTTTGACAAATACAAACTCACGGCCATTTACCAATAGTCCATAAACGGGCCGCTCTGGATTTGGACTGGTTAGCATATAGCTCAAGGCTTGAGGAAGTGCCGTCAGCACATCAAACTGTGTACTCTTTGATTCCACAACTAAAACCCAAAACTGCCGGAGCACCACCAAAACATCAATATTGCCTTTGACAACAACATTGCCCTCTTCGGCTTTGAGTTCAATCGGCTCTTCCGTCTGAATACCAAAAGGCGCTTGATAAAAACCGGCTAGATCGAGGAGGGGGGAAAGGACGACCATCTTGACCGCCTCTTCGGAAAAGACTTTGCGGCTAGCAAGATTGAGGTAGTTTTGCTGAATCCGTTGGAGCTGCTGTTTCTCGGTTGCGGAGGCGATTGCACTCTGCGCACTACCAAAGGCGATCGCCCCGCTCGTTTGCCATTCCGGGAAAAAGTCAGGCTGATCTGCTCGCTGCAAGTCAAATTGTTCTTGCAGTTCTGCCAAGCTCAGGTCTCGGGACGGAATTGCTTTTACCATTTTCTTGATTTAAGACTCCATTTTTGAATCAGCCAGCACTTGAGAAAAAACGCTGCAATTACTGACTTGACTCGCTCTGAATTCAAAATTTCCCCAGGTGCGCTTTATACTCCTCTACAGTATGGCAAACCTGCCCCTGACTTTCTTTAGCATTCACCAGGAATCACCGACCGACAACCCCGGCATCGATCGCCAGAAAGCGCAACAAATAATAGGGGGGCTGGGAAGTATTTTCCCCGCCGTTCAAAGCAGGGGAGCGGTGGAGTTGGTTGACCGTGACATAGATGTGGTTGTCGGGGCCAAAACCAAAGCCATCGGCCCAGCTTAGATCTTCATCTTGGTAGAGCACCTGGTAGCTGCCGCTGGGATCCACCACACCGATCGCATTGTTCGTGATGTCACTGATATAAATATTGCCGCCACCATCGATCGTGATGCCGTCGCTCAAGGGGCGATCGCCAAACCGCTCCACTTTGCCAGCCAGTTGTGCAGGGCTGAGGTCGGGATCGAGCAGGTCGATGGTGCGGATGCGATAGAGCGATCGCCCAGACATCGGCCCGTAATACACCCATTCATTGCTAGGATCGAGGGTGATCGGGTTGACGCCGATCCGGGCTTCGGCACCGGCAAGGGTGACGGTGCGATCGTCGATCACCATGGGCAGATCTTCTGGCTGCATCGAGGCATGGCCCGTCAGCACCCGGCGAGCATAACCGGTTTCTAGGTCAACGACAATCAGCGCTGAGTTGCTGCCCCCCGCTGTGTCGGCAATGTAGATGGCATCGTGATACAGATCCACGGCAAAGTCGTTGAGGAAGGTGTTTTCGGGAATCACAGGGGGGGCGAGATAGATGACTTGGTGGAGGCGATCGCTGCGGGTATCCCAGCCCACCAGCCGCCCGGTGCCGCCCTCGCCGGGGTTATCGAGCATCCAAACCACACCATTGCCGTCAGCCCGAATCCCCAGCACATTATTGAGGCCAATGCCATCGGCATCTGGGGGCGACGACCAGTCGGCATTGGGGAAGGGTTGCACCCCACCATCGGGCAAGACCTCGACAAGTTTAAAGTCGGTGCCGCCATAGAACTGGTGTTGGCTCATGATCAGGCGACCGTCGGGGGTGACGGCGATGTTGCCGGGGGGATTGGTGGCGGGGAGTTCAGCGACGATTTCGAGACCGGCGGGGAAGGGTTCGGCGAGGGCAGCGGGGGCGAGACCGAGGAGGGTGGAGAGGATTGTGGGGGCGAGGAGGCGGTGGTTCATGGAGGGTTGGCGGTTGATCGGGTTTGCTTCATTTAATCAGGAACGAGGGAAAAATGAAGGGCAGCGGGAGCTGCATTTGGTAAGGAGCGAAGCGAGCGAGATCCCCCCGGCTGCGCCGACCCCCTTGGTAAGGGGGTTCTATAGCCAAATCCTGCTCAAACCAACCAAGTCAAAGTCCCAGCCGCTTCAGCGGCGTCACCCCCCTTACCAAGGGGGGAAGGGGGGATCTCGGGTCTCAATATTCCAATGCACCCGCCCGATCCGCCAGCAAGACTAGCGAGATCCCCCCGGCTACGCCGACCCCCTTGGTAAGGGGGGTCTGTAGTCAAACCCTTCTCAAACCAACCAAGCCAAAGATCCCAGCCGCTTCAGCGGCGTCACCCCCCTTACCAAGGGGGGAAGGGGGGATCTCGGGTCTAGAGGTCAAATGCATCGCGTTGGCTGGATTTTCATTCTCTGGGGTGCCTCCCGTTATGGCGGATTGTTATCCTCCATTGCGTTACTAGTTTGCGCTCCGGCTTTACCCGCTGCACCATAAACAGGGCCATTGAATTCCATCGCAACGTTGGGGTCTGAAGACTTTTGTTGCTGAGCTAGGACGAGGGCAATCTCTTTCATGTCTTGGGCATGTTCTTTCATATCTTGGGCACGAATCACCTGGGCTTCGGCTTGGGCTTCGAGGCGAGCGACGTAGGCCGCATCAAAGGTGCGCTCAACTTGGGCTTTGTCGGTTTCGGGCGGGACTTCGAGCGTTAGCAACACATCCGGGCCTTTTTTCTCGATGGATTGGATTGAGTCCCAGGTAATGTCGGGGTTTTCAGTCATGATCTGGTTAAAAGCCGCCGCGAAGGCTTCTCGGTTCATGCCGCCTTTGAGCAGGATCTCGACGGTGTGCATGAGTTGGGTGTAGAGACGTTCAAAGTCACCAGGGGCGAAGACTTTGTCAGGGTTGTGAGGGCGGCGATCGCGATTACCTTTTCCATCAGGGCATTCCAGGAGATAAATATATTGGCAATCTACATTTTTAAATCGCGTTGTTTTGTCAACGTTCCAAGAGCAAAGGTAAGCTCCGGTTAAGTAAGCATCCGTGAAGTTGGTATCCAGAACATTGGCTTTCATTAAGTTGGCATTTTTAAGATTAGCGCTGCTCAAGTCTGCATGATGTAGGTTTGTACCTTTCAAATTTGCATTTTCAAGATTTGCACCTTGGAGGTATGCACCGTAAAACCTAGAGTGGACAAAGTTTTTGTTACGACCATGTTCTGGATTGACCAGTAAATCACGAACATTCGAGTCACCGAGAATCGTTTGACCAGGGCGTGAAAGCTCTAGTTTTTTGGTATTTTGGAAGCAGGTGCGAACGAGTTGGGTTGAGACCACTTTTTCCCTAACTTTCCCAGGCCGGAAGTCGCAGCATTTGAGTTGAGCTTTGGTGAAGTCAGCATCCGTTAAATCTGCTCCTCGGAAACTGGTTCCGCCCCAAGCAGCTATGGCAACAGCCGTTGAGCGAATCCAAGAATCACGCGGCTCGCCTTGCATTGCACGCCGAGCCAGATAAACATTTAGGCTGGTCAACAAGACTGCAACTGCAATTGCACCTGTAACTACGACTGTTTCTGGAGTCAAAACTACCCCTGCAATCATAACCGCTCCCGAGACTGTGACTGTAACTAGAACTGCTCCTGCAACTGTGCCTGCAATTGCTACTGAGGCTGCGACTATGACGGCAACTGCCCCTGAAACTGAGGCTGCGACTACAACTGAGCCTGCAACAGCAATTGTGACTGAGCCTGCAACTGCTCCTGCGGCGGCGGCTGCACCTGAGACTGAGACTGCAACTACAACTGCTCCTGCAACTACGCCTTTACGAACCGCAGTGAAGAAATAAACAACTAAAACCGTAATAGATGCCCATCCAATAATGACACTGCTCAAATCTGGTCCAGAGATAAGCAACACAAACACGGCTGGTATCCAGTAGAGAAATCCAGCCAAAATAGACATCACAAACGCAATCAGCAAATTCAGCACCACTTGCCGTTGCTGCAACCCTGCCCGTGCCCTACAAAACCTCACCCCCCGCAAATCCGCCCCCGTAAAATCCGTCCCCCGAATATCCGCGCCACTAAAATCCGCCCCCGCCAAACACTCTCCCTTAAACGAGAGCCCCCGCAAATTCGCTCCCCGAAAATCCCGCTCCCCCGCTGCGTAGCGCCGCAATACATCCCCTGCCTTCATTCGCTTTAGCCCTCAACCCCAGACCATGATTCGCCCGCAATTCTAGCCGAAAACCGCGATAAAATCCCCTCTCGGGAGGGGCAGGTCAAGCGCAGCGTAGACCAGGGTGGGTCGGGTGTGGGCCGCAACAGGAGAGGCTGGACGGATGCGTGCAAGCTAATTTAATACCAATTGGGCATGATAGGGCGGCGTCACCGCCAAAGATGAAAATCTAGCCAACGTGGTGCACTGTAAATCTAGACCCGAGATCCCCCCTTCCCCCCTTCGTAAGGGGGGTGACGCCGCAAGCGGCTGGGATAATTGACTTGAGCAGGGTTTAACAATAGAACCCCCTTACCAAGGGGGTCGGCGCAGCCGGGGGGATCTCGCTCGCTTCGCCGCAAATGCGTAAATCCCGTCTATTTTCAGACTAAATCTGCATCGTAAACTCTAAAAAACTAGCGCTTGGGAGGGTTTAAAACCCTCCCCTACTGGGGATTATGTATGTTTGAAGGGCATATAACTGGAATCGGGGATCAAACACCGCAAAACTGATCCAATCAAGCCTGAAAACTCGCCGATCGCCCCTTTAACTCTGCAAACGTCCCCTGATCAACCAGCCGACCCCGCTGTAGCTCAAAAATGCGATCGCACTTGGCCACCGTACTCAAGCGATGGGTAATCAAGATAATCGTCAGTTCCTGACTCAACTGCTCGATCGCCGCCATCACCTCCTGCTCCGTCTGGGTATCCAGGGCACTGGTGGCTTCATCAAAGACAATTACCGACGCCTGAGCATAGAGGGCGCGGGCAATGCCCACCCGCTGACGCTGACCACCGCTGAGGCGCACCCCCCGCTCCCCCACCCAGGTGTCATAGCCCTGGGGTAGGGTTTCGATAAACTCCGCCAGTTGCGCTGACGCCGCTGCGGCTTGCACCCGGCTGCGGTCAATCTGCCCCGGCGGCACACCGAAGGCAATGTTGCTGGCGATCGTGGCATCGGCCAAAAAGATACTCTGGGGCACATGGGCAATAGTGGTCTGCCAGGCCCGGAGGCGATCGCCCGTCAAGGGCTCACCATCGAGCAAGATCTCTCCCCGCTCCGGTTGTAGCAGCCCCAAAATTAGATCCGCCGTTGTGGTTTTACCGCTGCCCGTTGTGCCCACAAAACCGACGGTCGTGTGTGGCGGGATCACCAGGTTTAAATCTTGCAGAATCCATGCCTGATCGGGGTTGTAACGAAACCAAACCTGTTCTAGGCGCAGCTCCCGCTCAAAGGTGGGGGGCGTTAGGGACTGGAACTGCGCCGGGGGCGGCGTGGGTCGGGCCAAGGCGGTCAGCGCCCGGTGCAGGGAAGTGCGTGACCCCTGGAGACCCGCCAGTGCCACAAAAACCTGTTGCAAGCTGGGCAGGAGCCGATTCGCCCCCACCGCCAGACTACCCAGAACGGGAACGGCCTGGCTAAAGTCGCCGTCTTGACCGAGGCTAATGGCCAGGAGGGCGATCGCCGTCATGGCCACCATCTCAATGCCGTAGCGCGGCGTGAGGTAGGTGATGGTATTCGAAGCATTAGCAATCTGGTTAATCCGATTCGACTCGGCATAGATCGCCTGAAAAAAGCCATGGGTGCGATCGAGGATCACCTCGCGAATCCCCCCCAAGCTCTCTTGAATTACCTGCACCCGCTGCTGATGATGCCGCGACATTAGGTAGCTATTGCGCAGCAGGGTGGCCTGCCGCCAGCGATAGAGCAGTCCATAGATCGTGCCGAGAATCACACAGAGGCTCAGGGCCACGCGACCGTCGATCACAAACAGACTGATAATCAAACCTAGCATCACAAAACTATTGGCCAGGGCCATCAGACAGGGCATGATCACACCGCCACCAACGCCATTGGCATCGTAGGCCACCAGCGAGATCAGATCACTGCTGTTATGGCTCAGATAAAAGCGATAGGGTTGGAGGATGGTGCGGTGGTAGACCAAGTAGGCAATGTCAATGCCAATGCGGGCGGCGAGGTGGGTCTGGCAGTAGAGGGTGGCGATGCGAAGCAGGTTGGTCAGCAGGGTAATGGCAATGAAGGCGATCGCCAGATGCACCACCAACTGGGAGGTGGTCGTGATGCCAAACCCATTAATAAAGGGCTGCAACTGGGGTTGCTGGAGTACCTGTTCAGCATTGCTCAGGGCGCTTAGGAAGGGGACGATCGACCCCAGGCTGGCCATTTCGCTCAGGGCGGAGACAAACATCAAGACCAGGAGCAGGGTCAGTTGTCGCCGCCGTCGTGGGGCAATATGCTGCCACAATTCGCGTAGCTCTCCCAGGAGCGATCCGGGCTTAAATAAGCGCATTGTCCCCCACCCCGTTGTTCCACTCAATCTGCCTAAACCCTTGTGCTCGCTCGTGTTGCGTCCATAGTACCATCATGGTTCTGGGCTGACGCGGCAGTTCGTTATCCTAGTGGTAGATCCTAGAGAATCCGTAGCGCAGGCGTCTCGCCTGCCACAGCTAAGAGCACATGGAAAGACTAAATTTTGTGAGTTTAATCAAGCAAACGCTACTCCGCTACCTAGAGCAAATTGGCTCTGAAGCCGATGTCGAGGCTCAGGCAATTTTTGATGATGAACGAGGACGATACAGCATTCTCAATGTGGGCTGGCAGGATGAGCAACGGATTTTTGGTTGTCCGATTTATGTGGAGATTCGGGAAGATAAAATCTGGATTCAACGAGATTTTACGGAGCCGGGAATTGCTACCCAGCTTTTGAGTTTAGGCGTGAGTGAGGAGCAAGTTGTTTTAGGGTATCGATCGCCCACTGTTCGGCGATTGATGACAAGTATGATGTGTGAGTCTTGAGCTTTCTGTATGAGTATCGCGATGAGTAGGTAATAGCGAGGCTAGATGAATAAACTTTCTACGATGATTTACTGAGTGAAAAATAGTTATGTCCAGAACCTTTGTTATTACCTTACCAGATGATTTAGAACAAGCCTTAACCACTCAGGCGCAACAATCTAATCAGTCGCCAGAGGACATGCTACTACAATTAGTCTCTAAACAGTTGACGCTGCCACCTCAACCAGGGAGTAATGCCCAACAAGCTGAAGCCGACCCACTCTTACAATTAATTGGCTCTCTGAGTGTCGATATTCCTGATTTAGCTGAAAATCATGATTATTACATTGGTCAGGCATTGCAGCGAGAATCAGAGGGTAATGAGTAAGTTATTTGTTGCTACATCTGGCTGGGCCTGTCTGTTTCAAGATATAATTGACAATCAAAAAAAGAGAACACTTCGGCATGAAGATTTCATATACCTATTGGAAAGAATCGGATGGCATGTTCTTGGGCTATTTGAATGAATTTCCAGACCATTGGACTCAAGGGAGCGACTTGGCGGATTTGGAAGAGAATCTAGCTGATCTTCATAAACTATTTAACAGTGAAGATATTCCAGGCATCAAGCGAGTTGCCGAATTTGAAATTTCATGAAAAGACGTGACCTAATTCGGCAATTAAAGCAGGCTGGCTGTTCTCTCATTCGTCATGGTGGCAAACATGACATTTACCACAATCCCAGTAATGGTAAAACAGAACCTATCCCTAGACATCGAGAAATTAATGAGCGATTAGCCAAGAAGATCCTTAAGAGTCTGATACAAGAAGATTAGATCGAAAGCGACTAGCAAGTAATGATTGGCTTGTCGTAATATCTAGTCGTCTTCACGCTCACGACCCTGGCGAATATCCCACCCCAGCGTGGTGTTTATTTCTTCAACCATTTGGTTGCGCTGTTCATCACTGAGGTTGGCTCGTTGCGCGACTCTGGCGAGGTGCTCATCAGAGACTGGCTCAAAGGGGTCGAGGTATGGAGCGATGCCGTCTATATCTCGCGAAAAGACCCATTTCTTTGCTTCGGAAAGGAGATCCGAATCATCCAGAGAACCAAAGTGATAACAGATGATCCAACCTCGGTTCTGTGGCGCTTCCGTTGTTTGGAGTAGTTCTCGAATCTTGTCGTGAAGAGAAAACGGTTTCTCATGTTTAGCCCATTCGGTTTTCCCGGCGAGGAGTTGCAATGCTCTTACACGAGGATAGCCATCAGGATCATCGATCGCCCGTTGGTGCAACAGTTCACGGGTGGCTGCATCGGCCCATTCCCCTTTCCCAGCGAGGAGTTCCAGGGCTTGGGCTCGGAGACTGCTATCAGGATCATCGATCGCCCGTTGGTGCAACAGTT
>JBCDEB010000163.1:0-16032 GCA_039180005.1 Cyanobacteria bacterium P01_G01_bin.54 | reverse complement strand
TTATTGTGTATTACCCCCCTTACCAAGGGGGGCTAGGGGGGATCTCGGGTCTGGAATTGAGGAAGGCGAGAGCTGCATAATGAGCGAAGCTAGCGAGATCCCCCCGGCTGCGCCGACCCCCTTGGTAAGGGGGTTTATGTGTACTTTCCCCTCCCCACCAATACCATGCCTGTTCACCTCCCCTACAATCGCAACCTGAGCGATCGCGCCAAGCAACTCCGCAACAACCTCACCTCTGCTGAAAAAAAACTGTGGTACGAGTATCTCCGCACCTTCAAATACCGTGTCCTCAGACAACGCCCTATTGATCAATTTATCGTTGATTTCTACTGTCGTAAACTCAAACTCGTTATCGAAATTGATGGAGAAAGCCACTTTACTGAACAGCAACAAGCCTATGACAGAGAGCGAACCCAAAAATTAGAGAGTTATGGTTTAACGGTGCTGCGCTTTACGAATCAGCAAGTTTGGCAAGATTTTGAAGGGGTTTGTGCAGTTATTGAAGCGGTTGAATCACCCGCTGGCAGCGTCACCCCCCTTACCAAGGGGGGCTAGGGGGGATCGCGGGTCTGGAATTGAGGAAGGCGAGAGCTGCATAATAAGCGAAGCGAGCGAGATCCCCCCGGCTCCGCCGACCCCCTTCGTAAGGGGGTTAAGGTGTAAAACCCCCCTTACCAAGGGGGGCTAGGGGGGATCTCGGGTCTAGAATCGAGGAGGGCAAGAGCTGCATAATGAGCGAAGCTAGCGAGATCCCCCCGGCTGCGCCGACCCCCTTCGTAAGGGGGTTAACGTGTACCACCCCCCTTACCAAGGGGGGCTAGGGGGGATCGCGGGTCTAGATACAATCTGTAGAGTCATGAAAGCCATCCTCTTCATCGGCATCCAAGCCAGCGGCAAATCCACCTTCTACGCCCAAACCTTCGCCAACACCCATATCCGCATCAACCTCGACATGCTCAAAACCCGCCACCGCGAAAGACGCCTCCTCGAAACCTGCCTCGACATCAAACAGCCCTTTGTCGTCGATAACACCAACCCGACCGTGGCAGACCGCGATCGCTACATCCCCCTTGCTAAATACTATAAATTCCAAATCACCGGCTACTACTTTCCCCCCAACCTGGCTGACTCTCTCCAACGCAACCAACAGCGCACCGGCAAACAACGCATCCCCGAACAAGGCATCCGCGCCACCCACAAGCGCCTCGTGCCGCCCACCTATGCCGAAGGCTTTGACCAACTCTACCAAGTTTGCATTGCCCCCGGCGGCAAATTTATTGTGCAGAAATGGGCCGATGAAAGCCGATGAAATTTGCAGAACTCGATACTAAGCTGAGGGTTTTTGAAACCGCCCACGACCTCTGTGTGCTGCCCGGCATCTTTATGGTGGCCCGCATCGATGGACGCAACTTCACTCGGCTCACCAAAGAAACCCACAAATTTGAAGCACCCTTTGATCCACAGTTTCGAGACTCTATGGTGGCAACCGTCGAGCACCTGATGAACTGCGGCTTCCGGGTGGTGTATGGCTATACCCAGAGTGATGAAATCTCACTGCTACTGCATCGTGATGAAACCGCCTTCGGGCGCAAGCTCCGCAAATTGAATTCCATTTTGGCCGCCGAAGCTAGCGCCAAACTCTCACTGCTCCTCGGTAGCCTCGCCGCCTTCGACTGCCGCATCTCCCAACTGCCTACGATCGAGCATGTCGTTGATTATTTCCGTTGGCGTAATGAAGACGCCCACCGCAATGCCCTCAATGCCCATTGCTATTGGCTACTGCGCAAAACGGGGGAGACGGCAGGGGCAGCCACGGCCAAACTCGATCGCCTCTCCGTGAGTGATAAAAACGAGCTGCTCTATCAACAGGCCCAGCTCAATTTCAATGATGTCCCCAACTGGCAAAAACGGGGGGTCGGGCTCTATTGGCAGGACTATCAAAAAGCGGCGATCGATCCCAGAAGCCAAGAACAAGTTTCAGCCACTCGACGGCGCATCCAGATTGATCTAGAGCTACCGATGAAAGATGAATACAGCAATTTTGTTCGACAGCTGGTGATTCGCACCCATCCAAACTGATCGCGTTGTAACACAGCTAAAAAGGTGTATTAACCTGAGCTTTGGTTAAGCCAACATTACGCAAAACTCTAAACTTCAGCAGAATCAATAATACTGGCTCCGGTATTGCCGGAGTCTGAGGGGGCAATTTCCCCCTCAGCGGGAGGTGTCGGGGGGCTGGTCCCCTGACAACCGGGTTTGAAAACGAGATTTCAAGGCTTTGAGGAATGCGATAATTTCGCTTAACCGAAACTCACGGTATCAACCCTCCACCTGCTGCGGATTCGACCAATCCACATTCCGGGTCAGGAACATGACAATTCCCAGGAAGACAAACAGTCCCAGCGAGCCGATCAGTAGGGCAAAGTCTTGGTGGGCCAGCACCACATACAGATAGCCATAGAGCGCCACCTGGGTGATGCCAATCACTCCGCCACGTCGGTTGGCTTTTAAGACCGCGATCGAATAGGTCGTGATCATCACCACCACCGCCGCACTGGCCGTCAAGTAAGCCGTCTGGAAACCAATATGCTCCGAGAGGGCCAGTTGCAGCAGATAAAACAGACTCATCGCCGTGCCCACCAGCAGATATTGCAGGGGGTGAACCCGTAGGGGTGACATCACTTCAAAGAGCCAGAAGACCGCAAAGGTGAGCACCAAAAAGATGAAGTTGTACTTAATGCTGCGCTCCACCATGCGGTAGTTGTCCACTGGCGCAATGAGATCCACCCCAAAGAGTGACTCCTGCACCAGCGCCGAAGAAATTTGCTCATCACTGCTCCATTGCTGGGCATAGCTGCGGCCGAGGGAGGGAATTTCCCAGGTGGCGGTGAAGCCGTCTTCTGTTACAGTGCGATCGCTCGGTAGCCAAGGACCCTGAAAACTGGGGTCAGGCCAGTCTGAGGTCAAATCTACCTGCGTCACCCGGCCAAAGGGGGCAAAGTAAATGCTCTGGCTGCCCTTGATTTGCAGAGGTAGCTCAAAGGTAAATGTTTCGCCCTCCATTTGCTCTCGGAGCGCGATATGAACGCCGGGGCGATCGCCCGCGCCCTGCGTCTGATCCTCATAGATGGGATAGCGGCTCTTGGCGGTGGGAGTGGGAGACTGGACATCCGGCGCATTACCCACCATGCTGCCCATCCCTGGTTCCAAGGGGATCTCTGCTCCATTCCAAAGCACCGCGCCCTGGTTTTGGATCGCGCGGGTATCGGCGATCTGCAGGCTCAACTCCGCTTCATCCCAGAGCACATCCTCCGGCCGCGCCACGCCCAAGCTGCCAAACTGCGGACGTCCAAATGCTCCCTTGAGCGTCAGGTCGGCCTGGTAAACGGGCACTTCAAACAGACCCCGATAGCGCACTTCGGTGCTCAGGTTGCCCGCGACCGCCAAGCTATCAGCCAAAAACGTGGCTTGCTTGCGAATCGTTTGAATATTTTCCCCTGAGCCCGTGCGGATGATGTAGGGAATATTGAGCTGCGGCCCGACAAAGGTCTGGGGCTCACCCCATTGACTGGTAATGCTGCCCGCCGCGACCTGAGAGGTGCTCTGTCGCTCATCCACCAAGCCTTGCAAAAAGACGATCGGGATTTGCAAGATCAAGATCAAGAACGTGACGATTAGAATCCGCGTGAACTGGGAGTTGAGAATCCGGCTAATCAGGGTGCCGAGAGTGTTGTTGCTACTCATGCCTCGTGTTCAAATGTCGTTGCAGAGGTCTATCGGCTATTCTGGGCGATTTTGGGAAAAGTATGGGGCCGGTATCAAAAACGGTAATGCGATCACCTGATTGATTAGCGTTAGTGAGGGTTGAGGTTGTCTCCTCCGGAGCGCTACGCGAATGACTCCGCTAATCTTCTGCATCAATCCCCTATCCATCAAGAGAATATTTAACGTGAGTTCTGGATAGGCAAACACTGCGCAAGACGCTGAAACTTAGCAGAGTCAAACATATTGGCTCCGGTATTGCCGGAGTCTGATACTGAATCCGGATTGTATGAACACAGAAAGCGAAAGCTGATCCTGGTGGCGGGCAAGATGTACTTCGACTCCCCTTCGACTCCGCTCAGGACAAGCGCTCAGCAACCACCCGCGCTACGGGCTATTGAGCGCAGAAACCCGTAGCGCAGGTGGTCTAGTGAGCTTGTCGAATCTGCGTCCCGCTTGCCCGAGGAATAATCAGCAGTTTATCTCTCCCTATGCTTTACGGATTCAGTATGAGGGGGCAATCTCCCCCTCAGCGGGAGGTGTCGGGGGGCTGGACCCCTGACAACCGGGTTTGACAATGAGTTTTCAAGGCTTTGAGGAATGCGATCGCTTCGCTTAACCGAAACTCACGTTATTTAGCTGCGCGATCGTTTCACTATGTCAACCACACGCCCCCAAGACGTCCCTTAGCGCAGACAATAGATCCCATCTCTGCATTGGGTTCTCTTGACCCTGGCAGGCGGGACGCCTGCGCTACGGATTCTCGTCACCGATGAAGAACTGTATGGGCGTTCGTCTCCATCTATTGAAGTTCCTAGACTGAAATTTCCATGCCTGAAAATCGTCGCAGCCAAGTCGTCACCCAAGGAGTGCAACGCTCCCCCAACCGTGCCATGCTCCGCGCTGTGGGCTTTGGCGACAATGACTTTACCAAACCCATTGTCGGCCTGGCCAACGGCTACAGCACGATCACGCCCTGCAACATGGGCATCAACAAGCTGGCCCTGCGCGGGGATGCTGCCCTCAAAGAGGCAGGCGCAATGCCCCAAATGTTTGGCACGATCACTATTTCCGATGGGATTTCCATGGGGACGGAGGGGATGAAATATTCTCTGGTTTCGCGGGAGGTGATCGCCGACTCGATTGAAACCGCCTGTAATGGCCAGAGTATGGATGGGGTGCTGGCGATCGGCGGCTGTGACAAGAATATGCCGGGGGCGATCATTGCCATTGCCCGAATCAACATCCCTGCCATCTTTGTTTACGGTGGCACGATTAAGCCGGGTCACTACAACGGCGAAGACCTGACCGTGGTCAGCGCCTTTGAGGCGGTGGGCCAATACAGCGCGGGTAAAATCGATGAAACCACCCTGACCAATATTGAGAAAAATGCCTGTCCGGGGGTGGGGTCCTGCGGTGGTATGTTCACCGCCAATACCATGTCCTCAGCGATCGAAGCCATGGGCCTGAGCTTGCCCTATTCTTCAACCATGGCCGCTGAAGATGAGGAGAAGGCCGAAAGCACGGAAAAATCGGCCTTTACGCTCGTGGAGGCGATCCGGCAGCAGATTTTGCCCAGCCAAATCTTGACCCGTAAGGCGTTTGAGAATGCGATCGCCGTGATCATGGCGGTTGGCGGCTCCACCAATGCGGTCTTGCACTTGTTGGCGATCGCCCATTCGATCGGTGTCGAGCTGAACCTCGACGATTTTGAGACGATTCGCGCCAAAGTTCCCGTCCTCTGCGACCTCAAGCCCAGCGGCCGCTACGTGGCCACCGATCTCCACAAGGCCGGCGGCATCCCTCAGGTGATGAAAATGCTTCTGATTCAGGGCCTTATCCATGGCGATGCCCTGACCATTTCCGGTCAAACCGTAGCGGAACTGCTGGCCGACATCCCCGAGACGCCCTCGGCTGATCAAGATGTGATCCGGCCCTGGGGTCAGCCGATGTATACCAGCGGTCACTTGGCAATTCTTAAGGGCAACCTGGCTGCCGATGGCGCAGTGGCCAAAATCAGTGGCGTCAAGAACCCTCAAATCACCGGCCCGGCGCGGGTCTTTAATTCAGAAGAAGACTGCCTGGCCGCGATTCTCGCAGGCAAAATCAAAGCAGGTGATGTGATTATCGTGCGCTACGAAGGCCCCAAAGGTGGCCCCGGCATGCGCGAGATGCTCGCCCCCACCTCAGCAATTATTGGCGCGGGTTTGGGTGATGCAGTGGGTCTGATCACCGATGGCCGCTTCTCCGGCGGCACCTACGGCATGGTTGTGGGCCATGTGGCACCGGAAGCGGCTGTGGGTGGCACGATTGGCTTGGTCAAAGAGGGCGACTCAATCACGATCGATGCCCCGGCCCGTCTTTTGCAGCTCAATATTTCCGATGCGGAACTGGCTGCCCGTCGGGCCGAGTGGCAACCGCCGACGCCGCGCTATACCAAGGGGATCTTGGCAAAATACGCCAAGCTGGTCTCATCGAGCCACCAGGGGGCGGTGACAGATCGGGATTTGTAATTTGAGCGGTCGGTGGCGGGTGAGACGCATTGGCGTGAACTTAATGCTGGGAGGCTCACCCCGCCTGGGGTTCAAACCCCAGGCTAATAGCAAAAGTAAGCTAAAGCCCACTCATTCAGAAAGGCCCTGAACCCGCTTGAGCGGGTTTTCGCTATGAGCCAGGAACTTGAGTTTCTGGCGGTTGGAGTTGAAAAGCGCTCTTTGTTTAGGTTTTGGGCTTAAGTTCACATCCATGGGTGGAGACGCCCGCACTACGATTTCTCAATTCATGCTCCGTAGCCCAAGTGTCCCTGACGCGATCGCCCCCACTGCCACCCAACAAATCCACCCGATAAACTGAAGAAAAACGTTGGTGATTGCTATGGCTTCCCCCCACGCTCGTTCTTGTTTTTTCCGTCGATCCGCCCAACTTTTGGGCGGTCTCTGTCTCATCCTCACTTGCTGGAGTTGTGGCGAGGTGGACTCCTTCTCTCGGGCGCAGGCTGGGGGCGATCGCGGCGACCTAACCATTAACTACGTCCCCTCTAACGTTGAAGCCCACCAAAAGATTCAAGACTCGCTCGAATTTACGGAATTTTTTGATGAGCTGGCGACTGACCTGAATACGCTTTTTGCTTTACCCCAAGACATTGAGGTGTTCTTTGCTGAATGCGGTGAGGCCAATGCCTACTATGACCTAGACAATGTGGAAATCACGATGTGCTATGAATTGATTGATCAGTTTATGGCGATTTTTGCCGATGATATTCTTACGGAAGAAGACTTTGACAACGAGGTGATTGATGCGGCACTGTTTACTTTTTTCCATGAATTGGGTCATGCCCTGGTGCATCAATACGAACTACCGATCACCGGGCGAGAAGAGGATGCCGTCGATGATTTTGCCACGATTATGCTCATCGATGCCTACGAAGATGAGGCAGGGGTGCTCAGTGGGCTCTGGCAGTTTGAGCTAGAGGCGATCGAGGAGCAAGAATACCTTGAAGATCTGCCCTATTGGGGTGAGCATTCCCTCAGTTCGCAGCGGTTTTATAATATGGCTTGCTTAATTTATGGCAGTGATCCAGAGGGCTATGAATTTTTGGTTGCAGAAGACTATTTACCGGGCGATCGTGCGGAAAATTGTCCGGATGAATATGAGCAAAAGTCTAATGCCTGGTGGTCATTAATCGAACCCTATTTGTTGGAGGAACAAACCTGACCATGCCCCACCCCCCTGCTAAATACATCAACCCCTTCACCGACTACGGCTTCAAAAAACTATTTGGTGAAGAACCCAATAAAGACCTCCTGCTCGACTTCTTGAACGAACTGCTCCAAGACGAACAGGGGCAGATCACTACGCTAAATTACATTAAAAATGAGCAACTTGGCTCGACCGATCTCGACCGCAGAGCCGTTTTTGATTTGTACTGTGAAAACGAAGCGGGAGAGAAGTTTATTGTCGAGCTGCAGAAAAGCAAACAAAACTTTTTTAAAGATCGGACAGTCTACTACTCTACCTTTCCGATTCGGGAGCAAGCCAAGAAAAATAACTGGAATTACCAGCTGAGTGCCGTTTATCTGATCGCAATTCTAGATTTTGTCTTTGATGAAGACAAGGATGACTTAGAGAAGTATCGCTATAACGTACAGCTCACGGACATTGATACCTGTAAGGTCTTTTATGACAAACTGACCTTCATCTACTTAGAGATGCCCAAGTTCACCAAAACGATCGAGCAACTGGAAAATCGTTTTGAAAAATGGCTCTATGTGCTGCGTAACTTATCGCAGCTCCAAGAGATTCCTGAGTCGTTACAAGAGGAAGTTTTTAAAAAGCTGTTTGAGATCGCTGAGATTTCCCAGTTTAACCGTGAACAACTGCGTTCTTATGAAAATAGCCTGAAATATTACCGTGATCTGAAAAGCTCAATGGATACGGCGCGAGATGAGGGGAAAGCTGAAGGGATTGCGGAAGGCATTGGAATTGGCCGAGAAGAGGGCATTGGCATGGGGATCAAAACCGTTGCCCTTGCGCTGCTGAGTGAAGGGGCGAGTGAAGCATTGATTCTTAAGACCACTGGTTTAACGGCCGAGCAGCTAGAGCGACTCAAACGGGAGGCGTGAATTCATGCTCGATAATATCCCGCCCACGCCGATAAATTTCTCGGGCATAGTCCGTCCAAGTGCCTTGGCCCCAATAGCGAAAACAACTGGTTTGCAACAATAAAAGATGCAGCAGGGCATTGCGATAGTGATGTTGTTGAGTTAAGGGGATGCCCTGAGTTGAGTTGGGATGTTGGGCGATCGCCCCCTGAAACAACTGGCTCAATTCTTGCAATGGCGTGGTGACATTTTCATACCCATCAACCCAGCTAATCTCGTTCGTCCAGGAACTCCCCGCTAGGCTAAAACCCGCATCGTCCTGCTTGAGGCTTTGAATCGCCGATCGCAACCGTTCAGGCGTGAGCGTTTCCGGTGTAACCCGCTGCCAAATACGATGCTGTCCTGCGGGTTGGCAAATCGGGAAATTCGTTTCTGAGCATCCCAATTCAGCTAAATAGTCGAGATATTCACTACCATTCATGCCAACAACGTCTTGGTGACCAGTAGATTGATCTCGTATTTCCTGCCAAGCCTGATGATAGGCTGCTGGAAATTCATTCATCATCACGCCGCCATTTTCCCCATCACTAATTTGCGTGACCAGAGGCGGAATGGCAACCCCATTTAAAACACGACGTTGATAGGTTTTAGCTTCGTAATAAGGCTGCATTTGGCCCACCAGTTTGGTGTCAGAGCCTTGGGTTTTAATCAGGGCTGTGATGCTCACCGGTTCGCCGTGGGCATTGTAGGCAACCAGACGATGGGGAATGTAAGGGTCTAGCAGGGGGGAACCGTCGGGCAGCTCAACGGTGTGCTCTTGCAACAGCACCCATTGGTAGCCGCAATCTTTGAGGGCTTTAACAAAGGCAAAGCCAGTATCGGGGTCGTTGGGCAGGTGCATTTCCGGGGGCGAGAAGCCGCGCACGCGGGCGAGGGCGTCCCAACCAAACAGACTGGCAAAGTGGTGCTGCCAGGCGCGAATATGTAGGGGGATATCGGTAATGGGGGTGGAGGGCACGACGGCATGGCTCCACATTGTGCCAAGCCATTCCACATGGTTGCGGGTGGTGGGGTCGGTGGTGAGGCGTTTGAGGTTGCCCAGGATATCATCGCGTCCCATTTGCTGCAGGCCCCAGAGCAGGTTGCCGGAATAGTCGAGCATGATGCGGGGGTTGCAACCTTGACTGATCAAATCGGGGATGAAGTCGGCCATGCGACAATAGCATTCGGCAAAAGGTCCGGCGTTGTGGTTGTCACCGACCTTGGGGTGCTCGAACATGTATTGCAGGTTGGAAATCAACTCACCGTTGGCTCCGGCGGGGATGGTGGGTTGATGCATGTGGAGGGCGATCGCAAATCCGGCGGCGATGCGATCGAGTTGTAGGTTGCTTTGGGTAGCAGGGGCGGGAGATTGGGCGATCGTTTGGAGGTGTTCTTCCCAGCCGCAGATGCTGGGGAGATCGTTTACTCTGTTATTTAGCACGAGGAGATTATTACAATAACTTTGTGGGTCTGATAAGCAAACATCGGTGAGTTGGAAAACTATATTCTATTTTGTGTAGGGACCTAAAAATTTAGATCCGTCTAAGTGAATAAGGTGGTCAGGGTCACTTGCGATCCAAACTTCAGTCTCCCAAGCCAGTTTTTCACTATATTTTCTATATGTACTTCGATTAAGAAAAGCTGTTACGTAGACTATAGGATAATGACAATTCTGTGTAATCTTCTCAAGCTCAAGTTTTCTGATCGGAGAAATCTCCCCAAAACTTGTAACCGCTTCAATTAGGTAAATCCAACTCTTCTGCTCAGAAAAGGCAATTATGTCAGGCAATTCTTCGTGGCTAGGTTCGGGGAAATTGAGTGACAACAGCTTGTCACGATCAAGATGAAGGTATTTATCAGAACTATCTCCTATGTAGAGGACTTCACTGCCATAACCATATCTGGGAAGGAAGTGATCAATAACTGATTTTTGTAATCTGTTATGCTCTCCAGGTTTGAAAGATAGCTCTAGACCTGTAGGTAAAGTTACTGGAATCATCAAAAGATCTCATGAAGTATTTAGCTGCTGCCGCAAAGTCGTTTTCTTTGAGAGCAGACTTTCAACAGCATCATTCCATTCGGGAGTACCAAATTTCCGGATGGCTTCGGCATGATTTGGACAAATTGCGTATCCACTTCTACTATCATTGACAGCAGATCTTTCAATAAATCCAGGCACAATTATTGAATCAGGAAGGAGTACATCTAATTCTTTTCTTTTGAAGTCATCATAAGATCCTCTACTAATGGATTCTGAGTAGTGTTCATTGATAAAATCGATAATACCTCTTGTCGTTATAGAAACACCATTATCTCTGCTTTTGGTTTTAGACCAAGGTGTATTTGGACGTATATCACCAAGCGTTAGTAGAACAAGTGCTAGCCTCTCAATCCTTCGCTGTTGTCGTGAAGTATACTGCTCAAGGGGAATGCCTAATTGATCAAGGATTTCAACCCCTTCTAAAATCCTCCTTTGCTGTTGCTTTGTTTTAGCACCAGTAAAACGAGTTAAGTTATAAGAAGCCATACTTTTTATTAAAAAAGAGTCAGTTGCTTAGTTATACCCTTACCCTCTCTAATCTCCTGAGAGGTATACTTTGCACCTCTATCCAGGTAGTCTATGACAGATTTAGCAAGTGCTTTCGCAAATAAAGGGGCAACCGCATTTCCAACCTGATAATACTGTTCGGTTTCACTTCCCATAAATTCAAACCAGTCTGGGAAAGACTGAAGCCGTGCAGCTTCTCTGATGGTGATTCGTCTGCGGCGACCATCAGATAAGCGGATGCGATGCATATCTCCTGTTGCACCTGCAAGGTTTCGACAAGTTACGGTTCTAGCGGGTCTGTCATAGTGCAGATCACGCGGATTCTTACAGCAACTTGCCTTCTCATACTTGGCGATGTAAGCATCCATACTTGGGGTAAGCCACTTGGCATCATCAGGTATCTGCTCAAACATAGAACCTAGCGCAGTTCCAGCGGAGATAAACTTTTTACTAGGAATAGGGAATTTAAAACCCCCACGATGACCCACTATAATTACTCGTTCTCTGTTTTGAGGAACTCCATAATATTTTGCATTGAGCAATTGTGCTTCGACAATGTAGTTTAGTTTTTCCAGTTTGTTCTTAATCTGCTCAAAATACCATTTATTACGATAGAGTAAACCACGTACGTTCTCAAGCAAGAAAGCATGGGGATTTAGTTGCTCTACAGCAGCAATGAAGGTGGGGAATCCGTCCCTAGAATCTTCAAGCCCTTTTTGGCTACCTCCTACACTAAATGGCTGACATGGCGGCCCCCCTATTACAATTTCTGCATCAGGGTATCGGGTCTTGGGTGTCAAATGCTCCTGTGTACATTCACCAGCAAGATTAAAATTGTATGTTTCTACGCATTTCAAACTTGTTTCGAAGCCGTGAGTTTTAAATCCCATGACTTCAAAACCAAGGGCTAAACCACCACAGCCAGAAAAAAGATCAATTACCCTCTCCTTTCGCTTGTTTAATGGTCTCCTGAACGATTCGTTAATTTTCTGAATCCAAGGTTCTTCAAGAGTGGTTTGTATATGGGGCATTAATGGCTTGATTCTTGCTAAAAACTTTCATTGAATTTTATCATAAATTCAGCATAGGAATATATGCCTATGCCACTTCTTTATCTACTCTGTATAGCTGTAGGATGGGTTCTACTAATCAAAGCTCTCATTGTACTTCTCCTCCTTGGCGAATCGCTTGTTCATAGGCTAGGACTTCCTCAAAATCAGGCTCATCTTTAAAAGAGCCTGTGATTTGTTGGAGCCAATTTGTCTGTGAATACAATGCAACTTGCTTTTGTAACTCGGCGATCGCCACTTCTGCGCGTGTTAGCCGTTCTTCCATAGAAGCATTGGGTGACATTTTGGACTCCTTCAGTCGATATCGCTGTTCTTATCCTCTTGATTCTACTCAATAACTGATAAGTTGTGGGCATCCCCAGTGAGAAGTTACTCAAGATATGCGATCGCCCCGTAACCCAGTGTAAAAGGCGATCGCTGCCTCACCCAAGAACTAAACCGCGCCCATACTTGCACTTGGATCTCCCCTCTACCGAAAACGATAGAATAGCTTAAGTATTCAACTCAAAATAGCCATGCAAATCCGCAGCATCAAACACGGTCAAACCATCCAACTCCTCCATCCCCTCGACCTCCCCGATGGCTGCGAACTCACAATCGCCATTCAACCCCAAATGACCCTGAGCCCCCAAGAGCGACGACAACGCCTACTCAAGCTCTGTGGTGCCTGGTCAAACCAACCAGACCTTGACGCCACATTCACTCAAATCGACCAAGAACGCCACCAATACCACGGTCGAGATATCCTTGGCTTTGATTAAGCTGATGTACCTGCTCGATACCAATATCTGCATTGCCTTCTTGAACAGCAACCCCAATGTTGTCAAAGCTGTTTCTCGACACAACGACTAAAAATAAGTAAATTCTTTGTCCAGCTAATTTCTCTAACCAATGGTTGGAGATCTGGTTAATCGATATATTTCGCATAAAACTGACGCATAAACCACAAGTTTTGCACCGAAAACCCATTCCGTCCTGGAAATTCTTGCTGTAAATCCTTCGCTATCGCAATAGTGCAAAAAGCGATCAATGACATCATCCTATTGCCCACCTGACAGAAAAACCTAGCTAAGATTTTCGATAATGCTCTCAACATGAATCGCCGTGGTATCAAAGACCTGAATTCCAGAAACATCTCCCGGCTGTAGAATGAGTGGTAGCTCTGTTCCTCCAAGAATTACACCCTCGATATGATTCCTTTGCTTCATTTTTTCAATTACATTAATCAGTGCTGCTCTGGTTTGAGCCAAAGCAATCCCTTTCACCAGCTCGCCCATGTATTTATCATGAATGAAGCACTGAGCCGTTTCGTCAGGCGTAATAATCTCAATCCCATACCTTGAGAAAACTTCAGCATAAAACCCACCTTGCATCGTGAATTTCGTACCCAATAAAGCTACTTTGTTGCTCCCCGTGGCCGTGATCGCCCTGCCGGTGACCTCAACAATACTGATCAGTGGCAACTGTGATAATTCACGAATGCGATTAAAGACAATATGAGGCGTGTTTGACGCCAGCACACCAAAGTCAGCCCCCACAGATTCAAGTTTTTGGACTTCGACGGCTAAGTACTGTGAGACCTCCTCCAATTCCCCGCTACTGATTAAGCCCAGCATTTTTGTCATGTCAATGCTATTGATAATGATTTTGGGGTAGTGACCCGTTGCTGAGTTCGCCAAGTAAAATGAAACGATTTGGCGATAATATTCAATCGTAGACGCTGGGCCAATGCCGCCAATTATGCCAACTATTTTCATTGCCATAAAAAAGATAAAAACGATGAGCTATTGTTCTGTTAGTGTCTTACTGACAGTCGTATTCCTGCTCCATATCTGCCACCACCTTCGTCAAGAAGACTTCGAGTTGCTGGAGATCGATTTTAGAGAGATTGGTAATATACAAACAGGACTTCGCAGTTTTCACTTTGCCCAGTCGAGCCAAGTCTGGGCCATAGTTTTCAAAGCCCTGCATGACATAGATCGTGGAGTTTTGCTTTCGAGGCGCAAAGCCCGTCATCAACCAAGAATGTGTCCCCTGTGAATTGGTGTATTCATAGTTGCCAAACCCCACAATTGAATCGCCCCACATGACCGCTGGGCGTTGTGTCACCCGCTCGAAGAGCTCCAGCAATATGTAAGCCTCTGCCTTGCGCCGTTCATTTTCTAGGCTCTCCAGAAATTGAGTCACACTTTTGTCATTGGGTCGCGTCTTGAGTTCAGCCATTATTGGTGTTGGTTTGATGATCCGTCATACGTTACACCCGTCCTCAACCCCAAGCGGAATCTTAGGAGCGCTTCAAATAGCATTATTGTGTAATGTATTCTAACGCCTGTGCATTATGCCATCACCCAACGCCACGATCGCGTCACATCCGGCATTGGTAATGTGTCAAAGTAGTGCTTGTCCTTCCGGCTAAAGTGGGAAGCATCAAGGAAAAAATATCAAATGTCATCCCCCAATCCAGTGGTTACTAAAAGTAAACTGCTTGACGCTCGTGACGTGTCTAGCTACGTTGATCCACATTCAGCATAACAGTCATCAATCATAAAGAACATTTTTATTATCAATACCCACAAAGCCCATCTCAATCACCATTTTGCTGCCCTTCAACCCCTAATCCACCGATGCAGTCCCCGCTCCAATACTACACTGACGGTCGTCATGCCACTTGGCTTGAACTGTTCTTTGATTTGGTCTTTGTCGCGAGCATTAGCGTCATTACCCATCACCTTGCCCATGTCCACGACAACCACCTAGACAGCAAGCAAATCTTGCTCTATTTCACCGAGTTTATTCCAGTGTGGTGGATCTGGGCGAGCCATACCCTGTATGCCAACCGCTTTGATACCGACAGCCGCATCCATCGGGTTGCCAGCCTGGTAATCATGTTTTTGATGACCACACTTTCGGCGTTTTTGGGTGCAGGGCTGCTAGAGAATTCCGTTCGATTCATTGCCTATTACGTTGTGATTCGAGTGGTGCTCGCCGGGATGTACTTCACGACCTGCTATCGCTGGCGATACCTCCAGCCCTACACTCGGGCCATGGGCATCACGATCTTGGGTGGAGCGGCGATCGCCCTGCTCTCCTTGCTCTTGGGCACACCCCTGCGACAAATTCTCTTTCTGGGCAGCATTGGCCTAGAAATGGTTCTCACCGCGCGTCTGAGTACGGGAGGGATGTTGAAGCCGATCCATCGAGACCATCTCGTCGAGCGGGTGGGGCTGCTCTCGATTATTTTATTAGGTGAATCCGTGATTAGCTTGGTGGGCAGTCTCAATGGTTTGAATTGGAATCAGCTCGATATTATGGCAGCCCTGACGGGCTTTGTCATGATTGGCGCAATTTGGTGGATCTATTTTGATGGCTTCCCCCTCTTAGAACGAGCCAAAAAGATTCAATATGGTTTTCCGTTGCTTTATTCCCATGTGCTATTTTTGCTCGGTATGGGGATTCTTTCTAGCCTGATTCGGCATGCGATTTTGAATGATTTGGTGATGGGAGAGTTTCGGCTGTTGGCGATCGCCGGGATGACCCTATTTTACCTGGGTAAACAAATCAGCTATTATTTGGCAATTCCACCCGTTCGCTTGATTCTTGTCATTAACACTGTTGTTTGCATTAGCGTCACAATTCTAGCAACGTTCTTGCCTCGACCTGAATATACGCTGATGGGCATCACCCTGGGTCTGTTCTTCTATGTCTATTCCAACTTCCGCTGGACATTGACGAAAGATGTTTCCGGATTTTTGGTGGAGTCCGAACATACTGTCCCAAGTATTCCAACTGATGACACACCCTAAATCTGCTATTGTACTGAATCCGTAAAGCATAGGGAGAGATAAACTGCTGATTATTCCTCAGGCAGGCGGGACGCAGATTCGACAAGCTCACTGACCACCTGCGCTACGGGCTTCTGGGCTCAATATCCCGTAGCGCGGGTGGTTGCTGAGCGCTTGTCCTGAGCGGAGTCGAAGGGGAGTCGAAGTCCATCTTGCCCGCCACCCGG
>JBCDEB010000162.1:0-16059 GCA_039180005.1 Cyanobacteria bacterium P01_G01_bin.54 | reverse complement strand
TTCGCAAAAGGCTATATCTTGTCACCGAATATATTGCCCGTGCAGAGAATTGTGAGGACTATTCAACCTGAGTTCTGGATAAGCAGACATTTCGAAAGACTCTGAAACTCAGCAGAATCAACAATACTGGCTCCGGTATTGACGGAGTCTGAGGGGGCAATTTCCCCCTCAGCGGGAGGTGTCGGGGGGCTGGACCCCTGACAACCGGGTTTGACAACGAGATTTCAATGTTTTGAGGAACGTGATCGCTTCGCTTATCCAGAACTCAGGTTATTCAGCCAAACTCAGTTGAATTGGGGGGGATTCGTGGGTTTTCCGGCAAGTTCGGCGATCGCAGTCCATTGTGGTGGACGTCCTTTTGTTCGCTCGCAATGGATTAGCCTGCATTATTTATGGCTCTCACCAAAAATCTCTAGAAACATTAGTCCAGCAAAGTGGCAGTTATCCCGCCTGCCTGATGAATAATCTGGATGAGCAGGCGTTTTTTACAACCGCTGTTGGAAATAGTTCTGATACAATAAGCAGCTTACTTTGACCTGATTTTTAACCAGATTAACCAGTCCCATACTATTGAGTTTAAAAGCATGAAGTTGAGGGACTTGTACCGGTTCAACCGTGTTAATTACCGTCTTAAAGGTTGCTTGTAACTCCAAATTCTGCTGCAACATCCAAAGCCGATAATGAAGATGATCCCGGAAAATCCCAGCATCGGTGGTTGCGGTCTCTAGCAGATTGGCAAAGGTCAATTGGCCCTGTACAAGGTAGTACAGTGCCAAACGAACCAGATAGGGATGACCCCCCAGCAGCGTCATCAGTTGCTCCAACTCAGCGGTTGAGAGGGCGAGCTGATGCCGTTGCATCAAGGTTTCAAGATGCTGAAGGGTGAACGGCGGTAAAGCCGCCTCTAAGCCAACATTGAAGGGGGATTGATTAATATTGAGCGGGATATACGCTTCCGTAGACTGAGCGATCACCAAGCGGAGAGCCTGCCAGGCCACGTCAGACTTGGTGTATTCATGCCAGGTTCGAATCATGGCGAAAAACTCACGACTCACCGCTGGATATTCAAACAGTTCACTGGCTTCATCGATCGCCAGAACCAGGGGAACCGTGAGACGCTCCAGAATATAGCCCTCCAAGTAAACAGTGCAGCTCATTTTGCTGCCGATATCGGCACTCCAAACCTCATCCAGCGCGAGCGGTAGCTTCAACTGCTGCGTCAGGGTGGCCGCCAACCATCGCAACAGCCGATTCAGATCGGCGAGAATCTCACGATCGGCTTGCTGAAAATTCAGCACCACGGTTTGGTAGTCCGCTTGCTGGGCATAGGCTAAAATCCGGTTCAGCAGGGAGGTTTTGCCCATCTGGCGGGGTCCCTTGATCCGCAGCAATGCCCCCGGATGCAAAATCGTGTGGTAGTAGCGGGCAGATTGAGGCAGACAGTCAATATAGAAGGGAGAACCGAGGGGAACGCTACCGTCGGGGAGTTCGGCGGCGCTCGTGGGCTCTAACGGCAGAGATACAGCAGGGCTAGAACCGAGCTGTTGGGTGTGAGCATAGTCTTGAAGGACTTGGGTCAGCACCGCAGCACAATTGATTTTCGTTACCTTGTCACCCGTGGCATCACTCAACAACCGCCATAATTCCGGTGCAACCCGATTCTGCAAATATCGGCCGGAATAGTTATGAGCGCTGCCGATTTCTGCGTAGGTTTGCCGTTGACCCTGCCAACCGGCCCGGAGGATCAGGCGCTGGGGCTCACTCAGATGCTCACCCGTTTTTTCTACCAACCAGTTGTCAATTAAGCTAAAAAGGTCATTATTCGCGTTGAGGGGCGTCATGAGCTTAAAAAGATACTTGCTAAATTGTGGAGAGCGGCGCAAATATCGTTAACCCGTGAGGCACAGACCGAAACTCAATCGGATTCGCCGCCAAAATCTCTCCATCCACCACCAACGTCTGGGGTGGCTTGGTGGTGAGCTTGAGCCGATTGGTTCGTAAACAGACCAAATTGCTATCCTCGACCTGAGACTTTGCCAGTACAGAGGCAATTAAGGCCGCTGAGGTATTAATATCCTGCAACACAGTATTCGAGACCGGAATGGTGACCTCCAGCAAACCATCATCCGGAATCACTGCGCCAAACCCCTGCGCCATTAAGGAGGTGGGCGGCGCAGCATTAGCCACTGTTACCGCCCCTGTCTTAAACTCCAGTATCTGCCCATCCAGCTCTACCATGGCCGTGAAATCCTCCTGGGTAAACAGTTGCTGGGCCGCTGAAAACACGTAAGCGAGGGTTCCCAGGCGATTCTTTAGCTCGCGGTTGGCTTTATTAACCATCCCCGCTTCAAACCCCACCCCTGCGAGCAACACCATCGGAATATCATTGCAGTAGGCTGCATCGACCATCCGGGTATTGCCTGCGGCGATCGTCTCGCAGGCTTGCTTGAGATCCGTCGGCAGGCCCAACGCCACGGCAAAGGCATTGGCCGTCCCTCGGGGAATCACCCCCAACGGAATCCCGGTTTCAATGGTGACTCCTGCGATCGCTGAAACCGTACCATCTCCCCCTGAAGCAATCAGACAGCCGGTTGACCCCTCAGCCTGGAGAGTGCGAATCGCTGCGATCGCCTCCTGCGCCTGGGCCGCCAGCTCAAGATCCGGCTGGGTAAAAATCGTATGTAAATTAACCTGGGGGTCAAGGATCTGACGGATCAGCGCTAAATCTTGATCAGGATTGCCCTGACCCGCCACCGGATTAAAAATTAAATACGCCTCACGTCGCTTGGCAACACCCTGAATCGCCAACTCCGCCGCCGCCAGATTGGTGGCAATCGGGATGTTGTGTAGATTACAAACCCGCAGCAATGCCTGATGATCCGGCTCATGGGGCTGGGGATGCCGGGAGTCCATTAAAAAGATCACCCCTTCCACTTCACCCGCAACCACCCGTGCTGCAACTTGCAATTCTCCGCCCATGGCTCCATCCGCTAGGCGCTCAATCGCTAGCCCCGTCGCCGCTTGGATACAGTCTCCCGTATCACGCGTGGCAATGAGATGGTAGCGAGAGAGCACCGAGCGATATTTTTTTGCCAGAGCCGCAATCTGGTTTTTCTGGCTATTGTGGGCGATCAGGGCAATGCAGATCGACATTATCAAGTTCTAGGGGCTGTCATTGTCTGAGGGGTCAAGTCTGTCAGAGTAGGGGGGACACCTAGTTCATTTCGCTTAGTCGGGCGTGCGATTACAGTGCAGAAGCAATCGTAATGTCCCATCAGGCTTCTCAGTTTACATTGATGACACGCCTCGGCCGAAGCTATTTCCATTCAGAAGCAGCCCATAAGGCGTCGTGCGTCGTATTCTGGTTGTGTTATTTGGGGTTGAGGGGCTTTTTGTTAGCCCCTCACCTCCACCAGACTGACGATTCCAAGACGTTTTGAGGCGCAGGGAGCAGGATCGCATGATTCATTATCAGGTGGGCGGTAGCCTCACAACACAATCTCCGAGCTATATCACTCGCCAAGCCGACACTGATTTATACCAGGCGTTGAAGCAGGGCGAGTTTTGTTATGTCTTTAATGCCAGGCAGATGGGCAAGTCTTCGTTACTGGTGCGCACCAAACATCGCCTGGAGCGGGATGGCGATCGTTGCACGGTTATTGATATGACCAATATTGGCAGCGAGAACATTACGCCGGAGCAATGGTACAAGGGTCTAATTACTGATCTATGGCGGGGATTTAAACTGTTTAAAACAGTAAAGCTTGATGCCTGGAAAATGGGTGAAGCGGAGTTCTCATTGCTCCAGCAACTCAGTCATTTTATTGAAGCGGTTTTAACTGCGTTTCCCGCAGAGAAACTGGTTATTTTTATTGATGAAGTGGATAGTATTCTAGGGCTCCCCTTCCCTGTCGATGATTTCTTTGCCTTAATCCGGTTTTGCTACAATCAGCGATCGCTGGAACCCGCCTATCAACGCCTGGCCTTTGCCCTGTTTGGGGTTGCGACCCCGTCGGAGCTGATCCAGGATTTACGCCGTACGCCCTTTAATATCGGCCGACCCATTCATCTTTCGGGTTTTACGTTTGGCGAGGCCCAAGCGCTAACCGCAGGTCTAACCCTCAAACAGGGCAACCCTGAGTCAGTCTTGAAGGCAATCCTGACCTGGACGAATGGCCAACCGTTTTTAACCCAAAAGCTCTGTCAACTGGTGCTGGATATGGAGGGCACAACCTCGAATTTAATCATTCCACCGGGGAATGAAGCCTTCTGGGTTGAGAGCTTGGTTCGCGATCGCCTCCTGAAAAACTGGCAATCTCAAGATGAGCCGGAGCATTTACGCACAATTCGTAACCGAATTCTCAATACCCCTGAAACGGCGGGGCGCTTGCTCGGGATTTATCAGCAAGTTTTGCAGACTTCAATTCAGTTAACTGTTAACACAGATGAGAGCGCCAAACAGCCCCTAATTAAAGCAGATGATTCTCCAGAACAAACGGAATTGATTCTATCCGGTTTAGTGATTAAGCAAGGGGGCGTCTTACAGGTCAAGAATCGAATTTATCAGGACGTATTTAACACGGCTTGGGTTGAGCAGCAACTGAATCACCTCCGGCCCTATTCCCAGCTCCTCGCTGCCTGGATCGCTTCCCGACAGCAGGATGAATCCCGGCTACTCCGAGGACAATCCTTGCAAGATGCCCAGAAATGGGCATTTGGAAAACAGTTGAGTGATCTGGACTATCGCTATCTTGCCGCATCAGTCGAGAGCAACAACCAAGCGGTGCAGCAGACGCTTGAAGCCCAGCGGACACAAGCCGTTGAGGCTCGCCTCGGGCAAGAACAAAAAGCCCGCGCTCAACAGCGTCGCTTGCTCGGCATTATCAGTGGTGCATTGCTACTCTCAACCGTTTTGGGTATCCTCACGTTTGGTCAGTATCAACAAGCAAAGCGCAGTGAACAATTGGCTCGCCGCCGTGAAGTGGAAGCCCTGATCTCCGCTTCCCTTGGCAATCATGCCTCCCACCAGCGCCTTCGCGCTACTGTGAATGCGATTCAAGCCTATCAAGAGGCGCAGCAACTCGACCCGCCTAATCCAGATCTAACCGCTGAAGCGATGGCCGTGCTGCGACAAGCGCTCTACACCGTCCAGGAAGCGAATCAAATAACCCTCGATACCAATCCCCGCGAGTTGGCGATGCAACCCGGGGGGAAGTTGTTGGCCGCTGGAGGCAGTAATGGCAAAATTTACCTGCTCCAGCTCGATGGCACGGTCTGGCGCGAAATGGATGCCCACGCTGCCGAAATTGAGACAGTTGTGTTTAGCCCGGATGGTCAGTGGATTGCCTCAACCGCGAAAGATCAAACCGCAAAGCTTTGGCAGCTAGATGGCACTCTGGTTCAAACCTTGGGGGACGGGCCATGGTCTGTGGAAGACATTCGTTTTAGCCCCGATGGTCGATTTCTGTTGGTGGCCGATGACGCTGATACGCTGCGTATTTTGCAATTAGATGGCACCTTCGTCACGACATTAGTGAGTCATAACCCGTTTAGCGTTAGTCCTGATGGTCAATTGCTGGCAACCGTCAACGACAGCGGCGTGATTCAGCTTTGGCGTTGGCCCTTACCCACAACGCTAGAAGTTCCCCCGACCTTGGTACGCGAGATTGACCGCGTGGCCCACCAACCCCAGGAACGTCTTCCGTCTCGGCGGCAGGGGGTACGGGAATTGATCTTTAGTCCAGATAGTCAGATGTTGGCCATCACTGGCGCGGATCTGGCTGTGGAAATCCGCGCCAGTGATGGCACTTTAGTGAGTCAGATTCCCACGCCCACCACCCTGAGCGCGAACCTGGCCTTTACGCCGGATAGTCAGCAACTCGTCACGGCCTCGGATAGTACGGTGATTAACCTGTGGAATTTGGACGGCACGCTCGCCCAGACTTTGCAGGGCCATCAAGCAAGCGTCAGTGCGATCGCTCTAACCCCCGATGGTCAGCGCTTAGTGAGTACGGATAGCGAAGGCTCAATCCGATTTTGGCAATGGCAGACTCCCTTTGTTCGGCGGTTTGGCTTCCCGGAGAATGCCTTTCCCCGCGCGACGATTGACTCAACCGGCACAACCCTGATGGCAATTTCTGCCGCAGCGGGCAACCTCTCAATTTGGCAGCGTCAGCCCCAGCAGCGTTTTCCATTCCTGCCGATTGTCACCGTACCGGAGGTGCATCGTCAGCGGGTTCATAGTGTGGCTGTACAGGCCAATGGCCAACAGTTTGCTACTGGCTCCCGGGATGGCACGGTTAAGTTGTGGAATCTCAAGGGTGAAAACCTGGCAACCTTGGAGAGTGGGAGTACGGTTTGGGATGTTGCCTTTAGCCCGGATGACCAGACGGTGGCGATCGCCCTACGGAATGGCAAGATTCAGCTCTGGCAGAAAAACAGCAGTGGCGAGTTTCAAGACCCGCCGGATGAACTGGTGGGTCATCAAGCCGATGTACGAGCCGTGAACTTTAGTCTTGATGGTCAATTTCTGGTGTCTGCGTCGGCGGATCAGACCCTGAAGCTCTGGCGCTTGGCCGATAACACTCTGCTACAGACATTGACGGGCCACCAAGCCGGAGTCTACGCGGCGACCTTTAGCCCGGATGGCCAAGGGATTGCTTCGGGGTCAGCCGATCGCACCCTGCGACTCTGGCAAACCAACGGTTCCCTCCAGAAAACCATTGTGGCCCATCGGGGTAATGTGAGTGATGTGGTGTTTAGCAGTGATGGAAAGCGGATTTTCACCGCCTCGCGCGATCGCACTGCCAAGATTTGGAACCGTCAGGGCCAACTCCTCCGTAGCTTACCGAATACTGAGTTAGAGCTAATGGACATGGCGCTCAGTGCTGATGACCAAACATTGATGGTGACCGGAATTGGTTCGAGTGTAATGCTCTGGTCGCTCTCTGATCTGTTTGAACTCAACGAGTTGGACTATGCCTGTGATTGGATTCAGGACTATTTGGCGACATTGCCTGCTCACGAACGTACCCGATTTTGCCATTGAGTTGCGTTTCATCGCCGAGCTCCTCCTAAAATATGGCAAAACAAGAGGCATAAACCTCTTGCTTGGGTTGAAGTTGTATAGAGAGAAACTGGGTTTCTCTGATTGTTCATCTCATTCAATCACGTCAGCTCAGCGATTGGGCTAACAGGATCGAGAGACCGCATCAAGCAGAGTGAAATAGGCGGCCATCACTTGGGGGGCTTGAACCAGCAAGAACGCCCCAATCGTTATGAGTACTGGGTCGTGTCGTTTGAATTTCATGTTCAACTCCTAGGGTTAGTCATTCTGCCAATTTCGCTTGGGCAATAGGTCAATCAGGCGATCGCGCAGCAAGTATTCATTGCGTTCTAGCTCCTGTTCAAAGCTGCTATGGTCACGATCCGGGAGATGTGCCAGCAACATATAGATCGGTTGCTGGGGACTGAGCGTCCCACGCTCAACTAAATAGCGAGCATCAGCGCGAATTTCTTCAATCGAATATTGGGTGCTTCTTGGCGTTGTTATGATCATTGTCTTGCTCCTTATGTTTTAGGGCGGGTATGTAAATGCCCAGCACCCTTGGAAGGCACTGGGCATTTGATCTACCAAGAAAGTAGATCTTGCTCACTTCGAAGTTGGCGAATTAACTCCAGATTTTTGGATTCTTCAGCTCGCTGCAATCGTTGAATTAGCAACCGCTGAAGGCTGGCTCGATGGGACAAAGCTGTTGCTTCTTGTATCTCAGCTTTGATTTTTTGCTCTGGTGTCATGATCGGTTCAACCGAATTGGAATCTTCTCCATAAGAATAGGTATTGCCAAAAGTGATTCCAAGATAGGATTTGCCACTGGCATCGTAATTAATCTTGTGATCTTGATAGACCATTTTTCTCCTTTTTTAAGGGGTTGGTTATGGCTTGGATTTTGAATAATCCTCTTTCCGTCCTCTTTTTAAGCTTTATCTAGATTTCGGGAGACGTCAACTTCTTTGTTGAATCTACACGAAAGAAACAAAAACAAAAAGAGAATAAAGGATTGCTCTCGATTCACCTCTTTCATGAGGTAATTTTCCTGCTTTACTAAGTCAAGAAATAGATGAAAGTCGCAATCATATTGAGACTTGGCTTAGGGGAATGACAGGGATTGACCCCATAGAAACTGTAAAATTAGATGGGATCGCTATTTAATCGATTCACATCATTTCCCTATGGATAGAAGCGAAATTGATCCATAGAGAAATGCTCTTTCTATGCAAATTGGCTGGCGTCTAGGGGAAACACGATCAAGGTTAGAGTGGGTTTGTCCAGTCGCTCCACCACAACCTTTGCCTCTTCATATAACGTTATTCGAAGGGGACAAAACGCACGATAGAAAGAGCCTTGGTAGCTAACCTGGCCAATATCATTATCACTAGCGCCAATGGGTTTAACCACTGTTGCAAGGTTGCGGGGTGGAGAAGGAGTTGCTTGCTTGGTTTTCGAGGATGAGCGGAAAAAATTGAGAAGCATAATGGTTTGGCGGTGTCGGTTTTATGAGGTTATGAGTCCTAGCTTGAGAAATATTGAATTTCCTCTTGCTCTCTTGGAGTCTTTATATCGCAAAAAGCATGGCAGATAAAAGAGGGTGAACTTGATTCTGCGCAGTCATTGGAAAAGACCAACGCAAAAAAAGAGAATAAAAGAAATGTGCTCAATTCTCCTCATAGATTTACAGTAGAAAAGTGTATAATTTGATACTATGTGAGTGATTGTCGATCGCTGTAACCCTTAAGGAAGAGTATTTTTGGCTCATTCTATCGCCGAAGATATCTATTTTTAATTTTGAACGTTCCTTCATCTCTATTCACAGAAACAAAAACAAGAAATAATCAGAGAAAATCTAAATTTATCGATCTTTTTCCTGCTAAAAAGAAATCATCAGAATAAATCAGGATTTACACCCACTCTCTTCTTATCGCAAAATCAAGAAATAATCAGAAAAAATCGGAACTTATTGTCTGAAGACAGATAGGACAATATTGACAAACTACCGAGGAACAAGGTAAATCATGTGGATTAGCATTCCATCTCGGCTACTGTGATATCTAAATGCTAGGATAGAGGTGTTAAAGCCGATGCTAATTCTCTCAAACGGAAATACTTGGTTTTGCTATAAATACTTCAGTTCTACCAAGGGTAGAGATGGATTTTTTTGTGAAAAATGTGGCGATCTTTACGGAAATAGCTACCTCCAACAAGAAGGATTGAAATGAACTATCCTTTTCAAGCATCCCTGAATTTTTCAACAAGGGAAGATTATGAATCCATAAGGGAATTAAAATCGAAAGTTCCTTGTTTTTGGACTCAGTTGAGATAGTATGTGATAGCTAGCTGGGTTAAGTTAAACACTAATCAGAGCTGAAGCACATTGAATTAGAGTAGTACGACTAAAACATATAGTGATGGGAGTATTATGCCTCGGACATCAGTTGAAGTAAATACAAATGTATGGAAGGCGCTGGATACAGCATATCAACGTAAGTGTGGTCGCTCGTCATCTCAGCTTGTCACACAGCTCAATGAGTCTGAGCTGTTTACCCGAAAGAAAAATAGTAAGGGTGAACTTTCGGATATCATGTCCGATCGCACTATTAATCAGTTCTTCAAACCAGATGAGAAAACCAAGAAGCTCAATGGCGTTTATTTGAACTATCTTTGTCAATATCTCTTAGACGTAGACAGCTACCCGGATGCAAAAGAGAAATTTGGAGTTGTGGATAAAAATGAAACTATTAGTATGCCAGCACCCGTAGTGATCGAGCTAGATGAGCAGGCTTACTTACCCAAATACCGAGCATACGTCCAGGAAAAGTGTGGGTCTATCCGCATCCCTTACACAGCGATGCAGAGAAAGCGGGAACTCCAGAGTGTTTATGTCAATACACGTATTCGGGAGGAGGTACAGAGCCGGAAGCCCAAGAGTCTACCCCAGCTCCAAGCTGAGTTTGATGGGAAAGCGGTTTCAACAGCGCCAATTCTCAACCCTCAAACTGTATTTAGCAATTATAAGCGAATCATGATTTGGGGTGCGACTGGTTCAGGAAAAACAACCCTACTGAAAGATCAAGTCTTAAGTAAAGTCGCTTCTTCAGAACAGATTCCAGTGTTTGTTAGTTTAATCGATTATGTTAAGCAGAATAAAGCAGACGGGATTGGTTTAGAAGATGCTATCCTGCAAGAGTTTGTGCTTGAGAATTTCAATCCGGCTACCGTCACTCACTGGTCTGAAAACCAGTTAAAATCAGGTCGATTTTTTATCGCCTTAGATGGGCTAGACGAAATACCAGCAGATACTATTGAGTATATTTATGAAGAGCTAGGGCAGCTAGTTGATGAATTCCCGAAGAATGCCTACGCTTTAACCTGTCGGTTTGGGGCAACCGAGTATCCACCTGAGAGCTTTGCTGAGGTTGAAGTGGCGAAATGGACATCTGAACAGGCTAATGAATTCATTAAAAAATGGTTTTCTGCTTCGGCTCAGTTACATTCTGTTGACGAATTCTTACAAGCCTTGGAGGAAAATACTGTTGCAGCTGAGTTTAAAGAAAATCCTCTTTTGCTAACAATTTTGTGCCAGCTCTACGAAGAGGGTTATGGTATTCCACAAAACCGAGCCAATGTTTTGGAGGATGCCGTGGAGTTCTACATGCGAAAATGGGATGAGTTTCGACATATTAAACGTGAGCCAATTTTAGAGAAAAAGCTATCTCGACAACGTCGCCGAGATCTATTTACAATAATTGCAGCCTCAGCAATGCCCAAAGGTAAAACGTTTTGGGAGAGTTGGGAACTTAAAACTGAGATCAAAGACTTTATTAAGAAAATTCCTGGTGTTACAGCCTCTAGTATTGAGTTTGATGTAGACAGAATTCTCAAAGCACTCGAAACCCAGCACGGATTGCTAACAAAAGTTGCGAAAGACTATTACACATTTGCACATCATTCATTTCAAGAGTATTTTGTGTTTCAAGATATTTTTGCAACTGTTGGCCAATCTACTGAACAGATTACGCTCCTACTCCAAAAGCATTTGCTTGATTCAAAGTATCGAAATTCTTTTCTGCTTTTCTCGGAAAGACAAATAGATGCCGAGCCTTTCTTGAGGGCAATGGTTGAATTTCTATCCAATCTAGTGAAAGATGATGAACGAATTCAACAAAATTTCAGTTGGATAGAAAAGATCACAAGAGAAGCAGATGTTAACACTCCGGCTTGGCGAGCTTGTGTTTTTTCTTATGATCTTGATACTCCTGCATTTCTAACGGCCAAACTAAGTGATGTAAAGCGAGCAGAAGCCCAACAACTAGCTGCAAATTTACGTGAATTCAATATCCGATTTGCCAGTAAAACCGTTCCCACATCAAGGATAAAACTAATTTTGAGACTGGCTGTGATTGATAAGCTTGTGAGTGATCGTGCTGAAAATGGAGAAAAAAAAGATGTTGTAGAATCAAAAGGTGAGGACGCTTTTTATGAATATGATCCAATCTATAAAACTTATCAGAAAAACCTCAAAAAAGAATTCAGTAGTCTAGTGGATTTACTGAGTGAAGCTGATGCATCTGCAATGGAAGCGTCTTTCCAGCAACTCATCAACTCATTTCCTACAGATAGTTCATCGCCGGATATTTGGCAAACTTGGCAGAATCAGTTTAGTGAAATGATCCAAGAGTATCTTGATTTAGGATACAACCATGATGTGACACCGGAAAGTGTTAAAACGATCAATGATTACATTTACGTTACACATCTGCTTTCCGAGATTTTGCTCCAAGATATCCGATGTGATCAACAAACGAAACAGGAGATCTTAGATTCACTGTTTTTACCATATAGAGCGCCACGTTGAGCTTGAGCTACGAGGCGAGTGTTGGATTTACATCAGTCCCTATAATCATGAACAACGAAACGGTATTTCGTTGTTTTTTTATGGCTTTTCCGAGATGAATCATTTGTATTGATTGATATGGTTAAGATTTTATCTAAATGTGAAGAAAAATATTTTCTGGTTTGGAGTTCGTTTCATTTCTTTGTTTTTCTCGTTTTTTCTGTTTTTTTCGCTTAAATTTGGAATTAACGTATACATCATCTGGAGTAACCGTATGGAACTAGCGACCTATCTTGATGATTTGAGCAATTGGCTCAGTGCAAAAGATGTGCCCCCTTGCCATCACAAGCCCGGTGAAGTGTGGGCAGATGGCTGCTGTAGCCGACGCCGGGGGCGTTTAGTCCGGTTTCGTTTGGCCTTGCTGCTGACCCTGATGGCGACTGTCTCGGGGTACAGGGAGGAGGTGAAATGGGCCTAAGCTTTAGCCAAAAGCAGACAGATTATGGGGTGAGCAGCTCGGGGGATGTTGGGTTGGGAGACCCTCAATGTTGCTCATTTTCTGCTTTGGAACATCCCCAGGGAGGAGGATTGCCTTTATCCGTAAAGTACCGAAAAATACCGATCTCAATCTGAGTCGGTTTGATACCAGCGCTGAGTTGTGCTCCTGAAATAGGATGTGCAATAGGGGAGGGTTTTAAACTATCAGCGTAAACTTAACGCTGGGATGCCCACCCTGCCTGGGGTTCAAACCCCAGGCTCATAGCGAAAGTAAGCTAAAGCCCACTCATCCAGAACGTTCCGGAACCCGTTTTAACGGGTTTTCGCTATGAGCCAAGAACTTGAGTTCTTGGCGGTTGGAGTTGAAACACGCTCGTTGTTTAGGTTTCACGCTTAAGTTCACACGAATGGTTTGAAACCCTCCCGGACGCCAGTTTTGTGGGGTTTGTGATCGTAGTCTGAGTGACAGCGCGTCGCTCGCCATTCAGGCCAACCAAGCCGAGAGATCACGATCGATCAAATCCTGAGTCCGTAAAATCCCCTCCCGAAACTGGGGCAACACCTGCGCCCGCAATTCGGGTGTGAGCTGAGGCGGGGCTGTGACATTGGCACGGTAGGCCTTGGCGGCCAACGGCTGGCGAATCTGAGCCGGAATCAAACGTCGGAGGACGGATTTTATTGGATTCTCCTGGGTGAGAAAATCGTGAATGCCCACATTTTTTTGTACCTGCTGAGTGGTGTTGTGGCGATCGCCCAACTCGGGCACCAGATCGGGATCAACGCCAATGAACATTGCCAGATCTTCTAAAAATGCCGTAGGGTCCTGCTGCCAATCTTCATATAAACAAATTCGTAGCTGCTCACGAGGGAACTGCTGCCAATAGCGGGGCAGCTGCTCGGCATATTGGCCCACCGCCCAATAATGCCAGGATGGTGACCAGCCCTGGGTACGACGCTCGGGTTCCGCTGCTAGGGCTTGGTTAAAATCGGTGAGCCATTCTCGCCCGTCCCGCCGCAGATGTAAAAAATGGGAAAAGCCCCGTTCAATCGGATTCCGCAGAATGGCCACCAGTTTGGCGTCAGGACAATATTGGACGATTCGCTCAGGCACTTGGGGGTAGTAGAGATACATTGTCGAAGCCTCACCCCGAGCCATCCCTGTTGGTGCAGCTTGAAACAATCCCTTGTAGGCAGACGGGTCGGTCACTGAATGGGTGGTCAGTTCGCCCCGTTCATCGCGCGGGCCCTTAAACAGGGCTGCTTGGGCATTGGCGAACGCGAAGAAATGGGGCTCCTTAATGGTGCTCATAAACACCTGGGGATGTTGTCCGAGGGCATGGTAGAGCGCAGTTGTCCCCGCTTTGGGCGCACCAAGCAGTAAGAACGTTGGCAGGGTCATGGCTTAAATTGATGGGTTGGGTTCCAGAGGGTTACTGACAATGACCAATACCACCATACAAATAAAAGGAGTCAGCAATTCTGCTGGCTCCTATTGTTGATAAAAAATTGACAAAGGTTCAAATTTAGCCTTGACTCCGACGTTTCGCTGCACGAAACAGACCGCCTGCGATCGCCGCCCCGAGCAAGAAAGACGGCTCAGGAACTGCTGCACTGGTTCCGGAACCCGTGCGGGTCCACTCCGCTAAACCAGAGTAGGATTCGCCATCATCTAGGGCCTCAATGCCACTCTCGGCCATCTCGAAGGTGTAGGCATATTCTACAGCCTGGAGAACGCCATCTTCATAGACTTCGACCTTGGCGACCTCACTGGCTTGGAGGGCTTCATCGAGCTCGCTAATCGCCATCAACAGCGCACTCAGACCTTCGTCTACCGCTGCCGCCTCAGCAATCTTCTCATCCAGCTTCTCAACTGTGATGCCGGCTTGGTCGGCAGCTGCCTGCTTGAGCGGTAAGGGGGCAGTGGCTAAGGCGACGGCCTCTGACACAGTCTCCTTTTGAGCCGATGCACGTTTCTCCAAAACGCTGCGGAGGTCGTAGAAGCCCGCAGTCTGGAGGCTAATATTGCCTTCTTCATCGAGCGAGAATTCAGTGACGTTGGGGTCGCCCAAACCGACATTACGAAAGGAGGATTCAAAGACTTCCTTAGCCGGGTCGCTCAACTCAGCCATCACCTCGTCAAAGGGACTGTACTCCTTTAAGAAGTCATTGACCCATTGCTGACCATAAACATCCCATTCATCTGCCCTAACACTAGTGACACGAACTTTGTGGCGACCATTGGTCGCTGTGAAGCCGACATTCCGCAGCACGACCTCCTTGTCCAGGCCAGGCACTTCTGACTTATACCACAGCTCAACATTGGTTCTGGAGTCACCATCCGTCAAGGCACGGATTGCGGCGCTCTCGCCATACTCGTATAGACTGTCCGGATCAGGGCTATGGGTGTAAGTGCGGTATTGCTCAGTCTCATCAAAAGAGATTGACTGCGCTTGGGCAGGGCTAGCAGCGATCGCCCCTGTCCCCACCACTAGCATCGCCCCTGCTAGCCAGTGAGTAAATTTAGATTGGTGTTGGAACTGTCTCATGTTGAGTAATCCTCCCTCGACCTTAGGTCTCCCTCCAAGGTTCATTATTATAGTTTCCAATTGATTGACAGCAGATACTGGTGAAATTGGACGATGACCCTCTATATTCATTAAATCGTCAGCTGGTAGAATGTGCTTAAAGCTTTGGTAAATGTCTGGTCTAAATCTGTAAATCTTTTATGAAGTCGTTGCAAAAGACTGACTTTTCCCTGATATACAATACATAAAATGGCTGAAGCCGTTTGTCTACAGTGAGTTTACGGAACAGAGATAATCGGTTGTGTCAGTAAGTTTACGGAATCAATAAAGATGCTAAGAAATGACTAAAGATGGTAGGTCTCCGCCTCTAGATTAACCCATTGACTGGCTAGATGTCAGGTGAGACCCCCTACCCTTCCTTGCGGAGATTGACACATCAAGCCACTCGAACCAGCGTCAAACTCGCTTTATTTCCTCACAGACAGGCTGAATTGATGCACCTGCACTCGGAAAATAGTTAGGGCGCTTTAGTCAGTTAACACCAGAAGCCTTATGGTACGAGCGATAGAGCGCCCGACCTAAAAAACATAAAAGGGGCGGTAAGCGAGTCATTGCAACGGTTTGAGGTCTAACGGATGACAGTCCCTAGGGCGCTTCATGCATTTAACCTCAGAAGCCTAATGGGGCAAGCAATTACACGCCCAACCCTAAAAACGCATTAGGGGCTATAAGCCAATCATGGCAATGCTTTGAGAGTCAACTTAATGATAGCTTCTAGGGTAAGACGAGCCCAATTCATATTTACGCAGTTCCGCGAGCACCCTCCGGAAAAATTATGATTGAAACGTGAGTTCTGGATAAGCAGACATTGCGCAAGACGGTAGAAACCCGTCAGAATCCAACAATACTGGCTCCGATATTGCCGGAGCCCGCCGGGAACCATCCGTGTGAACTTAAGCCTGAAACCGATGCCCTGAGGGCGATTGAGACAGGTGCTCTAAACCGCAGACAAAGAGGATTAACAACCCTGGCAGGCGGGACGCCTGCGCTACGGTTTGACCGCTGATGATCCCGTAGCGCGGGCATCTTGCCCGCCACGGTCTGGATTCCATACAGGGTAAAATTTTCAGCCTTAAGTTCACACC
>JBCDEB010000161.1:0-16145 GCA_039180005.1 Cyanobacteria bacterium P01_G01_bin.54 | reverse complement strand
GAAAAAAGATCCTAAAAAGAAAGAGGAACGAGATAAACTTATCAAAGAATTACAAGACGATCCTTTAGCCATTGAATTAAAAGGTGAATTAAATACAATAATCAAAGAACTCAAAAAAGAACGTGAGGATTTATCGATAAATACTCTAAAACGAGCGAGAGTAGAATTCTATATTGGCTTTTTATCTGATTTTCAAGATCGAGTTTTTGGGAGTCGTGAAACTTGTACAAGGGCAAGTTATTTGTATGAGTCTGCAATGTCTAATTACATTGGTTTTTACCAAGGCAAAACCAGATACAAAGTATCCAACGAAAATGCTTTTATCATCATAGAAATAGGGCATTGGCTCATTAATCGTGATGCCGGCTCATTACAATATGATGGTTTTGACGGATATTCCAAAGCCTTAGAACTTTATGAGCTTCTTCCTGAGTCCAGACTACGTAGCAACTTGAAATATAATTTGTTTGTTAGTGAGGGAATAGCTTGGTTTCATAAAAGGCGTTTCAAAGAAGCGAGAGACAGTTTTGCAGCTGCACTCAAAGTGCCCATTGAACCATCTGATAAGCGAGATCTTCGAGATTTGCGATATAATCTAGCCTCTATGGAAGCTCAAATTGCCAACTACCAAGCAGCAATTGATGGATATATGGATGCATTAAACAGTAATGGCAAAAAAACAACTAAAGATATAATCCATAGGGATCTTGGATTTGCATACCTGTTGCTATGGAAGCAAGCACAGACTTCAAAAAATCAACCGAATTCAAATCATGATAATCTAACTTACTATTTTAATAATGCAATTAAATACTTTGACTTGGCAAGCTCTAAATCTACTAGAGAAAGTATACGTGAAGCTTCTCTTTGGGGTTTAGACCAATTAAAGCAACCTACTGCCCTTGAACACAATAGTCTGATAGACCAAGTAAAGAATAGGGCCTTTGGTAACGTTGTTTCCCATGATCTAGAGGACGAACCTGTCCTTGATATATATCACGATCTATTTTACTGCTCATCTGGCGATAAACGATTACCCTTAACCCCAGAGAGCCAACTCGACACTTCACTGGATGGTAGGTGATTCGGTTATTAGTACGATCGCATGATCTTGCAAAGTGCATTAGCACCAGTGTAACGCACCGCAAGATCGCCTTAAAATACTCTCAACATTTCCATACCAAACCCTGTACTACACCGGACCGTTTGACATTTATCTAGTGCTAATCTCCAAAAAACAGAGCCGCCAGTTAGAACAAGTTCTAGAAGTCTTACTTTTGCAAGATCTATGGAAAGATTAAAGATGCAATCGTTGATACCCTCCAAACTATAAGTCCTAAATTGTTAAGGTGGACAAAATTAGCAAGCCCAAAGTAGAAACATTTGCCCACCCTACAGCTCACTGTCGCAGTGGAAACGATCTCTGGCATTCTTCATCGACCTGGCATCTAACCCGCTTCCCTAGAAGATATGGAAGCAGCCCTCATTGAAGGAGAAAATGATTAGACTTGATAGCAATAGGAGAAAACCATCATGCAGATCACAATTGAACTCCCCGACGACATTGCCAATCAGTTACAACCCATCAATGTTTCCCGCCGAGTGCTAGAACTCATCGCAGCCGATCACTATCGTCAGGGTCGTATTGGAGCCGCCGAAGTGCGACAAATACTCAACTTTTCATCTCGTTGGGAAACTTACGGTTTTCTTAAGTGTGAAAAAGCTTATCTGCCTTATACTGAAGACGATTTAGAACAGGATACTCAATCGATTCGTAATCCTTTAGCAACGCAATAATTATTGCGTCCAATACCTCCCTAATTAACCACCTGATCCTGATTGGAAAGCAATGGTGAAATCTTCAATTCTTGACTCTACTGCAAGTTACAGCTTTAGCCAGTATGGCATGCTCCCCTTTGACACCGCCGATGTTTTAGCTGAATTCGGGGTATCTTTCCGATCCACTGCCCTCCAGCTTCCCGAGCAGCATCCCCTAGATCCCACCCCACTTAGGGATGAACTGGCAGAAAATTTAGCCTTAGTTGATCCCACCTCAGAAATTGCCCGTCGCGAATCACTGATTTTTCCAGTCCTGAAAACCGTCTGCAAGTTTATCCAATCTCCCCTCAAGATTGAATATTCGATCCGAGTCAGCGACCAGCTCAAAGGCAATGTAGATTATTTTATTCCTGCGCCACAGAATCTAGTCATTATTGAAGCCAAAAACGCCGATCTTGGGAAAGGATTCACCCAGCTTGCGGTGGAACTGATTGCTCTAGACCAGTGGACTGATGCTCCTGTCGATTGTCTCTACGGAGCAGTCACTACCGGAGAGACTTGGAAATTTGGTCTATTTCATCGCCAGAAAAAGTTGATCCAAAAAGACATCAACACCTACGGTGTTCCCAATGATTTAGCCAAAGTTCTCGCTATCTTATTTGGCATTACGCTTCAGCCATCTGGTGGAACAACTCGGGATTAACTCAACTCATCCTTAACGTTGCCCTGTCTAACGTTGTGCGCACCGGATGGTTGGGCGATCGCCCGATTCTAACTCGAAAAATCAACAGCTACCACTGACCCCCACCATTAGCTTGCCTGTTCTTCGTGATCATCTATGCCTGTAAGAGCATTCGAGCCCAAATACCGCTCCGCAATTGTCGGGTCATCCCGCAGTTCCTTCGCCGTGCCCGATCGCACCATCTGCCCCGTTTCTAACAGATAAGCCCGATCGGCGATCGCCAGCGCCTGATTCGCCATCTGATCCACCAGCACAATGGTAAGTCCCTCATTGAGCAACTCAGCTAGGGTCTGATAAAGCCCCGTCACCAACTGGGGGGCTAGGCCCAGAGACGGTTCATCGAGCAACAATAGCCGGGGACGCGCCATCAGCCCGCGGGCGATCGCCAGCATCTGCTGCTCACCCCCCGAGAGGAGGCCTGCCTTCTGCTGCTGTCGCTCCCGCAGACGCGGAAATCGATCGAGCATTTTCTCGATATCACTGCGAATGTTGCGATCGTGCCGCTGAGACGCCCCGAGCCGCAGGTTATCTACCACGGTCAGGGTTTTAAAAACCTGGCGACCTTCAGGCACCAGCACGATTCCCCTTTGGGACATTTGGTGGGCCGCAACACCAGCGAGCGATTGCCCGGCAAAATTGATCTGCCCCGCCCCGGACGGCAACAGGTTGACCAGGCGCTTCAGGAGCGTGCTCTTACCCGCGCCATTCACACCAATAATTGCCACCAATTCCCCCGGATAGACTACCCGCGAAACATCTCTGAGCACCTGCAATCGACCGTAGCCCCCCGTTAGATTGGTCACGCTGAGCAGGGGGTCAGTCGCTGTCTTGTCTTGCTGATCTTTTGTCTGATCTTTGGCTTGATTCGGGGCGGGACTCTCTGTAGGGGTCTCTGTGCCTAAATAAGCAGCTCGAACCTGCGGATCTTGCTGTATCTCAGCGGGGTTTCCCCAGGCGATCGCCGTGCCGCTATCCATGACCAGAATCCGATCGGAGATGTCCATCACCAGATCCATATCATGTTCAATCAAAATCACCTGGATGCCACTGCTCGCAATCCGTCGAATCACCTGCGTCAGGGCCGCCTTGTTCGCATTGCTTAGCCCGGCCGCTGGCTCATCGAGCAGCAGCACCTGGGGACGGGTCATTAGCGCTCGCGCCAGTTCCACCAGACGGCGATCGCCAAAAGACAGCGCGGCGGCAGACTGGTGAATATTGCCTTGATAGCCGACGAAGGAAAGCAACTCTAGGATGGCGGTTTGCGCAGTGCGATGGCCCGCGCCGAACAGAGCCAGGGGCACGGGCCCAAGTTTTGGCCCCACCGCTGCTGTACGGAGGTTCTCCACCACCGAGAGTGAGTTGAACAACCGCGTCGCCTGAAAGGTGCGGCTAATGCCGAGGGTGGCAATCTGCCGACGATTCAAACCCGTCAGGTCAACGCTGCCGAGCTGAATATTGCCTGACTGGGACTTGTAGAAGCCACTGATCAGGTTGAGTAGCGTGGTTTTGCCCGCACCGTTGGGGCCAATCACCGCCGTCACGATACCGGGCTGGGCGGTCAGACTAACCCCATCCACCGCACGGATGCCGCCAAACTGAATGCTGACGTCCTTGACTGTTAGGCTCCCCGGAGACTGTTGCCAGGATAAAGGGAGTGCAGCAGGGGGGTCAGAGAGGGGATAGACTGGCTGGGGCTGATTAAACCGACGAAAGGCGCTCATCATGCCGTTGGGGGACAGCCGTAGCGTCAGCAGCAGCAGGAACCCAAAGACCAAGAGCTGATACTCGGCAAAGTCACTCAGTAGCTCCGGTAAAATCACCAGCACCAGCGCCCCCAACAGCGCCCCTTCCGCTGCGCCCAGACCGCCTAAAATCACGCCTAACAAAAACAAAATTGAGCGATGAAACGTAAAGCTATCCGGGCTGACAAAACCCACAATCGGGGCAAAAAAGACACCCGCGAGGCCCGTGAAGGCGGCAGAGAGGGCAAAGGCTACCACCCTCACCTGGAGCGGGTTTAACCCAAGGGCGGCGGCGGCGATCGCATCGTCCCGCACGGCTCGCATGGCCCGCCCCCAGGGATGCCGCTTGAGCCGGGCAAAGGAGAGGGTAGCCAGACCCGCCAGCCCGATCACCAGTAGCACGGTACTGCGCAACGACGGCGTCAAGCCGAGAAACCCCGGCTTGGGCATCCCGCTCAGACCGCCAAACCCGCCCGTGAGATCCACCCATTCAATCAAAATCCGCTCCACAATGATGCCAAAGGCGATCGTCACCATCGCGAGATACGGCCCGCTGACTCGGAGAGCCGGCAGAGCCAGGGCCATTCCCATGCCCGCAGCCGCGACCACCGCCAGGGCGAGGGCCGGCCAAAACGACCAATCGGCATTGAGCATCAGCAGGCTACCCGTATAGGCCCCGATGGCAAACAGTCCGGCGTGACCGATCGAAACCTGCCCCGAGAGCCCGACCAAGATATTGAGCCCCACCGAGACCAGGGTGGTGACGCCGATTATGCCGAGTACAAAGAGATAGTAGGTATTGGGGGCCAGCAGGGTGAGGGCGATCGCGAGCCCAAAAACGCTAGCGCCAATAAAAAATCGCACCATCGCTACACCTTCTCAATCGGAGCGCGGCCAAACAGCCCATGGGGTCGCAGCGCCAGCACCCCAATCACCACAGCAAAACCGACAATCTCGCGATAGCTGCCGCCGAACAGCCCCGCCGCGAGCGACTCCACCACGCCATAACCGACCCCCGCGACCATCACGCCCCAGGGGCTACCGAGACCGCCGATAATGGCAGCGGCAAACGCCTTGAGTCCCAGCAATGTTCCCATCGTGGCCGACACATTAGTGATTGGGGCAATCAGCATCCCAGCGAGGCCCGCCATCACGGTGGACAAACCAAAGGAGAAGGCCGCCAGCCGTTGCACGGGCACGCCCATAATTTGGGCGGTTTCGGGATTTTCGCTGACGGACTGGAACATTTTACCCAGTAGGGTTTGGGTGAAGAGAATCCGGAGGGCGATCGCCACCGAGAGCCCCACCACCGGAATTAGCAACTCCAGGGGAAAGACGCCGAAGCCCAATATATTCACGGGAGTCGCAGCTAAGGGGGAAGGATAGCCCCGCACCTCTTTACCAAAGGTCACCATCGCCAGGTTTTCCGCGATAATTCCCAGGGCGATCGTGCTCAGCAGCCAGGCATTAGAGCCGTTCTGGGCAAAGGGTCGCACAGCCCAGCGCTCCACCGCCACCCCGAGGGCGACACAGAGTAGCAGGGTCACGATCACCGCCAGCCAGGCGGGAAGCCCCCCGGTAATATTGAAGCTATAGCAGAGCACCGCGCCCACCATCACAAATGCCCCTTGGGAAAAGTTCATTGTGTTGGAGACAGCATAGGTAATCTGAAACCCCATGGCAATCAGACCATACATGCTGCCGATCGCCACGCCAGAGAGAATCTGCGGCCACATCAGGACTCAGTGGGGACGATTTTGTCCCCCTCCCACTGCACCAAAATGTAGTCGTCCTCACCGAGGGCATCGTGGTTGTCTGGGGTAAAGGCCGGGTCGTAGGTCTTGATCAACCCTTCGTAGGTCGGCAGATCATAGAAGGCCTCGCGCAGGGTCGGTCCTTCCGTACTCTCCGCTTGGTTGAGCGCCAAGGCAACCAGATGCATTGCATCGTAGGCATTGGCTGTGCCCACAGGGGCTAAAATCTCCTCTGGTCCAGAGAGATCATACTTTTCCTCGAGGGCGGCGAGGACCTGCTCACCCACGGGGCTCTGCTCGCCGTAGAAGCTATAGGTCTGTACAAAGGTCACCTGTTCAGCCGCCGCTGGACCCGCCAACTCCGGGAAGCGCCCGCCGGAAATGCCCCAGTGAGAGACCACCGGCACATCCCAATCGAGCCGGATCAGGGACTTCATCATCTGGGCCCCCGGCGCGGCATTGGCGACTAGCAGTAGGGTTTCGGCCTCCGCATCTTTAAGGCGGGTTAGCTGGGCCGAGATATCGGTGTCGCCGTCATTAAACTTCTCAATGCCCACGATCTCGATATCGTATTCAGCAGCCCATTCCTCAAACCCCTTTTGATTCGATTCCCCCCAGGGGTTATTAATTAGCACCAGACCGACTTTGGTGGCGTCCTTTTCCTGGTTGGCGTAGCGCATCAGGAAGTTGTCCACAATATTGTCATTGGCCGACACCCGAAACGCATAGTTGGGCTCGTAGTCATTGCGGGTGATGCCCGTCGCAGCAGCCCAAACCCCCATGTAGGGCGTCTCCAGTTCGTGAATCACTTCCAGCATGGCTAGGGAGACGGGGGAGTCCAGCCCGCCAAACACGACTGCCACCTCCTCCTGCTCAATCAGCTCGCGGGCGGCGGCCACGCCCTTGGCCGGCGTCGATTCATCGTCGCGGATCACCAACTCTATCGGGCGTCCCCCCATCACACCGCCCTTGGCGTTGATCTCGTCGATCGCCACCTCAAGCCCCCGTGTAATCGCTTCACCCGACAGGGCCGAAGGGCCTGTGATAGCGGCAACCAGTCCCAGCTTCACCGGTTCACCAGTGGCCGCAGAATCGGTGGTCGTAGAGGGCTCGGAACTTGTGCAGCTTGTGAGCTGGGCCAGGGCGATCACAGCACCAAAGCCCGTCAGGCTTTTGAGGAAAACACGCCGCCGGAAAATCGGTCTTTGGGGGATAAAAGCCATTGGAGAATCGTTTGTAGGTACGGTAGAAGATGATAAAGGCAAATGTAAGCACAATGCCTGCCAATCAATTTGAGCTGAGAAGGTAAAGATGATTAACCTAAGATGATTAACCTCAATCTTGCCGACTCACTCAGGTTACCTTAAAAAATCAAGACCCACGTCATGGGTAACTTAAAACGACAACATAAGGGGTGTGGACAGTTTTCGAGGAATTTTTGAATTGACGGGCCTGGCACTGCAATGGTTTTGGGAAAGTCACATATCGCGTTACATCTTTAAAGGATTCGATATGCAATCAATCATCAGAATTGTTGGGCTCAGCCCACTGAATTGGAGATTCGGCTGACCGTCGTTAGAATGAAGATTTCAAGCCCATAAATATTAATTATTTAAGTTGGGCTGCTGAGGATTGAACGATTTCAAGGGTTACCCACCCAGCAAACGCTGAAAATTTGCATGACTGTTAAAGACGCTTTTCTCGACGCCTCAAATCCTGAGCTTTCCAAGTCAGAGCCTGCCAACCGATCGCTCCCGCTCGATTGCATTCAGCAGTGGGTGATGCAGTCCTTAGATGCCATGGCTTGTTATGGAAGCGATCGCCGATATTTGAGCATTAGCCCCCGCCTGGCAGAGATCCTTGGCTGTAAACCGGAGTCCCTGCTGCACCAAACCCAGGCTGATCTCCTGCGGCGATCGGATCAATCCATGGCGCTTTGCACCTATTGGCAAGCGGTTGACGAAGCCCTTATTGCTGTTTTGCAGCAGGGAACGTCTCAACGGCGAATCCACCACGGGCCAACGGGAGCGCCAGGGCAACGCTACGAAACCACCTACACGCCTTTGCGAGACGCCAGCGGGCAGATTGGTTACATCCTCAGCATCAGCCATGAAGCGTCATCCCAGACAGAGTTACAAGCCTTCTCTGAGTCCCGACCAGTATCATTACAATTGGCTCCGAATTCTGCGAGTGACTCGACTTCGGTTCCCATTATTGCCGCAGAGATGCCGGAACCAGAACGACCGAAACCACCACGGCGTTCTGTTGATTTAAAACAGACCTTCTGGCACTTCAAAGCGCCCGCCCAAGGAGAGCGAACGATTGTCGCCGCAGCCGGATCAGTACATGAGACGACTGAGTTTCTCAAGCTGGTGCTGGATAACATTCCCCAATACATCTTTTGGAAAGATCGTAACTCGGTGTACCTCGGTTGTAATCGCGGCTGGGCGGACATGGCAGGCATTGGGGATCCCAGCAACGTCGTTGGTCTCACCGACGATGACCTGCCCTGGACCGAGGCCCAGCGGGATTGGTATTTGGAATGCGATCGCCGGGTGATAGACACGAATACCCCCATGCTACGCATTAAGCAGTCCCAGCGACAGGCCGATGGTCAGATTAGCTGGCGCGAGACCAGCAAGCTGCCGCTCCACGACGCAGACGGCAACGTCATTGGCCTCCTTGGCACCATTGAAGATATCACTGAACGTAAGCTGGCTGAGGACTTAATGGCCCGCTCTCGGGAAACCTTTGAACAGTTGGCGAAACAGAGGGAACTGCTCAATCAGATCTCGACCCAAATCCGACGATCGCTTCAGCCTGAGGTGATTCAGCAAACAACCGTTCATGAAATTCGTCAGCTCCTCAACGCCGATCGCGTGGTGATTTACCGCTTCGAAGAGAACTGGCATGGTCAGGTCATTGTCGAGTCCGTTGTCCCGCCCTGGTGCTCTACCTTAGGCGACCTGGGCTCAGACAACTGCTTTATCGAGGCCTATGCTGGGCTCTACCGCCAGGGCCGAGTGGGTGTCATTAGCGATGTCCAGACCGACTGTGTCGATCCCTGTCATCGGGATTTTCTCCAGCGGCTGGCGGTGCAAGCAAACCTGATTGTACCGATTCTGGTTCAAGATGACCTCTGGGGTTTGCTGATTGCGCACCAATGTGCAGCACCTCGACAATGGCAAGCGTCCGAAATCGAGTTGCTGCAAGCGCTGGCCGGGCAGTTTGGGGTGGCGATCCAGCAGGGCGAACTCCATGCCCAAACCCAACGCAGCGCGGCCCTTGCCCAGCAACAGGCTCAGCAGCTAGAAGTGGCCCTGAAGGATCTGAAGCAGGCCCAATCACAACTGATTCAAACCGAGAAGATGTCCAGTCTGGGCCGCATGGTCGGCGGTATTGCCCATGAAATTAATAACCCCACTGCGTTTATCTACGGGAATGTGATCCACCTCAAGAACTACTACAGGAGCTTGAGTGCGCTTGTTGCCCTCTATCAACAGCATTACCCAACGCCCCCTCCGGCGATTGTCCAGCACATTGAGACCATCGAGCTGGACTATCTGTTGGAGGATATCGAGCAAGCGCTTGAGTCCATCAAAGTTGGCAGCACACGAATTCGCGACATTGTGACGTCACTGCGCCGTTTTTCCCATCTCGATGAAGCCGGAAAGAAAGCGGTCGATATTCATGAGGGCCTCGATAGCACCCTGCTGATTCTGCAGCCCCACCTCAAGGCAATCTCCCATCGAGCTGAGATTGAGTTGATTAAAGAATATGGCTATTTGCCGCTGGTGGAATGCTATCCCAGCCAGCTCAACCAGGTCTTTATGAATCTCATTGACAATGCCATCGATGCCCTCAAGCAGCAGATTGAAGCGGGTGAGCGAACCCCGCTTGACGGGCCGCCTCACATTAAAATCAGCACCCAGGCTGACGATGACCAAGCGATGATCACGATCTCAAATAATGGGCCGGGGATTCCCGAAGCGGATCAAGAGCGGCTGTTTGATCCCTTCTTCACCACCAAGCCGATTGGCAAGGGCAAAGGACTCGGGCTATCCATTAGCCACCAAATCGTGACCGAGCGCCACGGCGGTTCCCTTACCGTATTGTCAACCCCAGAAAACGGCACGGAGTTCCGCGTCGCGATTCCGCTTAACCAGCATGATCCTTAAGGCACTATCCCTTCGGGTAGCGCGGCGATATGCCTCGCAATTTGCCCCGGATAAGTCAGCCAGACCGTATCACTGTGCTGGGCCGCATCTTGGGCAATGTGGGTCAGGGCCCGCCGCAGATGACGCAGGCGAAAGGGCTGACCGACGATGTAAGCGTGCAGCGCAATGCCATAGACCAGGGGCTGCTCTTGAGATTGTCGCTTCATCTCGTCGTATTGATCGATGATCATATCGGCAAAGTCGGCGGCTGAAGTGCGGCGTACGGCGATCGCCGGAATATCATTCACCTCCTGGGGGTAGGGCACCGCGAGAATCCGGCCGTGACGGGTCTTAATCCAAATGGGTTGATCGTCGCAGCACCAGTCCAGCAGGTAGGTGTAGCCCGTCTCTTGCAACAGGTCTGGCGTGAGCGGGCTTTGGGCGATCCATGGGCCGAGCCAGCCCTGGGGCGCTCGGCCCTCGTGTTGGGTAAGCATGTCGGTGGTTTCGCGGATCAGCGCGGTTTCAGCCGCTTCAGACAGGGTGCTCTGGCGCTCGGCGTTAGTGCGGCCGTGGGCGACGATTTCGTCCTGGCGATCGCGAAACGCTGCAATCACCTCAGGACAGTAATCATAGAGCGTGGAGTTAACCAAAAGCGCAACGGGTAAGCCCAATGCCTCAAAGAGTTCCAAAAGCCGCCACACCCCCACCCGATTGCCGTAGTCTCGCCAGGCATAATTGAGCACATCGGGCTGCGGTCCTCCTGGTGCCAGCTCGGCCCCCAACCCCGCGCCAAAGGCAAAGTGCTCCAGGTTGAGGCCGATGTAAACGGCAAGCCGCCGTCCTTGTGGCCAATCATAGTCGGGCCGATCAACAATTGCAGAGTAACCGTAGCGTCCATGGCTGGGTAACCCCAACCCACTCTTTTTCGACATACTTTCTGACATACCTTTTGGGCGGTATCTAGAGGTAAATATCAGGACAAGTCTCGTGCAATCGAGCTCAGGTGTCAAATTAACGTTGGCAAACCGATTCAGACCGACCTTCACCAGATCCCCAGTCTGTCCGATTGGAATAAGCTCATCCTATCTGTGAGTTGAAAACCGCAGCCTGAGAGTAGAGGAGATTTATCATTGAAAAAAGCAGAGCTAACAGTTGAACCATTAGAGGTCTTTAGATCGCTCTGTGTACTAGAGCTGAGACCGCAAGGGCTTGATAATATCTTACAGAGAAGCGATATCTTGAAGCTGCGATCTAATCAAGACAGCGATGTCGCTAGCACCAGAGCAGCGCCATGAAGAGTATCATCATTGCGGGTTGCAGCAGAAGTGGCATAATCTTGATAGCAGGGTCTCTTGCCGCGACGGATCGGTACGGGTTTGAGAAGAATCTGTGGACTAACGAATTCAATGAGTACGGTTACTTTTATGGATGCTTCAACTTACCTCGACTTCTATTTGTGGTTCTTGTGATTGATTTATTTCGTATCAATTAATATCAAGTATAGAGGAATAAATATGGACTCATTAGATCGAATTGATTTTTTCTTAAAGGAAGCCGAAGCTTACGTAGGGACACATAGATGTAATGCAGATGGTTCTAACTTCTCGTTGATATTATATTCAGAAGTAGCAGAAAAATATTCAGAGTTGCGTCAAAAGCTCAAGCGACTTAACCTCACACACCTTTATGTGGCTAGAAACTGGTCTAGCTTAATTAATAATATCCGAGATCATGATTCGTCAAGGAGTGAAAAAAATACATTTCAAAACCTCTATCTGAATAGTTTGAATGAGTTGTGCAGAGAACGCTATTTTGTGGCGAATTTATCTCCTGAAAATCTAATACAGTTTCCTTCAAATACTTTAGGAGGCTCTTACTTGGAATATATGTGTGATGGAAGATTTTATGAATTTGACAAGCAGCCACTTGCGTCAAATTCAGACGTTGAATGGTTTTTTCGTTTAATTGGAAAAACGCATGACTTTTATCACCTTGTGGGCGAATTTTACCATTATGGTTGGGACGGGGGATTTATAACTTATGAAAATGAACGATCTCATCAGAGAGACCTAATTGTATTAGCAGAAGAAGTTTGTCTGTATGCCTTTATTATGGGGCAAACACGTTTAAATAATGTGATACCTATTGTTGCTGAGTGGTGCAATACTTCTCTGATTCACTGCTCGGAATGGATCAAGAATGCCCGCCGATCATGGCTCCTTGATAATGATTATGAAGCAATTCGAAAACAGTTCCTCTTTCCTTCATTTATTGAGGATTGTGAAAAATGGATGTACGTTTCATTTAAAACAAATACTCTAGCTCGCAGGTTTTGTGCTGACGAATATCTAAGGGCTTTCTACAAAGCCTTAAAGCCAGCTCGAAAACAGTCAGTTCTAGAGGAAGAATATAGAAGCTATATTATGGAGAGCTTTGAAAGAGGAGTACGCAGTAAACCACTTGTTTGCCTGAAATGGGATCAATATTTTGATAGAAAGCTTCAAGATGTGCGTGATTTCCTACAAGTCCCTAAACGTAAATTATTTAGAGATGGCTCTCATTATCTAAAAGTGGATATGGGGGTATAACACAAATCTCTTGATCATGAATTCACTTCAAACACTTCAAGTAAAGCAGGTTTGCGACTGTAGAAATAGCAAGTCTTTTGACTCTGATTTGATGATAAGGTTGGGTGAGCGATCGCCCATAATCTAACCCATGCTGACTTTTATGAGCCTTTATATTGCTAAGTAGGTGAGTTGAAAGATTAATGGACAACTATAATAACAAAGTGATGATTTTGACTTTTACTGTGGCCACCTGTGGGTTGACCAGATCGTTATTGGCTTATGTCTATCACTTGGCGGAGTCTACAAAAACTTCTACGGGAGAATATTTCCGGGCGTCAGCCCCTCACCGTTTCCCCCGAGCAGGCCCAGGAACTGGCGGAGGACTTGCTGGTACGGGTTGAAGCGCTCCCTGGCGTAGAGCGAGATGATAACCGCCACCATCGCCATCGTTTTCCAGTGGGATCAGGCGCTCTGAACCCAGCCACTACCGATACGTTGTGCTGTTGTATTTTGCTAGAAGAATCGAGTGAGCGCTGGTATCAGCATCACACCCGTTTATATTTACTCCGAACTCCTGAGCAACAGCTCTGGGTCGAATTAGGGGGGCAGCGATCGCCCGCTCCCCTCTCCGACATCAACGAAGTCGTGGCCCTCGCCCAAGCGTTTACGCAGCGGGTGAACCAGCAGAAAGCCAAGGCAGCCAAACGTCAAAAACAGCGAGACCTCAAGCAGCAGGCGATCTTGGCCCAGGTGCGCAAAATTGCTAAAGAAGACCAATTTGACTTTGCCACCGAGGTGGATAGCATTAAACTCAAGCTAATCATTCGCCTCTCGGACAACGACTACTTTGCGATTTTGATTCCCTTTAGCCAGTTCAAAGACGTGCTGCCCAAGTTGCGCACCGCGATTCAGGCGCTTCGCGAGACCTACAACAGTGGTGTGCGCTTTAAAACCCATCTCAAGCGGAGCTACGGCCGTTCCAATTGGATACGTCATCAGGATTTATAACTGGCAATGATTCGCATTGATGCCCACGAACTCTATCAAGTCCTGGAACTGACGCCCCCGGCACAAAATATCCTCTTGGTGGGCAAGCATGGCATTGGTAAGTCGGAAATGATTAGTCAGTTCTACCGTCAACGCCAGAATCTGCCCGTGATCCCGTTCTTTCTGGGTCAGATGAGCGATCCGGGGGATTTGATTGGCTTGTTGCATAAAGATGAAGAGACGGGTCGTTCGGTGTTTCTGCCCCCCTACTGGTGGCCCGCCCCCGACCAAGCGGTGGTGCTCTTTCTCGATGAGCTCAACCGCGCTCGTCCTGAGATTTTGCAAGCGGTGCAAGACCTGACACTTAACAAAACCTTGGCCGGTAAACCTCTCCCCCCCGGTAGTATCGTGATTGCGGCGGTGAATGCAGGGGAAGAATATCAACTGACGGAGCTGGACCCCGCCCTGGTGTCGCGGTTTAATCTTTATGAATTTGCGCCGACGGTGGAAGATTGGTTGCTTTGGGCATCGGAGCAGGCAATTGATCCCCGGGTGCTGACATTTATCCAGCAGCATCCCGAACACCTAGACGGCGACAATCCGGACGCAGATATGGCGATCGCCACCGCTGGCCTGGTCAAAACCCCCGATCGCCGCGCCTGGGCCAAGGTCTCGGACTTTGTTCGCAACCATACAGAACTGGGAGACATTCACTTCAAACTGATTGCCGGGATGGTGGGCAACCGGGCGACCCTCGCTTTTCGTCAGAGTCTAGCTAAACAGCGCAGTCTAACACCGGAGCAACTGCTGTTGCAGTTCTCGAAACAGCGCAGCAAGCTTAAATCCTTGAAAATTCAAGACTTTGCCAATTTAAATGAGCAAGTCTTACTCTGGCTCAATACGGGCCATTGTCCAGAAAAAAAAGCCGACAATGCCCGCAAGAATCTGTTGAATTATCTTCAATATCTGCGCAAGGCCAAAGAACAGGAGGCGATCGCCCATTTTGCGTCCCTGGTGCAGAGCCCCAAATTTGGCGATGCGATGGCGTTTGTGGCGGAATCGATGGATCTGATTGATTTCTTGTCGGAGTATTTGGAGGCGATCGGCGTTTGACGCCTAAGATTATCAATCATTCCTGGCCACACGCTCAAGTTAAACCCAACACCGCTATCAGTCGGGACGTAATAGTGATGTGATGGATTGTGGGTGAATCATCGCCGATCGCCCCCCCTAGATCTCAGGTTCAATCCCCGCAGCCCTGAGCTGTGCCAGCAGACGTTCTGCCCGTTGCCGTTCCTGTTGAGCCTTTTGCTCCTGGGCATCAGCCCGTTGCCGTTCCTGTTGAGCTTTTTGCCGCTCCTGGGCAGCTTGCTCTGAACCCCACAACAGCAGATTCCCTCCCTCATCCCACCAGCGCAGCCAATGGCCTTGACGATTCTCGCGGCTTCCCTGCCAAACTCCCAGGAACAGTTCCAGCTCTGGCAGCCAATAGCGGCCCTGCCCATTTGGGGTCTCAAGCTGATATTGCTGTTGGGCATTGAGGCGGTGTAGCTCTAGGCTACCCGTCTTGGGCTGGAAAATGCCATAGCTGGGCACTTTCAAGATCCGTTCGTAGAAGAAGAATTTACCGGGCGGGTAGGTCGCTTTGCTGGAATATTCGCCCCCCTCAGTATCCGAGAGAAACTCCAGTACGATCGCGGGGACATCCCCCTGGAGATGGGGGGTATAGCTACGCACGATCTCAGACTGGGGCACTGTCACATTCGGGATGTAAGCCCAGTCAGGGGCTTTGACCACAAAACGTTCATTGAACCGCGCACAAATCCCGTAGTTGGTGGGGGTCAATGCTGCCTCTGGCAAGCGATCGGCGATTTGCAAACTTTCCGTAAGAGCCGCAGCCAGAGCCGGTTGATGGATGTTGTCCACGGGATCATCGGGGAGCGCAAAATCAGCGGGCAGCTTTTCCCAGGTGATGGTGGGCTGGGGTGCAGTGGCGATCATGCTGGTTTAGGCAAATGTACTATTATTTTTATTAGTGTAACAGTTCTAGGATCTGCTGTTGGAAAGTACGGGTGAGGGAGGCGATCGATCCCTTTTGTCATCGGTTACGGTTCAATGAGGATTTGGAAACCAGTGCAATTGACATAAGCAGTGAGTTAATTTGCTGTCATCCATACAATATACCGAGGTAAATCAAGCCTATGGTGATTGCTGCACCAACGAACCCTAATATAACCTGAGTTTCGGTTAAGCCAAGAGCACGAAAGCTGATGAAACTCAATGAAATCAACGATACTGGCTCCGATATTGCCGGAGTCTGAGGGGGCAATCTCCCCCTCAGCGGGAGGTGTCGGGGGGCTGGCCCCCTGACAACCGGGTTTGGCATTGAGATTTCAAGGCTTTGAGGAATG
>JBCDEB010000160.1:0-16256 GCA_039180005.1 Cyanobacteria bacterium P01_G01_bin.54 | reverse complement strand
GCCGGGTTTGACAATAGAACCCCCTTATCCAAGGGGGTCGGCGTAGCCGGGGGGATCTCGTCAGCTACGCGACTCGGTGCAAATGCGTAATACCAACGAGTCATGACGGGCTATCACCCCCAATGATGAAAACCCCCTTACCCAAGGGGGTCGGCGCAGCCGGGGGGATCTCGCTAGCTTCGTCTACTTAGTTCAAGAGTATTTACTTTGTCTACTTTCAAAGTAAATCCGAATTGCTACTCCGAAATAAAAGTGCAGGATGCTAGCGAAGGCTGAGCCTGTCGTTGGCGAAGCCTCCCGGAGGGATAGTCAGAGCGGCCGGGCTTCGACAAGCTCAGCCCTCATCCCAGCTTTATTCGGCATCTACTTGGCGGATTTGATATCAGGCTGGGTGATGTCAGTTTTGAAACGATCGCCCACCCGACCATGAGCGGCTTGATAAAATGATGCCCATCATCGCCTGCTCTAAAATCGTTTAACCCTCACAACGATCATGAAACGTCTTTCCCTCTTTCTGTCTAGCCTGCTGCTCTCGGCCGCACTGCTGCTGAGCGCCTGTACCGCCGCACCCCCCTCCGATTTCCAAGCCGCCCAGGATGCCAGCACCGAACGCGGCGCAACCGCAGTGGTCGAGGACGCCACCAACGGTAGCCAACTCAATCGCTTCTTCCCGTCTGCTGAAGGTGAGTATGACGTGGTCTATACCCAAGAAAAAAGCGGCTTCTCCCAAGCCAAACTCAAGCAGTCTGGCGAAGAGCTCGCCGTCCTCTCGATCGCCGATATTCGCAGCAACCCCGCCGCCGCCGACAAATACGCCGACAGCACCGCCACCTTAGGGGGCTACCCCACCGTTGAGCAGGGGCAGAATGGCACCGGCGTGCTAGTGGCAGATAAATTCCAAGTCAAAGCCCAATCCCGTTCCGAAGCCTTTTCGGCCAGCGATCGCCAACAATGGTTGGAAAAATTCGACCTCGATGGTTTAGCCTCTTTAGATTGAGTTAAAAGTTAAAAGTGCAAGGTTAAAAGTTTTTTAATTCCCTAAACTTTTAACCTTTAACTTTTAACCTTTAACTTTTAACCTTTAACTTTGAACTCAAAAAATGTCCAAACCGATTTTTGAACTCATCGACAATCTGCCCGAGAAAAACATGACCACCCGGGTGCTGCATGCCCTCGACTTTATTGCGCCGGGGGAATGGCAGAATACCGTGGGCTTTAAAACCATGATTCGGGAGGTGACGGGTGAAACGGATGCGGAGCTGATCCAAGCGATCGGCGATCGCGCCGTCTGGCTCTTCAACGACAAAGGCGAAGGCTACCAGCGGGCCCTCTGGCTCTACCAAACCGTCGATCGCGTCGATGCCGCCTTAGGCGCAGCGGCACTGGCCAACAAAGTGGGAGAGAAAATTCCCCTCTTAGGGCTGCTCAACCGGATCACGCCGAAAATCGATCGCGCCCAAACGATTGACCTGTCTCTCAAGCTGGTGGTGGAAGTGGTGGCTTTTTGTCAGATTAACGGCATTCCCGGCGATAGTCTGGGGGATTTTTTCAAGGCGCTGGGTGAATATAGTGGCGAATCGTTGATGCGGATGGTGGCCCTGGTGTGTCTCGATGGCATCATTCCCTTTGGCCCCGACTTTCTGCAAGTGGTAGATCAGAACCTGAGTAAACTGAGCCCCCAGGAACTCGAACACAATGCGGCCTACAAGGCAATTGCCCAGTTCATTCCCGGCCAAACTGCCAGCAGTCGCTTGGGCTTTATCACCGACAGTTTTTCCGGGGTCAAAGGCTGGATGGGTAACTTAGTCAGCGCCAAGCAGCTCTCGCGCGATCGCCTCACCAGCCAGCTCCGGGGCTTTATCGATGTCACGGACGATCGCCTCGACTATCTCGCGGCGTTTCTCGACCTGAGCACCAATTACTATGAACATACCGGAACCCAAACCCTGGGGCGGCGATTGATTGAACGAGCCGCCGCTGAGGTCTAGGGCGCTCAGTCGCATAGAGTTCGATGCTAGTGTTTTATCAAGAGTGAAATGAGGGGTTGTCGCGCAGCTCAAATTGAACCATGAAACCCAGTATCAGTAATGGTTGTGTTGGGTTTCGCTCCGTCCTGGGTTGAGATTTCGGCTCTGCTCAATCCAGGACGGAGCCGAAACCTCAACCCAACCTACAATTTAGGGTTGACGCTGCACTAGTTAACGTGAGTTCTGGATAAGCAGACATCGCGAAAGACGCTAAAACTCAGCAGAATTTAACCATACTGGTTCCGGTATTGCCGGAGTCTGAGGGGGCAATCTCCCCCTCAGCGGGAGGTGTCGGGGGGCTGGTCCCCTGACAACCGGGTTTGACAACGAGATTTTAAGGCTCCCGAGGAATGCGATCGCTTCGCTTAAACAGAACTCAGTTTATTTATGAATCTCCGAATAGCTCGATAAATGCTGCTCAAAATTAATCGGTCTGGCGACACCATACCCTTGGGCATAATCAAAACCAAGCTGACGAAGTTTGCCGAGCAGCCCATCATCTTCCACAAATTCAGCCACAGTCTGCACACCTAAAACCTGGCCCACACGGGTAATGGCATTGACAATGTTGTAGGTTGTATTATCCCCATCCAAATCCACAATAAACGAGCCATCCACTTTGAGGTAGTCGATCGGCAGGTCACGGAGATAGGCAAAGGAAGACATGCCACTGCCAAAGTCATCCAATGCAAAGGAGCAACCTAGCTTGCGTAGTTCCTTGATGAGTTTTTTGGCTTTGCTGATATTGGCGATCGCCATACTCTCGGTAATTTCAAAGCAAATAATTTGCGGGGGAATTTGATGCTGTTTGAGTTGTGCTATGCAAAACGACACAAACTGATCATCACTTAAGGTTGAACCGGAGAGATTGATCGCATAAACATTGGTCTCCCAGTCCGTTGCCAAGTTGGTATCTTGAATAAAAAATGCCAAATAGCGTAAAAAGGTTTGGAAGACCCAACGATCAATCGTGGGCATCAGTTGATAGCGTTCGGCATCTTGAATAAAATCACGCAACGAGAGCGAGACTTCCGGCCGATCACGCAGTCGCAGTAAAATTTCCACATAGTTGCGTGCTGCTTCGGGCTTGAGCGCTAAGGTGGGTTGACAGTAAAGCTGCAAGAACTCATCGGCCAAGCCCTCATTGAGCCAAGTCAGCCATTCTAAGCCATGGGACGCATCCGATTGCTGCTCACGCTCAAATTTGACCATGCAGTTGCGTCCGTTTTGTTTCGCCTGGTAGCACGCTTTATCCGCTTGGCGCATCAATTCACTTTCATCCTCCACATCCGCCGTCACACCCGTCAAACCAATACTGATGCCAATATTGAAGGTTTTTTCTTGCCAATGAAACTGAAAAGCGGCGATCGCCGCGAGCAAGTCCGTTACCACCGCTTCCGCTTCAGTTGTCGAGCAGTGATACAGCAGCAGGCAAAATTCGTCACCGCCCACCCGGGCGAGCAAATCCCCTTTGCGAATTCGCCGCTGGATCAACTGACCGACATTGCAGAGGAGGCGATCGCCCGCTTCATGACCGCAAACATCATTGACAATCTTGAACCGATCGAGGTCCATATAACAGAGGGTATGGCAATTGCGCTGGGGATGCGTCAGCGTTTGCTGCAAGCGATGCTCAAATTCCCGTCGGTTGGCCAAACCGGTTAAGGGATCACTCCGGGCCTCTTTGAGGGCTTGCACCAACTCCTCGGTATGTCTTGCCTGGCGATTGGCCATCCCGAGATACAGCGTTAGGGTCAGGGTTAACAGGAGGCCAATCGTGAGCGTCATCCAAACCGATCCCGGTAGATAGGCCCGAGCGGGCGGCAGAATCAGCACCGACCATTCTCGTCCCTGGAGGGTCAACGTCTGCAAACAAACCGTCCATTCTCGACTGTAGGGACAATGGCGCGGATGGTTATGGGGCTTGGCTAGGGCGTTGGCAGCGACCATCGCTTGGGTCTTGCCATCGTAAGCCACAACCAGCCGTTGCTCTAGGGAGTCTAGACCCTTAACCAAGGCGGAGTCGAGACGATCGAGATCGAGGTCGTAGATGTAGAAGCTAACCGCCTGCCAATCTAAATCTTGAATGACGGTATTGATCGCATCTTCAACTTGAAAGGTACTGTAGGCGACTCCCGTAAACGTTTGGCTATCTGGGTGATCGCCTTGGTAGAGGGGCTGATAGACCACAAACCCGGTATCAACGGGATACGTCGGTGGGGGCAGTTGCACCGTATTGGTCGTCATCATCATGTCAGCCTGACTGGCTCGCTCAATCACGCTGTATCGCTGCCAATCGCTGGCGTGGTTATAGCCCAGCAATGCCTGATGTTGGTCAAAGGGCTCAATATAGGTGGTCACGATATATTCTTCTGCGGGTGCCGCACGGCGATGCGCCCCGTCCCAAATAAAGGGATACGGTGCACTGTTCTGTTGGAGGTCGGCTTCAAAATCTAGGCGAGCGGATTCGGTGACCCGCTTCGCAAACCCCACCGTTAGCAAACCGGGTGAATCTTTGAGAATGCGCTGGGAAAATTGAGTAAATTCTTCCGGGGTGATTTCTTCCGCCACCGTAAAGAATCCGCCTAAGGCATTGGTGGCATCTGCCGCTCGATCAAAACTCTGCTGCAGAAAATTGCCCAGACTATTGGCCTTGCTCTCGAATTGCTCCCGTTGGCGCGATCGCTCAATGCGCTCGATTCCCCAAGCTGCACTCACCGATAAACCAATACCCAACACCAGTGCCAATCGCATCGGTAAGTGAGAAGACAGGCGAAAATGCTGTCGGATCGACTTTAGACCGGAGGCGAACTGCGTTAAAAATAACTTCATCAAAAAAAAATATTTACTCTTCTGCAGCGTTGAAAATGACTCAACTTTTCAATCTGCACCCCAATATTTCAGCCATTTTTACCCAACAGGGATTGTTCATGTTGCTGGCCAACGAGTTTTGATGAGAATGGCGATTCGTTGCTTTCGCCACCCTTCACACCAAACCCTAAATGATCCAAAAATCGAACCACCTAAAACGTTGACTGGACTTTACAACGACGGTATGCTGAACTCAATTGTATCATAAATGAGAAATTTTGTCATTAAGTGCCCGGGCGCTGATTTAGATTACCCTCCATTCGAGTCAGCACTGATACCTGATCCGTCCGTTAGCTCCCCAATAAAATCAGGAGGACTCAGTCTTCACTCTTTTCTGGGTATCGATAATCAATCAGGACTGAGTCTGATTTAGAGCACATTATTCATTAACCTCAAAAGTGTTAACCTCAGAAGTCTGACGAAACATACGATTGTCCCTGGCAATGGGCTACGGCAACAAGCGAGTGGCCAAACTCAAACCACAAGAAGAGGCGCGATCAACCCGCCGCAGCAATCGTTTGCGCTCAAACGGATGACACTGCCGAGCAGACAAGGCCTTCATAATTTGCGGCGTTACAGATCGAACCATCAATCCAGATTGCCCCCATCAACTCAGCACCCGCCAGATTCGCCCCCGACAGGTTCACCCGACCCAGGTCGGCCCAGGTCAGGTTTGCCTCTGCTAAGTTCGCCCGGCTGAGGTTTGCGCCATATAGGGCAGCCCCACTTAAAACAGCACCGGCTAGGTTTGCACCGGCTAGATTCGCACCGGCTAGATTCGCGCCCGCTAGGTTTGCACCCGCCAGATTTGTCCGGCTCAGTTTGGCACCGGCCAGGTTCGCCCCGACCAGGTTCGTCCGACTCAGTTTGGCATCCACTAAGTTCACGCCCTCTAAATCCATCCCCTTCAGATCCGCTTCAGTCAGATCGCACCCTGGACAAGTCCTGTCGTCTTGTTTGCTAATCAACGCATCTTGGTCAAAAATTTTCAGCATGATCCAACCCAATGAACACCCTTCAGCCAACCAAGTAAAAGACCCAAATCCCCCTTTTTGTCTTAAGGCTTAATTCTCAAGAGCACGCTCGTTTTGCCAGGGATTTGCATCGTCGGCTCAGGCGTTGCCCTTGGTTGACTAGAAGTAGAGTATGACCCTATCCCCACCGTGTAGGTAAAGTTTGCGTAGAGATTGCCGTGCTTTTTGTAAAGTTTCAGCAGATTGGCTGAGGCAACGGAAGCGGGAGCGCTTGAATCGGCATCGTTGGTGTTGCCTCCCCAAGGGATACTACGTCTCGCTGACCCTGGCTGCTGAGGTGCATTGATGCCAGACAATTGGCTGATGCCGCACTATCCATTTGTCTGTTATGGCAATCCCCATTAATTTCTGCAAACAAACCTTAATTCCCGGTTCAATACTCACCCCCCAAAACCGAGTACACTGGTTTCTTGGCTTTGTTCATCTCTTCTGACCCACTATGGCATCGACGATCCGCGAGCTGCATATCCAACTCACCAGCAAAGACCGTTCGGCGGTTGAGATCACCACAGAAGCCTTAGCGCGAATTGAGACCCTAGAACCCCAGTTGCATAGCTTTTTGCACCTGACCGCCGAGCCGGCCTTGGCCCAAGCCCGCGCTGTCGATGACAAAATCGCAGCCGGTGAAGAAATTGGCCTGCTAACCGGGATTCCGATGGGGATTAAGGACAACCTTTGCACAGCAGGCATTCCCACCACCTGTGCTTCCCGCATTCTCCAGGGCTTTGTCCCCGCCTACGAGTCAACCGTGACCCGTAAGCTCAAGGCCGCTGGGGCCATTATGCTGGGCAAGACCAACCTGGACGAATTTGCCATGGGCAGCTCTACAGAGAACTCAGGTTATGGTCGCACCTGCAACCCCTGGGATCTCACTCGTGTCCCTGGGGGCTCCTCGGGGGGGTCGGCGGCGGCAGTGGCCTCGGGGCAATGTGCGATCGCCCTCGGCTCGGATACCGGGGGCTCGATTCGGCAACCCGCTGCGTTCTGTGGCGTGGTGGGCATTAAACCCACCTATGGTCTGGTGTCCCGCTTTGGTTTAGTAGCCTATGCTTCATCGCTGGATCAGGTGGGCCCCCTGGCCCGTTCGGTGGAGGATGCGGCGATTCTATTGGAGGCGATCGCCGGCCCTGACCCCCAAGACTCCACCAGCCTCAATGTCAAAATCCCCTCCTACGTCAAGAGCCTACGACCCAATTTCCGGCCCAAGACCAAGTTGCGAGTGGGCATCATTCAAGAAACCTTTGGCAGCGGCCTGGATGAGGACGTCAACACCAGTGTGCGGGCTGCCGTGGAAGTTTTGCAAGAGTTAGGGGCCGAGATTCAAATCATCTCCTGTCCCCGCTTTGGCTATGGCTTACCGGCCTATTACATCATCGCCCCGTCCGAAGCCTCTGCTAACCTGGCTCGCTACGATGCCGTAAAATATGGCGTCCGTGTCGAAGACCCCGAAAACCTGATCGATATGTACAAGCGAACCCGAGCTCAGGGCTTTGGCACCGAGGTGAAGCGACGGATCATGCTGGGAACCTATGCGCTCTCAGCGGGCTATTATGATGCCTATTATCTCAAGGCCCAGAAGGTGCGCACCCTGATCAAACAAGACTTTGAGGCGGCCTTTGAAAAAGTGGATATCCTGGTCTCGCCCACCGCGCCCACCACGGCATTTACGGCGGGAGAGAAAACGGAAGATCCCCTGAGTATGTATCTCTCGGATTTGATGACGATTCCCGTGAACCTGGCCGGACTCCCGGCGATTAGTGTGCCCTGTGGCTTCGATCGCCAGGGCCTACCGATCGGCATGCATTTGATTGGCCGGGTGCTGGGTGAAGACCTGCTCCTGCAAGTCGCCCATGCCTACGAGCAGGCAACCTCCTGGCATCGTAAGCAACCCAAACTGTAGGACTATTTCATGTTTAGTAGAAAAAATTGCCGATCCGCCCCATTACCAGGCTGATGAGAGTTTAGAAAATAAATCGGGAATCCCGTAGCGCAGGTGGTCGCTGAGCGAAGTCGAAGTGCGTCTCGCCTGCCAAGGGTTTAGAGCATTTTGCAATTACCGGATTAAATTCTTAATCTTCATAAGCCCGGTCACGAGTGGAGTCTCTCTGCAGTTTCAATCCTACACCCACAAAAAAATATGCAGTCCAATTTATGCTGGGCTGCATATTTTTTTCGCGTCTGCCCATAGGAGTGGGTAGCAGGTCGGTTTGAATTCGGAATTTAGAATTCGGAATTTGGAACTGACCCCGGTCGAACGATGAAGCTTTCGCTTTGCCGAGACACAAAGTATTGCATCGGTAGCCCACATCCGGAACCCACCCCGGTCGTCGCTGCGCGAGACCGCCCCTCCCAAGAGGGGATTTTTGCTTAAAAACCTCCTCTTCGGAGGAGTCCCCCGGAGAGGGGGCCGGGTCTTAATCATCACTGCAATAGCATCCATCACGGTCATTCCCTTGCAACCCTTTCCCTTAACCGATAACTGCGAACTGATAACTACGAACTGCCCACTAAACCCATGTCCCACTCCCTCAAATCCCTCGGTCTTTGCTCCCTACTCTGCGGTTGCCTCTCGCTCGGTCAACCCGCCCAGGCGCAAAACATCACCGCTGCCCTGGATGGCACAGGCACGGTCATTACCATTGACGGCAACACCTACCAGATTGAGGGGGGAACGCAGGCGGGGGCGAACCTGTTTCACTCGTTTCAGGAGTTTGGGCTGAGCGCCAATGAGATCGCCCATTTCCTGAGCCGTCCGGAGATTCAGAATGTGCTGGGTCGGGTTGTGGGGGGCGATCCGAGCGTGATCGAGGGCTTGATCCGTCTCAGTGGCGGCGACTCGAACCTGTATTTGATCAATCCGGCGGGGCTGGTCTTTACTCAAGGGGCGAGCTTGGATGTGCCGGGGAGTTTTACGGCGACGACAGCGACGCGGCTAGACTTTGGCGAGGGCTTCTTTAATGCCCTGGGTGAGAATGACTATGCAACCCTGACGGGTGAGCCGCTGGGGTTTGTCTTTGATACGCAGACCGGGTTGGTCGTGAATGAGGCGGCGTTGGAAGTGGCCGCTGGAGAATCATTGTGGCTGCTGGGCGGGACGGTGTTGAGCACAGGAACTGTGGCCGCGCCTCAGGGGAATGTGACCATTGCGGCGATTCCGGGAGCAAACCAGATCAAAATTACGCCGGAGGGAAGCCTGTTGAGCCTGGTGCTGGATGTGGTTCCGGCGACGGCGGGGAATTTGCCAGAGAGTTTGCCAGGTGAACTGGGGATTCAGCCCGTGGATTTGCCGCGTTATCTGACAGGTGAGGTGGATTTGGCCCAGGGGGATGTGGGCATTGCGAGCTCAGTCGAGGGTGAGACGGTGCAGCTCATGGCGGCGGGAGATGTGTTGCCGAGCAATCCAGCATTGGTGAAGGGCAAGACGACAGTGGTGCGCTTCCCCGGTGCGCAAGATGATTTGGCTTATACGTTCATTGATTCTCGGGCGGATGACCCGTTGGCGCTGTTGTATGGCGGTGTGACGGGGACAATTTCGACGTTGTTGGAGCGAGATGAGAATGGGGTTGCGGTGATCCGGGAGCGGTTGGCGGCGATCCAGGCAGCAGGAGAGACGGTTGAGGCGGTGAATGTGATTGCGGAGGGCTATGACGGGGAACTGTGGCTGGGCAATCAGCGCCTCACGGCGGCGAATGTGTCGGCGCATGAAGCGGAGTTGCGGGCTTGGGCGGTGGGCTTGAGTGAGAGTGCAGATTTGCTGCTCTACAGTTGTTTTACGGCGTTGGGTGAGGGGGGCGAGTCGTTTGTGGCTGCGCTGGCGCGGTTGACGGGGGCGGATGTGGCGGCTTCGGTGGATGCGACGGGGAGTGAGAGTTTTGGCGGGGATTGGGAGTTGGAGTATCGGGTGGGGGATGTTGCGGCGGCGGTGCCGATTGAGGGGGAGGTGTTGGCAACTTGGGAGGGGAAGTTGGCGACGCGGACGGTGGAGAATGTGAATGATTCGGGGGCGTTGTCGTTACGGGGACAGATTGGGGCGGCAGAGGAGGGAGATACGGTGGCGTTTGATATTGCCGGGTCGCCGATTATTACGTTGAACGGTGAGATTGCTTGGTCAACGGATAATTTGACGATCGATGGGGCGAATGTTTCTGGGGAGAATGTAGTGGTTGATGGTGGGGGGAATGGTCGGGTTTTTCATATTGGCCACTTTTCTATTACAACAAATGCAACCATCAAAAACTTAACAATCCAGAATGGAACAGCGAGTGGATTGAACCCTTCTGGAGGAGCAATTTCACATCGGGGATCTGGGAATCTCTTATTGGAAAGAATGACAATTTTAGGTAACTCATCAGAATGGGGTGGAGGTGGTCTTTTTAGTGATGGAACAGTAATGTTAGTTGACTCTGAAGTGTCCGAGAATTTTGCGGGTTGGGGTGGAGGAGGAATCCATGGTAATGGGCAAGTTAGCTTGGTTGGCTCTGAAGTTTCAGGAAATCAATCTTCTGGACTCAATGGAGGTGGCGGTATAAAGATTTTTGGTGATAGTCTTATTGTTGAAAATTCGATCATCTCAGATAATTCATCTAGAGGTGCAGGTGGTGGTATATGGGCATTCGATAGTAGTATTTCCATGACAAATTCCCAGATCTTGGATAACACTTCTGATTTTAGTGGTGGTGGCGGGATTCTCAGTAGCGGAGACAATGCTTCTACAATTACACTGATTAACTCTAAAATCTCAGGAAATGAGAGCATTGGCTGGACTGGTGGAGGGATTTTTAGTTCGGGCAGCTCAACTATTGAGTTAATTAATTCAGAGATATCAAATAACATTTCACAAAGCGGGGGAGGTATCCGCTCTCGTGGAGACGTAAATGTTTCTGATTCAATTATTTCAGGTAACTTAGGTGGCGGGATTCAAATACTTGGAGAAACTTCGTTGACTCTGAATAGAGCAATAGTCTCTGGTAATACATCAGAAAGATCCCATGGGGGAATCACATCTAACTCGGTAATCCTAACAAATTCAAGGGTTTCAAATAACTCTTCAAGAGTTGGTGTCGGGGGTATATATGCAGAGTTTTTTGTGTCAGAAAGCTCAACCATTGTAGGGAATTCTTCAGAACAAAATGTTGGTGGTATTCGTGCCAGCTCCGTCAGTATAACGAACTCTATAGTTGAGCTCAATTCTTCCAGTTCTAATCATACTAGTGGTGGTGGTATTTTAGGTAAGGAAATAGAGATAACAGACTCAATCGTCTCTCATAATAGTGGAAATCGTAGCGGTGGTGGTATCGCTGGAAACCTCGTAAAAGTAGTGGGCTCAATAATATCAGGCAATTCTGCAAGCCATAGTGGTGGTGGTATTTATTCTAATTCTGTAAACCTCACAAACTCAATAGTTGAACTTAACGTTTCTGACGCTGATAATAATGGAGCAGGTGATGGTGGTGGCATCTGGGGGGAATCAATAAAACTGATCGACTCAGTGGTTTTTGGTAATAGCACAAATCATAGTGGTGGTGGAATTCATGGGGTTCTTGTCACATCAATCAATTCAACTATTTCAGGAAATTCTGCAAGTCACGGTGGTGGTGGTATTCATGCTGGTGAGTTAAGCATTACTAACTCTACAGTAGTACTTAATGCCGCAGATATTGATAACAATGGTGGCGGTGATGGTGGTGGTGTTTTTATTACTGGCACTCAAAATAGCAACATCGCCAACACAATCATTGCGAATAACACTGATCTTGGGGGGGAAGGGCCAGATATTGGCGCAAATCTATTGGGTAGCACAATCCAAAATAGTCTTATCGGAGACATTACAGGTATAAGTTTTAATGCCCCCACCCACGACGTCAACGGCAACCTCGTCAACGTCGATCCTCTCCTCGCCCCTCTCGGCGACTACGGCGGCTCCACCCCAACCCACGCCCTCCTCCCCGGTAGCCCCGCCCTCAACGCTGGCAACAACGCCCTCGCCCGCGACGCCAACGGCGACCCCCTCACCACCGACCAACGCGGCCAAGCCCGGATCAGCGACAGCATCGTCGATATCGGCGCATTTGAGTCGCGTGGCTTCACCCTCAGCCTCAACAGCGGCGACAACCAAACCACCACTGTCGACACCGCCTTCACCAACCCCCTCACCGTCAGCGTCCGCAGCGACTTCGGCGAACCCGTCGCTGGCGGACAAATTACCTTTAACGCCGCCCAAAACGGCCCTAGCCTCAACACCCTCACCCAACCCATCACTCTCGACGCCAACGGCACCGCCGCCCTCACCGCCACCGCTAACACCATCGCTGGCAGTCACACCGTCACCGCCACTGCCCCCGGCTTAGACCCGGTGGCCTTCAATCTCACCAACCGCCCCGACGTCGTCGCCACCCTCAGCGCCCTCAGCATCCTCGGCGGCAACCACCAGAGCGCCACCGTCGCCACCCCCTTTGCCGCAACCCTGCAACTCCAAGCCCTCGACCAATTCAACAACCCCGTCGCCGACGCTAATATCACCTTCAGCGCCCCCAACAGCGGCGCAAGCGGTACTGCCACCACGCCTAGCGTCACCACCGACGCTAGCGGCATCGCTAGCACAAGCTTCACCGCCAACACCGTTGCCGGGAGCTACGCCGTTGCCGCCAACGCCGAGAGCGTGCCCACCACCTACTTCGACCTGACCAACACCCCTGATGTCACCCAGGCATTGGCGGTTTATGGTTTTAAAGATGCGATCGCCCCCGGTGAAACCAGCACCTTCTCGGTCCGTGCCCAAGACCGCTTTGGCAACCCCACCCCCACCTTTGCCAGCGCCGTCAACTTCACCAGCAGCGACCCCCAAGCCGAGCTACCCGGTGTCGCTTATCTCACCAATGGCTTTGGCCGCTTTAGCGCCACGCTCCATACTCTGGGAGAACAGTCGCTTACGGTCAACAGCTTCCGCCCCACAGGCAGCCAAACCGGGATTCTGGTGAGCAATATGCCTGCCCCCGCGCCGATCGCGCCCCCCATCACAACGCCCAGCCCGGTCACACCCACCTTGCCCAATCTAGGCGATCCCATTTCGCCGTTGCCCACACCGATCGCCCCCAACCCTAACGCTCATCTCAACTTGGGCTTGACAACAGAGACGGCGATCGCCCCCAGCCACCAAACCACCTGGCACGCCAGCGGTAGCCAGCGCCAAGTCTATACCTTCAACAATGTGGCCACAGGCCGCTGGAGCAGCGCCCCGCCCGCAGCCAGCTACACCTACCAAATGGCAGATAACGCCCTCTTCACCGGCATCAGCGGCTTCCCCCCCGGAACCAATCCCAACGCCGCGTTCCGCGTCGTCGTCAATGGCCAGACTCTGGGCGAATTCAGCCCCGGCGAGCGCTTGAGCTTTAGCGACTATGCCCACCGCCTCGGCAACGCCCTGGTCAATGGCGTGGGAGTGAGCCAGTTCATGATTAGCAACCTCAACGAGGATGAACCCGTCTTCTCGATTCAGCTCGATTTCAACCAGCCCAGCGCCGACTTTACGCTGCTCGGCCCAGTGGTGAGGGATTAGCTTGCACGGATCATGCAGGGGTTGGAGCAGAACAACACCACGATCATTCCCTTTCCCTCAACCCTTCACAGCTCAATATCCTCCCCCTGCCAATAGGGTTGCACCCATTCCTCCAGCACAGGCTGATAGCTCTGGGCTGAATAGAAGGCTGTGGTCAACCAGGGTGAGGCATCGAGGTTTAAGAGGCGATCGCTGCTCGCCGTAATCGGCTTAACACCACAAGCACTGCGCTGCCACCCCAACACTTGGCAAAAGCGATGCAGCAGCAGATCATTACTGTTGTAATGGTTAAACAACCTACCCTGAACCGTTTGCGCAATGCGCGGCCAGCCCTGGGAACGATCGCGCTTGACTAAGCCCGCCAGCAAGATTACATCCTGCACCTGAATTTGCCGCTCCACCCATTCCCGGAGGGCATAGTAGGCGACTTGGCTGCCTTGGGCGATCGCCAAAAAAGAAACCTGGGAAATCTCGGCGCTCCAGAGCAGTTTGGGCAAAAAGCTTTTGCCAATGCGCTTATATTGCTTGCGGGCATGGTTCCAGAGGGCGGGGGCATCGTCACCGGCTTGGGCGAGCTCTTCGAGGGACAAATTCAGCGCCGGATCCCATTCGAGTTGGGCGATCGCCCCCTGCCAGCCCAAGGCTCGCACCAGCCACCACCATTGGCTCGCCTGCTCTTGGGGAACCGTTGACGCCACAATTGAGCCACCCAAAAATACCAGCGTCGCGGGTGCGCCATAACTGGGTTCAATGGGGACGAGTATCGGTTTTTGCATCGCAGAATCTTTGGTATCAGCACCCAGGACGGGGCTGAGAAAACGTTAGAATGAGGCGTTATTGATAGACATCAACAGCTTGCACCCCCTCCATGTCCACCGCGATCGCCACGCAGACCCCAGCGCAAACCCCAGCAACCAACGAGTACGAAGCCATCATTGGTTTGGAAACTCACTGTCAACTGAATACCCAGACCAAAATCTTTAGTCCTGTTTCCACGGCTTTTGGTGCACCCCCCAACACCAATATCTCACCGATTTGCCTCGGCTACCCTGGCGTCTTGCCCGTGCTCAACGAGAAAGTTCTAGAATATGCCGTCAAGGCGGGTCTGGCGCTCAACTGCACCATTGCCCCCTATAGCAAGTTCGACCGCAAGCAATATTTTTACCCCGACCTGCCTAAAAATTACCAAATTTCTCAGTACGACCTGCCGATCGCCGAGCATGGCTCCCTTGAGGTGGAAATTGTCGATCAGAAAACTCAAGCCGTCAGCCGTAAGACCATTGGTATTACCCGGCTGCACATGGAAGAAGACGCGGGCAAGCTGGTGCATGCCGGGAGCGATCGCCTCTCGGGTTCGACCCATTCTCTGGTGGATTTCAACCGGGCCGGTGTACCGCTGTTGGAAATTGTCTCGGAGCCGGATATTCGCTCCGGGATTGAAGCCGCTGAATATGGCCAGGAGCTGCGCCGCATTGTGCGCTACCTGGGCATCAGCGATGGCAATATGCAAGAAGGCTCCCTGCGCTGCGATGTGAACATTTCGATCCGCCCGGTGGGTCAAGAGACATTCGGCACCAAGGTGGAGATTAAAAATATGAACTCCTTTAGTGCCATCCAGAAGGCGATCGACTACGAAATTGAACGCCAGATTAAAGCCGTGAAGAAGGGTGAGGCGATCGTCCAAGAAACCCGCCTCTGGGAAGAGGGCAGCCAACGCACGATCAGTATGCGCAAAAAAGAAGGCTCCAGCGACTATCGCTACTTCCCCGAGCCCGACCTGCCGCCGCTCATTGTTTCGGCTGAGCAGCGTGCGACCTGGCAAGCTGAACTGCCGGAACTGCCCGCCCAGAAGCGCCACCGCTATGAGCAGGAATTGAGTCTCTCCGCCTATGATGCTCGGGTTATTAGCGACGATCGCGCCACGGCAGAATATTTCGAGGCGGCAATTTCTACAGGGGCGGACACCAAGCAGGTGGCCAACTGGCTGATGGGTGACATCGCTGCCTACCTCAACAGCGAGAAGCTCGGTGTCAACGACATTGCCCTCACCCCGGCTAACCTAGCGGAGCTGGTTTCCCTGATTGAGAAAGGCACGATCAGCGGCAAGATCGCCAAGGAGATTCTGCCTGAGTTGCTTACCACCACGGTGGACTCCGTTGGGAAACTGGTCGAGAGCAAGGGCATGACCCAAATCTCGGATACTAGGGCGTTAGAAGCGATGATCGATGAATTGCTCGAAGCCAACCCCGATAAGGTAGAGCAGTTCCGGGCGGGCAAGACTAAACTCCAGGGCTTTTTTGTCGGGCAACTGATGAAGAAGACCAGCGGTCGGGCTGACCCGAAGGTGGCGAATAAGCTGCTGAGTCAGAAGTTGAAGGGTTAGCCGCAGACCTTAACCTAAACCTGTAGGGTGGGCAAATTTTGAGTTATTCGCTTGGGCTTAGGGGCGATCAATCTTGCCTACCTTAAAATTATCGAGTGATACCAAATCCGCTAATTAGATCCTAAATAAAACTGGGACGAGGGCTGAGCTTGTCGAAGCCCGGCCGCTCTGACTATCCCTCCGGGAGGCTTCGCCAACGACAGGCTCAGCCTTCGCTAGTATCCTGTACTTTTATTTTGGGGTATACAATCCGGATTTACTTTGAAAATAGACAATGTTAATACTCTTGCACCAAGTAAATGAAGCTAGCGAGATCCCCCCGGCTACGCCGACCCCCTTGGTAAGGGGGTTTTCATCGTTGGGGGTGATAACCCGTCATGACTCGT
>JBCDEB010000159.1:0-16337 GCA_039180005.1 Cyanobacteria bacterium P01_G01_bin.54 | reverse complement strand
TGAGCGGGTTTTCGCTATGAGCCAAGAACTTGAGTTCTTGGCGGTTGGGTTTGAAACGCGCTCGGTGAATAGATTTCGAGCTTAAGTTCACACGGATGGGTCTCCCTATGCTTTGCGGATTCAGTGTTATAAGGTTGCGCAGGTCAGGGAAACCCATCCGTGTGAACTTAAGCTCGAAATCTATTCACCGAGCGCGTTTCAAACCCAACCGCCAAGAACTCAAGTTCTTGGCTCATAGCGAAAACCCGCTCAAGCGGGTTCCGGAGTGTGCTGGATGAGTGGGCTTTAGCCTACTTCTGCTATGAGCCTAGGGCTTAAGCCCTAGGCGGGGCGGGCTTCCCAGCGTTAAGTTCACGCCAATGAGGGAAACCCGCCCCCTACCGTGGGTTGCAGGGAGCATTAAACTAGGGCGTGTCATCATTTAAAGCCAGAAGCCTGATGGGACAAGGGACAGAGCGCCCGACCCAAAAAACAGAAAAAGGGGCTGTAAGCCAGTCACAGTAAGAGTTTAAAATCTAAATGATGACAGCCCCTAACGTAGGACAGGGAAACCCAGCCCCACGGTTGAATCTCCACTTTTAACTCTGAACCCTTAACTCACAAGAATATCCCCTCTCGGGAGGAGCGATCTCGCGTCGCGCTGACCGGGGTGGGTCGAGTTTGGTGGGCCACCCATGCAACGGTTGTTGCTTGGCAATTCCGAATTCAAACTTCCGAATTCCGAATTTCGACGATGGAGAACGTCTAAACTAGATCCTAACCCTGTTTCTCTCTCGCATCATGCAAGCCCAATGGCAACTGCCCGAAGCACCCGACTTGCCCGCTGAATTTCTCGGGTGGGTCAAGTCCTATTGTCGCCCACCGGCCACGGGCAAATTTGCGGCCCTGCTGCTCTGGCAGCGGGGCATCCGCACAGCGGAACAGCTTGAAGCCTTTCTGGAGGTGAGAACCTACCAGCCCCGTAGCCCCTTGGACTTTGGCGCGGAGATGGTGCAGGCGGTGGAGCGCCTGAAAGAGGCCCGCGATCGCCAGGAACGCGTCACCATCTGGGGCGACTTTGATGCCGATGGCGTCACCTCAACCGCTGTGCTGTGGGAGGGACTGGGGCAGTTTTTTGTACCGGAGGAGCAGCTCAATTACTATATTCCCCACCGAGAGCGGGAATCCCATGGCTTAAACCAGGCTGGAATCGAGCGGCTGGCCGCGCAGGGAACCCAGCTTATCGTCACCTGTGACACTGGCAGCACCAACTTGAGCGAGATTGAATCTGCCCAGAGCCTAGGAATTGAGACGATTGTTACCGACCACCATACCCTGCTGCCCGATCGCCCCCCAGTGGTAGCCCTGATTAACCCCCGCTACTTGGCGACCGACCATCCCCTCTACACCCTCTCGGGCGTGGGTGTGGCCTATAAACTTGTTGAAGCCCTGTATGCTGCCTTGCCCGATGTGCCCGGTCAACCGTTGACTGATTTGCTGGACTTGGTGGCGATCGGCTTGATTGCCGATCTGGTGGAGTTGCGTGGCGACTGTCGCTATTTAGCGCAACAGGGAATTGAGCAGCTCAAACAACAGGCGCAACCCATGACGGCGACGCGGCCGGGAGTCGCTAAGCTTCTGGAACTGTGTAAGCGAACGGGCGATCGCCCCACGGATATTTCCTTTGGCATCGGCCCCCGGATTAACGCCGTGAGTCGGATTTATGGGGATGCCCATTTTTGTGTCGAACTGCTCACCAGCCGCGATCCCCAGCGTTGCGAGGAGCTGGCCCTCAAGGCAGAACTGGCCAATAGTCGTCGCAAGGAAACCCAAAAACGCACCCTGGATGCGGTACAGCAGCAACTGACGCAGCTCGACCTCTCGACGACCAATGTGATTGTTCTTGCCGATGCTCAATGGTCGCCCGGCGTTTTGGGGTTGGTGGCTGGGCAGATTGCCCAGGATTATGGCCGCCCGACCGTCTTATTCAACCTAACCTCAGATGGCTTGGCGCGGGGATCAGCGCGATCGACCCATAATATTGACCTCTATGAATTAGTTCACTCCCAACGCCATCTGTTGCATCGCTTTGGCGGCCATCCCTTTGCGGCGGGGTTGAGCCTACGAGCGGAACACCTCCCCCTGTTTATTGAAGGCATTAACCAGGAGCTGCGCAACTATCTGCCTGATCCGGAGCAACTGCTGCCGATCGTCACTGCCGACTTGGCCATGACGGTGCAAGATCTGGGGCAAGCCCTGTTTAAAGATCTCAACCTGCTGGAACCCTGTGGCATGGGCAACCCAGTGCCCCGCTTACTCCTGCGCAATTGTTGGTTTCGGGAGCTCTACAACCGCAACATTAAGGACTCGCGGGGTCAAAAGCTTAAATATCTCAAGACCACCTTCCAGCTCTGGGATGCCACGGCTGCAGCGGGCTTTCCCGGCATCTGGTGGGGACATAACAAGGACGAACTCAACCCCGAGCAGCGCTACGACGTGATTGTCGAGCTGGACTACAACACCTATCGCCGCCAATACGAGGTCCGGCTGATTGACCTGCGCCCGGCTGCTTCGGCCCAGGTCATGGATTGGCAACGCTTGCAGGATGGGCTCCTGGACTGGCGTGAGCAATTGCCCCTGGAAACGACCCCCTGTGTCCAAGTGGCTCGTTGTCCCCAGCATTGGGACGAGCTGCATCAGGCTCTGCAGCGGGCGACGGTCCAGCAACAGCCCCTGGCACTCAACTATGCCCAGCCCGACGGCCCAAACCCGGACGCAGTATGGCAGACGTTGGTGGGCATTGCTAAATATCTCCTGCGCACTGGGGCGATCGCCACCCTGACGCAATTACAGCACCAAATGGGACTTGATCGCGCCCTCCTCTTCCAGGGCTTGCATCTCCTGCGTTGCTTGGGGTTTGAGCTGGAGCAAACCGCCCAGCAACTAAGGGTTCTGGCCTGGCAGGAACCCGATGCGGCAATTGCCACGGCGGCGATGGTGCGGTTTAAGGCGGCCCTAACCGAGGCGCAGTTTCGCCAGCGCTACTTTGCCCAGGTTTCCCTGGAGACGGTGCGCCAGCAATTGGCACTGCCCCGATAAGCCCCCAGGTAGGGAGCATCCCACTTTTGCCAATATTGCCCTCATCCCCCAGCCCCTTCTCCCAAATATTGGGAGAAGGGGAGCTAGATTCAAAGTCCCTCTCCCAAGCTCGGGAGAGGCGATGCCCTGAGCTTGTCGAAGGGGATTTAGAGTGAGGGTTGCCAAATTGGGATGCCCCCCCAGTTAAGCCCCAAAACCAGTCATCCCCGACATCAAACGATTTACTCTACTGCCGCGCCTCCAACTTCGCCAGGCGACTCTTGAGATCCTGGTTATCTTTTTTGAGCTGCTCCAGCTCCTCGCGCAACTGCTTCAGGGCTTTGTCCGAACCCAGATTCTTCTGCACTCGCTTGGCCGCCTCCTCTGCTGCCCGCCGCACGCGACCATCCGGCGTTTGATCTGCGAGACGATTGAGGATGGCGATCGCCTCCGGGGTTTGCATTTGACCCAGCGCCCCTGTCGCCGCCATTTGCGTCAAGAAGAAGGACTCACTGGCGATCGCCTCCAACTGCTGGGCGATCCGTTCGACTTGGTCTGGGGTCTGCCCTGTGGAAACGGCCCCCAGCGAGCGAATCGCCAGCAGGCGCAACGGCTGCGGCGTGCCCAGTTGGGTATATTGGCTAAGCAGCGCCACCGCCTGGGGCGAGGTCTTGAGGCGGCTCAAGCCGGCGATCGCCCCGCCGCGCACCACCTCATTCCAGCCCGCTCGGGTTTGTAAAACTTGCTCATAGAGCGCGATCACTTCGGGTTGCTTATCTTGTAGAACCCCCGTAACGATGCTGCCCAGATTGCGCAACGCCGCCGCCTCGGTATAGTAGCTGGCATCCCCCTGTTCTGCTACGGCTTTGACAAGCCCATAGGCCGTCTCGGTTTTGGACTGGCCCAAGCTCTCGATTACCGCCCGACGCACCCGCGCCTCCTTATCCTGGAGGCCGGTTTGCAGGGCGGCGATCGCCTGATCCAGCTTAATCTTGCCCAGTTGCTTGGCCACTTCTAGCCGCACGCCCCAGAAGCGATCGCTCACCAAGGCATCACTCAGGTCTTTAACCGCCTCCAGGTTGCCTTTTTTACCGAGGGCGATCGCCGCATAGATGCGTGAAATCGGGTCAGGGTCATAGCGGAGTTGATTCTTTAGCGCGGACAGGGGATAGTCCAGCTTCACTGTCTTGAGGAAGAAGTTACCGCGATCGAAGCTCACAAACTGGGGTTTAGCGCTTAGGGGGAAATAAAAGGTCTGCTCCGGCTGGTTGAGACGGACGTGGAAGTCCTGGATGGTGGGGGTCTCGTCTTGGACAAAGCCAAAACCGAGGGGCAGGGTCAGGTCGAAGAGACCGCGCTCGCTTTCTTTGGCGTCCAAATCTGCTTGAGTCTGCTTTACCGTCACCTTGGCCAGCTTGTTGTCGCTGTCCCAGGAATAGCCGACCTTAAAGTCAGGATGTCCCCCCCGGAACACGTATTGGTCAAAGAGAAAGGCCAGGTTCCGCCCCGTCGCCGCATCAATGCTACGCAGCAGATCAATGGTTTCGACGGTCTGATGGGCATGGTCATTGACAAAGCGATGAATCGCCTTATCAAAAAGTTCATCCCCCAGGATGCCCCGGATCATATGATAGACACAAGCGCCCTTCTCGTAGATATGGCGGTCATAGAGTTCGATCGCCTCCCGATAGATATTTGTCACCATCGGGCGACGGTAGCGGGAGCGGTCTTCATTAAGGTAGCTGCGGGCTTCGCGCAGGAGGTAATAGGCCCCGGCTTCCGGGCCGTATTCCTGCTCGGTCCAAATCACCTCTGAGTAGGAGGCCGCCCCCTCTTTAATCCAGGCGTGGGACCAATGTTTGATCACCACCAGATCACCAAACCATTGGTGGGCCAGCTCATGAACGACTAGGCTCTCGGTGCGTTCATTATCCAGGGTGGCGCGCTCATCTAAGAGGCAGCGATCGGTCAACAACGTCGTGGAGGTATTCTCCATGCCACCAAAGATAAAGTCCGCCACACAGACCTGGGCATATTTGGGATAGGCATAGGGATAGCCGTATTTTTCGCTGAGGAAGGCCATCATCTGTGGCGTTTTGCCCATGCTCAAACGGGCCTGCTGCTCTTGACCTTTTTCCACATAGTAGGTGGCCGGAATGCCGTTCCATTCGTCCTGCACTTCAGCAAAATCGCCCACCGCTAGGGTCATCAGATAGGTGGGGTGAATATGGGTCTGCTTCCAGTGAAACAGGGTATCTGAATCGATGGTGTCTTTGGCGATCAATTCCCCATTAGAAATAGCAATCAACGGCTGGGGCACGCGCACCCGAATCTCGGAGGTGGCCAGTTGACCCGGGTAGTCAAAGCAGGGGAACCAGTAACGGGAATCTTCATCTTCGCCCTGAGTCCAAACCTGGGTGGGCTTGTCGGGGTAATCGTCATCGGGCCCGACAAAGTAGAGCCCCCGCTGGGGCTGCTCCACGGCGTAATGGATGGTGATCGTAAACGGGTCAGTCGTGGTGGGTTGGAGCAGCATCACCTGGAGCTGCTCACCGCCGTATTCGAAGGGTTGCGCCACATCCTCGCGCATCACCTGGGTGATGGTGAGATCCACCGCATCGAGCGTGAGGTGTTGGAGGCCTGCCTGAATCGGTGCAATGGTGATGGCACAGGTGCCCCTAAAGCTGCGGTTGGGGATGTCGAGTACCAGGTCGAGAGCAACATGTTGCACCTGGCCAGGGCGATCAGGGTTGTAATGGGGCTTGGCACCAGGGAGAACAAAGGACGGGCGATCGCCGTCTTCATCAAAGCGGAAATAGGACATCGTGGACATCGTCAAATTCGAATTCAGGGGCTCGATTTCAGGGGGCAGCTAGCGGATCAAAGCTGCATTGTAACCCTATCTGCCCAGTGTGATGGGCCAAAACCCTGGCCCCGGACTGTCATTATTCCGATTGCGATCGCAACTGCTTGAGTTGAGCCTCCACCTTAGCCTCTCGTTCGAGCTCGGCAAAGCGATTCTCAATGCGGTTGGCGCTGGCCGCATTGGCAACGTCCGCTTCGGCTTCCAGAGCGAGAATCTCCTCCTCGACGCGATCGAACACCGACCAGGGATCACTACCAGCTTCATTAAGCAGGATCTGGAGGCGTTGGGTGGCTTGGGCTGAATGGAGCCGCGCCAGGTACATTTCTTTCTTGAGCTTGGCCTGCTGATATTTCTGCTCCAGGGTTTGCAGGTCTTGCTTGAGCTTTTGGCTGACGGTTTGCTGTTGATCGATTTGCGATTGCAAAAATGCGGCCGTCTCTAGGTAGCCTTGACGGCGGCCGAGGGCATCGCGGGCGATCGCTTCATCACCCTTCCCGAGCGCGAGTTGGGCCCGTTGATACCAGGTCTCGGCAGTCGACTGGTTTTGCAGCATCTGGCGCTCGGTGCGCTTCTGGGTGGCGATCGCCTGGGCGGTGGCTTGCCGCAGTTTGATCAGTTCGCTGTGCATCAGTTCAACCATCTGGGCCAGCCGCTCGGCTGGGTCCTCGTCTGCATTAATCCATTGCTCAACATTGGTCTGCACCAATCGCCAGACTCTTTTTAGCAGGGTCATGCCACCTCCCGGCCGCCAGTTTCGCTCTCTATTGTACCGATTGGCTTGTCTGGATTGGGAGTATACATTGACCAGGGGCGATCGCCTTTGGCATGGGGCTTATGGAAGTTTAGAAAACATGAGTTTTGGATAAGCGAAGCGATCGCATTCTTCACAACCTTTGAAATCTCGTTGTCAAACCCGGTTGTCAGGGGTCCAGCCCCCCGACACCTCCCGCTGAGGGGGAAATTGCCCCCTCAGACTCCGGCAATATCGGAGCCAGTATTGTTGATTTCATCGCGTTTTATGAGTTTTCGTGATCTTGGCTTAAACGAAATCCAGGTTATCTACGGATTAACTGTGTCATAGCGGCAACCCAACACAACCCAACGGCGGAATTTGTACAATGGCTCGGTAAGCGTTGCATCGGCGGCCGGCCCCCCACCCCGGTCGGCACTACGCTTGACCCCCCCTCCCGAGCAGAAATCTTTAGCAAGCTATTTCTAATCAGAAGACTTCCGAATTCCGAACTCCACATTCCGCCTTCATCCCCATGCCCGTCCAAGTCCAATTTCTGCCTGACGACATCACCGTTGCTGCTGAGGTGGGTGAACCGATGCTTACCGTTGCTGCCCGGGCTGGCATCGATATCCCCACGGGGTGTCTGATGGGCACTTGCCATGCCTGTGAGGTGGAACTGGCCGATGGCACACCAATTTGTGCTTGTATTACCTCGATTCCCGCCACCGACGACACCTTGATCATTAATCTCTACTCTGATCCGATTTGGTAAGACATCGTTATCCCAAAGATCCGTGGAATCAAGTCAATGGTTGAGAATGTTTTGATTGCGCAAAAGTTGGGCTGCGATCTGGATTCGCTAGATAATTGTATTCTCATCAAGGCATCTGTCGGAGAAGTCAGCACTATCATTGAGCAGTATTTCGGGCTTGAGGTGCGCTCCCATTGCAAAATCGCTGACTATGTTGATGTAGAGGAGGCTGCAAATGCAGAAATTGAAAGACGACGGCAAGTTCACAAGTCAAGACCAGATAAATCGTTTCCATCATTGAGCTGGGGATATCCATGCTGGCGGTATTTTGATCGAAACGTGCCCGATCGCGTTTCTGCCCTTTAGATCAAGTCCATTTTGGCAAAAGTCATTGTTGCGCAAAATCCCCTACATCGCAATTGTTCTGTTAATCACACTGCTCTGGAGCGGCAGCACTTTACCGGCCCAAGCGGGAACCTTGCGCGATCGCCTCGCCGCTTACCCCCATTGGCAGCACCGCCCCACATCACTGGAAACGTCCGGGGAACTGACCTACCCCGATTGGTTTGCAGGCACTTGGCAAGTTGAGAGCCCCTTGATCGAAGCGATCGCCCCCCTAGCCCCTGACATTATTACGCCGGGTTTTGCTGCTCAGCAGGCCCAGCTTAACCAGCCCGTAGCGTTCCGAGTGCGCTTTGGCCCGCTGCCAAGCCAATCTCCCCAGCAATGCCTGTTGCGCTCTGCCCGGCCAAATTTTGCCCTGCCCCCGCCTGCGCTAGTCAAGACTCCTGCTAAGGCGGCGATCGTGGCCGATCGCGCTTTCAATGGTCAGTCCATTGCTCGCGCTTATCTGGGTAAACCAGCCGTTCGCTCAGTTACCGTTGATCCCTGCCAGCGCAGTCGGCAAATCACCCGTCTCAATCCTCAAGGCCAATTGATTGCCACTGTCATTGCCCAGGATCAGGAAACGCCTGAGCCGGATCAGTTCATTACAACTGAGCTAACGCACCAAGTCTTTCGCTTAGGGGAGCAAATCTATATCAATGACGTGGAAACCACAACTCACTATCGGCATCCCGCGCCGGGACAGATCAGCGCGAACCAAGTAACAGCCATTTATCTCTCACCCCAAGACCCCGACTATTTCCGTGCGGGCGATCGGCCCGTGGCGCTCTACCGTTATCGGCTCTCAATGGTTCAGTAGGATGCGCCATTTCACCCAATCTCCAACGCTTCTGAACCCTTGGTTCTGACAATTACCGTATACCATTAGAGGTTAAGCCAGCCAATCGGTGCATCCCCCATCAGGGGAACCGATCTATAATCCTCACTACATCACATCCTTACTCCCATCCTCTCTCTGGACACCCAGCCAAAATTTTGAGGAGTTCCTAGCCTGAAATGACCACCCCTAGCTCTGCCCCCCGTTCTGCCGTTGCTCAAGCGATCGCTCTCTTGAGCCATTACGGGTTCGACACCAAGCCCTATACAGCAGCCGAGCGGGTGGGTCATTGGTTGGATGACTACGAAGCCAACTGGATTCGCTTTGCGATTATTGAAGCGCTTTATCAGGGCCGCTACAAGTCTATTTCTGTCGAGCATATCCTCTCAATGTGGGTGCGGCGGGGCCAACCCAGTCAGCATTTTAATGGTGATTTTGAGCGGATCATCTGCCGGAAACTCCCCGCTGGCTTCAAAGCTGCGGTCTTGAACCCAATCGAGCCGTCTCAAGCAACAGAATCGGTTGTAACGGTAACGCCTGAAGTCCAGTCGAAGACGAGTGAAGCGGCGATCGCCACCGAAGCACGCGTCCCTGAGAATAATGGCCAGATAGAGCCGGGCCAGGCAGAGCAGAATCAGACGGAGCGCCACAACCGTCGTCGCCGGGTCTTGGGCATTCAGCAATGGCGCTGGCTGGCTCAGCAGGGAACCATAGCCTATGGCGATGGGCTGATCCGTCGTCTCAAGGTCATTGCCGTGATCCTGCCCAGTCAGCTTGAGGCAGAGGAGTTGCCCATCGCAGCGATCGCGGTTCAACCCGCGCTAGCAACAGAAGCGCGGATTGCTCAGGCAACGTCCAATCATGCCCCCGTAGCACCCATTACAGCCAACGCTGCGAACCCAGCGGCGATCGTCATTGACGTTGATGGCATTGACGTTGATGGCATTGACGTTGACGAGATCGCTGTTGCCCCTGCCGACCCGACCCCCCATCAGACCCCGACGGCCCCCACCCTCGAACTTCCCCGTACCGAGCCCCCGCCCCTCCAGGTACGCAGTGGCATTCGTACCTTTTGCCCAAGATTGCGGATTTCCCCCTTCTTCATTCGCCTCAAAGCGTTCCGTTGCGCCATCATCTGGATGCCAGTGATGGCCCCAGCCGCCTTGCCTCCCGCAACTGAATCTCGGCAACCCCATACGACTCGTCTGGCTACGCCCCAATCCACCGTCTCCCACCCCACAGCACAAGACCCAACAGCCCCAGCCACAACCGTAGATCATCCGGAAGCAGCAGACCCCTCAGCGGTCATGTCGTCCCTCCCGGTTGAACCGGGTCATACCGAATCGGGTGATGGGACTGTTGCGGCGACCCTGCTCCAGTCTTTCTAAGACTGCAATTTAGAACGGTAATCTCAGCCCACAATCCGGGATGGATATTTTTTTGATTCGCCATGGCATCGCCCTCGATCGTAGTCTCTGTCGAGTCGATGCAGAGCGACCGCTAACGTCGGGGGGTGAAAAGAAAACCACCCGAGTGGCGCAGCGGCTGACGGCAGCGGGGATTCACTTCAATGTGATTCTCTCCAGTCCGCTGCTGCGGGCCCGGCAAACCGCTGAGATCTTGCAGCGTGTGGGCTTGGCCAAGGCAACGGAGGTCTTTGCGCCCCTGGCCCCTGGTGGCGATTTGCAACTCTGGCTTAACTGGAACCAGGTACATGATTACAATGCCGTGGCCCTCGTGGGTCATCAACCGGACCTGGGGCTCTGGGCCGAGCAGCTCCTCTGGGGCCAGGCGGCGGAGAAGCTCATCGTCAAAAAGGCAGGAATTATCGGTTTGCGGGTGAGCGATCGCGGCTCTCCCCTCGGTAGCAGTGAGTTGTTTCTGCTCACCGCACCCAAATGGTTTCTGTAGCGTGGTGGCGAGATCAAAGGGGGTATGGCAAAATGCAAGTTAGCTGAGCGCGGATAGAATTGCAACCATGCTAAATCCAACCCCTGAAACTTTGTCGAATTCTACAGTTTCCTTGATATCGGGGAGCGCACCTTTGCCACCGCTACCGCTACCGTTTGCGTCACCGCTCTTTGTACTCCAGGAGGGCGATCGCTTCGCTGCGCTCCATGATCTTGCCCAAGCTGTTCTTCGTTCCACTCCCTCCCCATTTCCTGAGCTTGAGCCAGGTATTGAGTCATCTGTTGACGAATTATCTGTTGAACAATGGGCTGAGGGCTTAGCGCACGATGTGATCGCTGCCAATGATTGATCCGCAACGATTCATTGCTGATAATCAATGCCCGCTGAGCCTGTTGCCGTCCCCTTTCCACCTGCCGAACCCTGTCCAGTCTGGGAATATGCCGAGCATCCCCAACGTCAAACGGTTTTGCAGCGAACCGTCAAACACCTCCTCATTCAACTGCGCACGGGCCAGCTCGACACTCTCCAGGTTGCCCTCGATACTCGCCCGATTCACCAACACCTCTTTGCCGAGTTAACGCCACTGGGCTATGGTCACTTTGCGGGGCATTATCGTGGCGAGGATTTCCCTTGTCTGAAGCATTGTCGTAGCGGTGTAACGGGGGATGACCGGGTGGGGGTGAACGCGGCGATTGTCGCCGGACGGATGGGTCAACTGGCGGGGCAGATCCGCTATGGCATCAGTCTTTTGGATAATGCGCGATCGCTAGCCCCAGTCGATCATCTGCTCAATACGGTCGCCTTGGCTTGCCAGATCTTTGATGAATTTTTGCGCATTCATCCCTATCTCAACGGCAATGGTCATTTAGCACGGTTTATCCTCTGGGCTATTTTGGGGCGCTACCATTATTGGCCCCATCGTTTTCCCATTGAGCCCCGCCCCAATCACCCGGCCTATCTCGATGCCATCTGGCAATATCGTCAGGGCGATCGCCAAGCCCTGGAGGGCTATGTTTTGCGCTGTATGCTGCCCGAAGCGGATGAGTCTCGGCCGCTTTAAACCCCCACACTATATCTAGACCCAAGATCTCCCCCAACCCCCTTAATAAGTGGGGAAGCAGCGCCGGAGGGATCTTGAAAGTCATGCTGTTCAGCTCACAGGTGTCGGCTGTGCCCATCGATGGTTCAGCAATAACTTTAACGCCACGTCCCGATCCTCCACCGATCGCAGGTACAATCCATAACGGTGATGACCCTTGTTTGGTGTCCAACACCTCCGAATGCCGATCACTGAGACGATTATGGATTTTTCGAGTACGGTTGCTGCCCAACTCAATGCGGGAATCATTTTGCCGGAAGGAATTGTCATCCTCACCCTGATGGTGGTGTTACTGGGTGATCTGATTCGCGGTCGCATTGCGGCCCGCTGGTTGCCCTATGCGGCGATCGCCGGACTGCTAGCATCCGTTGCTGCCCTGGTTTGGCAATGGGATGCACCGGAGCCCCTGGCGTTTCTGGAGAGCTTTAATGGCGACGACTTGAGTATTGTCTTTCGCGGCATCATTGCCCTCTCAACGGTCATCACCATTTTGATGTCGATTCGCTACGTCGAGCAGTCCGGCACCTCCCTGGCAGAATTTATCGGCATTATGCTCACGGCCACCTTGGGCGGCATGTTCCTCTCCGGTGCCAATGATCTGGTGATGATCTTCGTCTCCCTGGAGACCTTGAGTATTTCCTCCTATCTGATGACGGGCTACACCAAGCGCGACCCCCGCTCTAACGAGGCGGCGCTCAAATATTTGTTGATTGGTGCCGCCAGCTCAGCTATCTTTCTCTACGGCATCTCGTTGCTCTACGGCTTGTCAGGCGGGGAGACGAATCTGACGGCGATCGCCAACCATGTCGCGACCGGTCCGACAGAACAGTCGCTGGCCATGGCCATTTCCCTGGTCTTTATCATCGCGGGCATTGCCTTCAAAATCTCTGCTGTGCCCTTTCACCAATGGACACCCGATGTCTATGAGGGTTCGCCCACGCCCGTGGTGGCGTTCCTCTCGGTGGGCTCAAAGGCGGCAGGGTTTGCTTTGGCAATCCGGCTATTGTTGATGGTCTTTGAGCCGATCACCCAGGAATGGCAGTTTATCTTCACAGCGCTAGCGATCTTGAGTATGGTGCTCGGTAACGTGGTCGCCCTGGCCCAGAGCAGTATGAAGCGGATGCTGGCCTATTCTTCGATCGCCCAAGCGGGCTTTGTGATGATTGGCATGGTCGCGGGCACAGAAGCGGGCTACGCCAGCATGATTTTCTATCTGTTGATTTACCTCTTTATGAACCTGGGCGCGTTTGCCTGTGTGATTCTCTTCTCCCTCCGCACGGGCACTGACCAGATCAGTGACTATGCTGGGTTGTACCAAAAAGATCCCCTTTTAACCCTATCCTTGAGCATTTGTCTGCTGTCTTTGGGAGGAATCCCCCCCATGGCCGGCTTCTTCGGCAAGATTTACCTCTTCTGGGCCGGTTGGCAAGCCGGGCTCTACGGTCTGGTGTTGCTGGGATTGGTCACCAGTGTCGTTTCAATCTATTACTACATCCGTGTGGTCAAGATGATGGTCGTCAAAGAACCCCAGGAGATGTCTGAGGTGGTGCGCCGCTACCCGATCATTCGCTGGGATCTAATCGGTATGCGACCGCTCCAAGTGGGCATCGTCTTTGCCTTAGTGACGACCTCTCTGGCGGGCATCCTCTCGAATCCCCTATTTAATTTGGCTAATGGTGCGGTCGTCAAAACCCCTTTACTCCAGTCTTCTGCTGAGCCCGCGATCGTCACCTTGGCCGTCCCCACTACAGGGGAAACCCCAGCCTTGGATTAACACAGGTGGATTAAAACGAGCGGATTAAACCAGGTTGAAAGCCGGGGCTGACACAATTCGACAGTGCGATATGGTGCAACTCACCCCAGAGCAACGCAACGAACTTTATCTCCAAGCCGCTGGCCGCGCAGGTATTCATAAGTCCTTGCTGGCCGCCCTTTATGTTGCGCATCCGGCCGTTAATCCGGACGAGCAAGTAAGACTCACGGATGGCGAGACGGGTCTGGGGATTGATCCCCAGCAATGCCCCACGTTCCCTGAGCAGGTCAATTATGCCGCCAATGTAATTCGGGTGTTTAGCGATCGCCTCATTGCCCAGCAATGGCAGGGCAATGACCTCTGGTTCCCCGCTTGGGGACGCTATAGCGATCGCTTCCTGGCCCTGATTGCCGATGGCTTCACCCCCGCTGTTGAAGATACCCAAGTCGGGGTTCTGGTTCCCTGTGATCTGGCCATCCTTAAGAGCGCCTACGAGACCGACATTGAGCAGACCTGGCATCCCCAGCTCCTGGAAGACCTTTCTGGACTCGATGAGGCACTTCTAGCCTTGGTTGAGCGTCTGCCCGAGTTCTATTGGGGGCTAACCCACCAACGGGAGGCTTGTCTCGAAGCGGTACGAATTTGGCGGCATTTGGATAGCAGCGAGGCGGCGATCGAATCCCTTGCCCAAGAAACCAACAAATCCCTGCGTCAACTGGCCCAAGAAGACCTGGATATTACTCTCAAGCAGTTTGTGCAGCGGGCCAACCTACAGTACCAACAATATCCTTACCAGCGAGAAGCCTTGGTGCGTCTGGTGCAATATTGGCGGCAACTCCCCAGCCGAGAAGCCACCCTGATCTCGCTACTGCGTGATCCCCAAGCCCACGCCAACTTGCCGCTGCTCGATGCAGTGCTGCTCCACTTTGTCCAGACCCTGCCGTCGAACTATACCGGCAAGGGCAGTCAACGCAACGCCCTCACCGAAGCCTTCCGCATTTGGCGACAGCTTGACTCTCGCCCCACCGCTGTCACCGCCCTAGGGATTGACGCCGAGATTCTCAGCAGCGCTGATCCGGAACCGGAAACCCTGCAAACCGTTGCCCAACAGCTCGATCGGGAATTGCTCAACTTCCTCGATCGCATCCCCCATCTCTACCAAGCCAGTCACCAACAACGTGAGGCTCTGGTACGCCTCGTACAACTCTGGCGTGAGCTACCCACCCGCGAGCAAACCCTCCAGAGCCTCGCCGCTGACCATCATCAGCTCGGGCAAACCATTCCCCCGTTTAAACTCACCCTCTGGCGTCCCCAACGGCCGGAGACCTGGGCGATCGACAACCTGGAATTAACCGCTAGCATCGTGCCCGATGGCCAACTCACCTGGGCCCAGGCCACCCAATGTGGCATTCACTCCCCCCCCAACCCAGAAACCCTTGAAGCGATTATCCATGTTGCTACCCTACTCGAGCGAGCCCAGCGACAGATCGGTTTACCCTTCTTGATCAACCATTGGTATCAGCCCACTGCTCGTGTGGCAATGGCTGACAAAATTGGCGAAAAGCGCCATGCCCTAGGGGATGCCGTGGAGTTCATTTGCCCCGGACTGACCGCCGATCAGCTCTATTGGGCCCTTGACCCCTGGTGGCCCGGCGGCTTGGGGCGCAGGGTGCAATATCCGCTGCTCTGCCATGTTGATGCCCGTCCCTACCGAGCCCGGTGGCAGCAAGAAGCATCTCCATAGCATATTCTCCAAAAATCATAATCTGATCCAGACGAGACGCAGATATCCCTCCGGGAGGCTGCGCCAACGACAAGCTCACTGACTGCACGCCCTGCAGAACTTTCAGCAAGCCGCTCCTCCTGAACTCCGAATTCCAAATTCCGAATTCCGCCTTCTCCCTTTTGCTCCCTTGCTTAGCGCAGCCCCTCCCTCTAAGCTAGATCGAGATAGGGGATTGTCGATTTGATTCGCTTCCCGTCTCCGATTCACCAGAAAATCATTAGAGCAATTCTCATGCTTAAGACCATCCTGACTCACCTCAAAGGGGCTCTCCCCGCGCAAACCGTTTCGGCCCATTGTGATGGCCCTTGCGGTGTCTATGATCCTGCTTCTGCACGGGTAACGGCTGAAGCAGTGCTCTCCATGACCCAAAAGATCCTCGCCCTTGATACCAGTGGTGTCGCTTATCAAAACACCCTGTCTCGCTACATTGCTATCAAAGAAGAGCAGGCGCAAAAAACCAAAGAAGAACTGCTCATCCTCTGGACAGACTACTTCAAGCCCACCCATCTGGATCAGTTCCCGGACCTGCACGATACCTTCTGGAAGGCCGCCAAGCTCTGCTCGGCTTGTAAGGTGGAAGTCAGCAAAGAGCATGCTGAGGAGCTGGTGGCTGCAGTCGAAAAGATCCACAAGATGTTCTGGCAAACCAAGAACCGCGACGTGAAGTGGGAATTGGCGAAGCCAGCTTAGATCATACTTGCGTTTTGATACGCGATACCTTCATGACGAAATCTTGAGAGGTGAGCCGAGGCTTGCCTCTTTTTTATGGGCTCCATTGGGGCGCTTCAAATACACTCCGAAAATACTCATCCCAGACAGGTGGGACACCATCGGTGTCAACTTAACCCAAAACTTAGTCAACCTCGGTTAAGAGAATCCTTCAAAGTCTTGTGAACCCTAACGGGGTTGGTAATACTGGCTCCGATATTGCAGGAGTTGATCGGGAGCCCTCTCCCCCTCAGCGGGCGGTGTCGGAGGGCTGGCCCTCTGATACTGAATCCGGATTGTATGAATACAGAAAGCGAAGGCTGATCCGGGTGGCGGGCAAGATGCCCGCGCTACGGGATATTGAGCGCAGAAACCCGTAGCGCAGGCGGTCAGTGAGCTTGTCGAATCTGCGTCCCGCCTGCCCGAGGAATAATCAGTAGGTTATCTCTCC
>JBCDEB010000158.1:0-16564 GCA_039180005.1 Cyanobacteria bacterium P01_G01_bin.54 | reverse complement strand
TTGGTTTTATTGAGTTTTAAAGCCAACAATACTGGCTCCGGTATTGCCGGAGTTGATCGGGAGCCCTCTCCCCCTCAGCGGGAGGTGTCGGGGGGCTAGTCCCCTGACAACCGGGTTTAGCATCGAGATTTTAAGGCTTTGAAGAATGCGATCGCTTCGCTTATCCAGAACTCACATTTGTTACGAATCATTCAATTCACAATGAGGTCTAAAACCATGACATTACAGAACAAATATTGGCTCGCTGGTTTACTCGGAAGTTCAGGAATTGCCCTTAGCTCATTAGTGCCAGGTGGCCCGATTGAGATCCGTGATTTTAGTCATATCAACCCTCTGACACTCGGTGTATTCAATACTTTTCTAACCACGTTGTGTTTAGGCAGTTTATTACTGATTTACTTTGTGCTGAAATCTGAGCGCTGGGCGATCTTCATGGCTTCGGTTTGTGGTCTGTCTTATTTGGGTGTTTATGGTCTAGACTTAGCCGTTATCTTTCCTGTCTCACCCGATGCGATGCCCCCCGCGTTACTGGCGATCGAAATCTTCGGCACCATCCTGGCATTTCCCTTGATACTCCTGCCGATTCAAATGCTCCCCAATCTGACAGCAGCAACCGTTGCCACGGCACCCTCACTGCACAGTGAGCAGCCCACCGCTTGCCAACTGCCGCAAATGGCGATCGCCACCAGCGTCGGCATCATCGCCCTCGGGATTATCATCTTTGCGACTTACTCAGCTATGGGTCTTTGATACCAAAACACAAAAATCGGACTACACATAGATCCCAACCATAAGCGCCGGACTCTCGCCTCTGGCGACGCTGCGCGAACGACTCCGCTCAGCCCTCAGTTGATCGATGATCTATAGTATTGATTTCCAGAAATTGTATAAGTCGATATCTAGCCAAACTATCACCTTCTAAGATCATTGGAGGACTCACGAAAATGAACAGTCAAAATAGCATTCTCATCGTGGGTGGCTACGGCATTGTTGGCCGACAACTTGCCACCCTGATTCGCCAAAGCCATCCTGATCTATCGCTGATCATCGCTGGGCGGAACCTCGCCAAAGCCCAGATTCTAGCCGAAGAACTAGGCAATGCCAGCAGTTTGCAGCTCGATGTTGAGCAGCCCAATCCCTTACAAGGTCAAAAACCCAACGCCATTGTGGCGGTCGTTAATGACCCTCATAACTACTTACTGATGGCTGCGGTGCAACAGGGTATTCCCTACCTGGATGTGACTCGGTGGACGGAGCGACTACGGGAAGCGATCGCCCAACTCGCAGACCAGCCCCTCACTGCCCCAGTGCTCTTCTCCTCAGGCTGGATGGGGGGCATCGCCGCCGTGATTACCGTGGCGGCAGCGCAAACCCTGCAAGACATTGCCAGCATCGACATCAGTGTGTTGTTTTCGCTCCAAGATAAGTCCGGCCCCAATTCCGTGGAATATATGGATCGGCTGGCCACGCCCTTCGAGACCCTGATTGACGGTCAACCCCAACCGGTCTTGCCCTACACCGATCCCCGTCGGATCACCTTTGCCAACGGCTACACCACGCCCGTGTATCGTTTTGATACACCGGATCAGCTCACCTTGCCCCAGACCACAGGAGCCAAAACCGTTGCCGCCCGGATCGCCTTTGATGATATGGTTTCAACCCAGCTTTTGCGGTTCTTAACCCGTTCAGGTATTTGGAAGTTGATTAGCGGCGATCGCTTTACATCTGTGCGGCGATCGCTCCTCTACAATCCCGGCAGTGGCGCGGGTCATGAAATCCAGATTGCGGTTACGGGCAATGATGTCCAAGGTTCTTTGCAAGCGGTCACACTTAACATTGTCGATCCCCACGGTCAAACCCATCTCACGGCAATAGGGGCCTTGATCCAGCTAGAGCGTCTCCTCGGTTTAGATGGTGCTGCGCCCCCGGCACCGGGCATTATCTATCCGGATACCGCCCCACAGATCACATCCGCGCTACATCGGTTAGAGCAGTTTGAGGTGATGGTCTCACCTGTGGGAAACACAACTCCTGAGGGAGACGCTGTCCACGATCTGGATCAGCAGATATCGCGCTAGAGTTTGAAACTCACCAGAATCAACCATACTGGCTCCGAATATTGCCGGAGTTGATCGGGAGCCCTCTCCCCCTCAGCGGGAGGTGTCGGGGGGCGGGTCCTCTGACAACCGGGTTTGACATCGAGATTTCAGTGCATTGAGGAATACGATCGCTTCGCTTAACCGAAACTCACGTTAGATAATCAAGGTGTTGTCGAGTTCATCGGGGCCCAGTTCATCAATCGCATCGATGACACGGCCAACTTGCTCGTCGGTGTACTCCAAGAAGCCCGCAAAGTTTTGCATTTGCAGCGCCATCAAATCCCGATATTCATCATTTGGATAATCAAACTGTTCATCATCCCAGGCGGGGATTTCATCGGGTCGCTCCGTACATTTCGCATTGGCAGGAATGATGCCCATCTCAATCTGGTTGGCACAGATTTCCTGCTATAGCACATCCCAGCCCTCAGTAAACATTCCGGCATACTTTTCGGTATAAGACGGCGGGGGCTGGTGGGGCGCATGGGTTGCCCCAGGGGCGAAATAAACGCCAACACAATATCCTCCGGCGGCACACCTTCTCGTAATAACTCTGTTGCCATCCCCTCCTCTGTCCAATCCTGCTCAATATGAATCTTCCGATCTTTAATGCGGATATAAACCATCATGTGGGTGATGTGGTCGCCTTCACTCCAGCCCACCCGTAGCCAAAAATATTGATCCCGCTCTTCATCCAACGCCAAAACCGTATCAATGCCATCAGTATCCGGTGTCTGGCAAGAAATCTCATGATATTCAGTGAGGATTTTCTGAATGGTTTGGCGATAAAAAATGATGGTTTCCATTAATTTTTAGAGTGGTCAAATATTGATAGCTTGATGCTTTGCCTTTTAGATCATTGATTTTGCCTACCTTACGATTGCCAGAAGATTTAGCGAGTCATGCCTGCATTCAGTTCACGCTATCGGGTCATGCCAATATTTGGACGTTTGTGAGGGGCGATCGCCAGGTCAATATACCGATCAAGGGACGCTACAAGGTCAACTCCAGCCTGGCCATTTGCGATGCCTCACGAGTGGACTTTGGCTTAAGCCTGATTCCTTAGATTTACGTTCGAGACGATCTCCGGAAGGGGCGTTTGCAAGCGGTACTATCAGAATGGCTGATCAACACAGCCACTCTCTATGACATTTATCCTTCCAAACGCTATCTTACCGCTAAGGTGAGAGCCTTGCTTGATTTTCTGGTTAAGGAGATGAGTGAGGGGTTGAAATTCATCCTAATTCCCAGACGCTGGTTGAAAAAGGAACCACCATAATAGCAAATCCGTTAAAATACCTATAGAGGGGGACTATACAGACGAACTCTCAATAATAATACTCAGGACAGTTTTTGAGATGGAGGCTAAAACCCTTATTATGCCGTTGACGATTTCAAACTACCCGAACTGTTGCAATAAAATTCTTACCAGGATAATCAGATAAAAGAATTCACATTATTTATAGTCAGAAAAATAATTGGCAATATCATTATCATTGGAGACAATCATGGCTCAAGTGAAAGAGTTCAGAGAATCAACTGTTTATAATATAAGAAAATTCATGGAATGGATCAAAGCAGGAAGTATTATAAAAGTGACTTTTAAATTTGTCTTGCTTTTTATAGCAGTTAATATTTTGGTTCTTAACTGGTTCTTTAAAATCCATACTGGTTTTCACGTAATAAGCCAATATGAGAAGGGAATTGTATTTAGACTCGGAAAATATAGAGGTACTGAAGGGCCAGGATTGCACTTTATTCCTCCTCTTATTGATAATCTTGAAGTGGTAAAAGTATGGGAGCGTGTAGTTGATATACCAAAACAACAAGTCGTCACCAAAGATCTGGTTACATTGATAGTTGATGGAGTTTTAAGATATAGAGTAGTTGATCCGAAAACTGCAATTATAGAAATCGACGATTTTAATAGTGCAACGATTGAAATGTCACTCACAACCATAAAAGAAGCCGTTGGAGAAATAAAATATGAAAGACTAATATCTAGACGATCTGAAACAAACAAAAAAGTAATGGAAGTAGTAAGTCAGAATGCCAAGAATTGGGGTATTGAAATCGAGGGGATAGAAATCAAGCGAGTTGTACCTATTGATTCAGATATACAAGAGTCATTGACGAAGAGAGCTATTGCAGAGCAGGAAAGAAATGCCAGATTATTGATGAGTGAAGCTGAGAAAGAAGTAGCGAATAACTTTGTTGAAGCTGCTGCTATTTTAGATGAAGGCGGTGATTCTGCCATGAAGCTAAGGTACTATCATACGCTAGAAAAATTCTCCCAAATTAAGAGTGGTAATTTTTTCTTGCCTATTGATATTTCAGAGAGTAAGTAGAAAATCATTAGAAAAAATGAATAGTATAAAAACAACATTCATCGCTATTATAATACTAAATTTATTCAAAGATATAATTGCAGGACATGCAAAATACGATATACCTATTTGGATACAAGCTAATGCGAATATTCTACTTGCTATGATTATGTTTTTAAGCATAACGCTACAAGTTTACGAAATATCCAGAAGAGATACGATGATTTCAAAATCTAAGATATTCTCTGTGCCCTCTGTAAAGCTTGGGATGTTAATCCATGTATTCATCAACCTGTTGACAGGTATATTCTTCGGTAGCATGATCTCATTATTTATAGTCTTTATGGATGGTTTTTTATTTTCGAATGAAATAACGATTCAACAGCTAATTATACTTTTTTCGTCTTTAGTTTCTATTTGGATGTTGATACCTTGGAAGAATACTGAAGAAACTATTAGTGACTAATACTTATTTTCAAGTTGTAAAGATAGCCAATGCTCACCACCTAGTTTTTTCTGTCTGAGAAAACAATTTAAACTAGCGCAAAATCCGTATATTTACGCATTTCCGGCGGCTGAAACGCTAGCACAATATCCTCTGGCAGCACACCAAAACGGAGCAACTCTTTCGCCATCCCCTCCTCAGTTAAATCCTGCTCAATATGGATTTTTTCATCTTTAATCCGAATGTAAACTGTTATCGCTCTGACACGACCATCCTCATCCCAGCCAATCTGTAACCAGAAATAGTGATCGCGCTGCTCATCAAAAGCAAGCACACTTTCCATTCCATCTGGCTCAGGCGTTTGAGCAGAAATTTCATAATATTCCGTTAGGATTTTTTGGATACTCTTACGGTATAAACTTACTCGATCCATTGAATAATAGTCTCCGTTTCTAAATCAACCACAATCAAAGGAACACCCACTTCATCTAAAACTGCTTGAATCGCGGGTTGTTGGAAAAAGTCTTCATGGATTTTCTTGCCAATCCCCAAATACACTTTTAATTCTAGCTTACGCTTTTTGAGAAACACGCGATAAATGGTCAGTTGGCCCAACGCTGTCTCAAACTCCCGGATTGGAGAAGAACCCTGAAAGCTCTTAATCTCAACGACAATCTGTTGTTGTTCCCGCTCTGCGGCGACTAGACCCCCGCTAGCAGATCGGCAAAAACGCGAAATCCTTTGTACTTGATTGTGTAAGGATCGCTTAGGACTGTCCAGCCCGCTTTGATCAGAGCATTTTTGATCGCGTCATGATGAATATCTTTGGCAGGCACGGCTGAGCTGAGTGAATTTAGTTCAATTATTCTAGCAACTTATGATTTTTCGAGCTTCTGCTTGCGTCCTAGGGCACTGTAGGGCAGAACGCGCAAGACCTCCTCTACAGTGGTGACACCGCTGGTTACTTTTTCGATCGCCGCCAACCGAAATGAAGCAAATTTGATTTGGCGTAAATAGCGGTGTAAATCCGTCATCGTGCCATCGTAAATAATTTCCCGGACGCGATCGTCCACCTCCAACATTTCCACGATCGCCTCCCGCCCCAGATAGCCCGAGTCAAAACAGAGAGAACAGCCCCGTCCCTTGCGCCAATTGTCAATCGGCACGCTACCCGGTTCAAGATACAAACGGCGAAAATCCCGCTCAGTGGGTTGGTAGGGCTCAGCACAATGGGGACAGACCCGCCGTACCAGTCGCTGGGCCACCACCCCCAAGAGGGCATCACTAATTAAGCCGGGATCAGGGCCGATATCTTTGAGCCGGGGGATCGCTCCGGCAGCATCGTTAGTGTGCAGAGTGGTCAGAACCAAGTGACCCGTGAGAGCAGCACGCACCGCTGTTTCAGCGGTCTCTTCATCCCGGATTTCCCCAACCATAATAATGTCGGGATCTTGGCGCAAAATCGAGCGCATCCCTGCGGCAAAGGTCATTCCCGCCGCTTCATTCACCTGGGTTTGGGTGATGCGGGGCAGTATATATTCCACAGGGTTTTCCACAGTTACCACATTCACATGTTCCGTGGCGATCGCCTGCAAACTCGTGTAGAGCGTACTTGTTTTCCCTGATCCCGTCGGCCCGGTCAAAATCAACATGCCCTGAGGTTGGGAGAGCCAACGGCGAAATTTTTTCAGGGTCGGTGTGCTAAAGCCTAAATCTTCCAGGGTCGTAAAGGGGTTTTCCCGAGGCAGCAGCCGAACCACAGCTTTCTCACCAAACATGCAGGGCAAGGTGCTCACCCGCATATCCATGCCCAGCTCCATCTGTTCACCCGAGGCATATTGCTCACCGATCCGCCCATCTTGGGGAATCCGGCTCTCGGCAATGTTAATCTCTGACATCACCTTGAGGGCGACAATCACCCGGCGACTAATCTCTGGCGGCAGCAGGGTGATATCGCGCAAGACCCCATCAATGCGGTAGCGAACCCGTAAGCCATCCCGTAGCGGCTCAAGATGAATATCGCTGGCGCGGTTGCGCAGTGCCCCCGAAATCAAGGTCTTGATCCGTTCGATCTGGTCAACGGCCTTGGCAAGATAAAACTCGGTGGTCTCGCTGATATCTTCCTGTTCCAGTTTGCCCGTGAGGGGATTAACCAAGGGCGCTGCGGTGATGCTGTTGGGGTCGTGGTGGTGGACGTGGTACCAGTTGCGATAGCTCTTTTCGGTGATGGGGACGATTTTCACTTCGGCAAAGGTACGATCGCGCATCATACTCAGAGCGGGCGCTTCCACCTGCACGGGGGAGCCGAGATAGTAGCAGTTTTGCCAGAGCAGCAGGGGCACAATCGGGGGCAGTAGATCCTTGTTGGGGAACTCGCGAAAGAAGCGATCGCTGACCTCTTTATCCAACAGCGTTGAGTTGATGGTGCCCTGATCGTTGACCAGCAATTGCAGCGCATATTCACACGAGATTTGACGATTGCGCAACTGCCGCCAGGCGCTGGACTGCTTGGAGAGATTGATGGTGGTCGTCATGGCAAAGGGGAGATAGGGGGTAGAGAAGGCTTCAGCTCACTGCTGCACCGTTTCTGCTATCTTGACAAACGCAGGCAAATCACGCCACAATAATAGACGCTTCAATCGGGGCTATAACTCAGTTGGTAGAGTGTCACAATGGCATTGTGAAAGTCAGCGGTTCGAATCCGCTTAGCTCCATTAAGATCCATGGTTGGTTTCCTGGCGGCAAGTGACGCTGCTCACCCGCACCACGCCTACCGCCTCACGCCCCATTGCCCATCCTCATCAACGCCACCCTCGCCAAGGTTCACAAGGCAGGGGGCAGCGCCATCACTGTGCAACTCGGGCAAAAACGGGATACTTGGAATTGTAGAGAGAAGAGCCATTCGACCCATGCCCCAACTGGAACCCCTGCCCGGTGCGATCGCTGCCCTGTTTGCTGCGGCCGCCACAACCCGAACCTTAACAGAAGCCGATTGCTATGGTCTACTGGCTGCTCTCCTCCAAGACAACATTGACAACGAAGAACGCTGCGCCATCGATCGCCTGCTGCATTGGGCCCGTCGCGGCCGCCTCAGCATCGCCTAGACGATCAGACCCTTTAATCGCTCCCGATTCTTCTCTCCATCCTGCAAATTTTTCTTCCTCTTGCAAGTCAGCCCAGCCCTAGTGCTGGGTTTTTTATGGCTCGGGCTACGCTAAGATCGAGCCTCAGGACTTTGCAAACGTGCTCCTATGACTGTCCCCACAACCCAACCGCAAAAGCGAAACTTTGCCAGCTTTACCCAGCGGCAAGCCGTTGAAGCCCTTGACCTCCAGGATTTAACGCCGTGGCAACCCCAGAGTGACTAATCTCTCCCTATGCGTGTCGGACTGCTCCTACTGATCATTGCCACCGTTACCCTGCTGGTAATGCAAAATAGCACCCCTGCTCTGCCACTGGTGCTCTTTGGCAGCTCAACCATCGCTCTGCCTGTTGGTCTGTGGCTCCTGATGAGTATTGGCGCGGGTCTGATCACCAGCCTGCTGATTCAGGGTTTGACCTTTCGTCCCGTTGCCAGCTCACCCCAGGTTGCCCCCCGCTACCGCAGCCGCAACCCGGAAACCACTGCACGCCGCCCCCCCAAGCCGGATTGGGAACAGCCCACCAATGCTGACTGGGATGACCCGACCGAAGCGAATGAAGGCTGGGATATTGAAACCCCTCCAGAACATCCCACCACACCCCAAACCCGAACAGTTCGTACCCGCCAAACCCGTACCCCAGAGCGCCCCAGTCCCGCCGATGGGGTCGTTGATGCTGACTATCGCGTCATTGAGCCGCCCAGAACTCAGCCCAACGAACCCAACAGTCGAGACGAGAGTTGGGACTTCTAATGCAATGTTGCGAAAGTCATGACGCACAATAGAGTCAAGTCATGCCCCTCCTTTTCCCATGCAAGGCAAAGTCCTCAACAAACGTTACGGCATCATCCGTTCCCTGAACGCCACAGCGCTGAGTCAGTGCTACCTCGCTGAAGACCTGATGTTGCCGGGGAATCCTAACTGTTATCTCGAAGCCTTCCGCCTCAGCCGTCCCCACCCCAAACTGCTCAAAGCAGGGCAGCACCTCTTCCAGAAGGAAGCAGCCCTGCTCAAGACCCTCACGGCTGATGCCGCCCTGCTCACGGTGCAAGACTTTTTTGAGCAGGATGCTGTGTTTTACCTGGTGCAAGACTGGCTCCCCGGTGTGACATTGGCTGAGCAGTTGCAAACGGCTGACTCCTGGAGAGAAAACGAGGTGATTGAGCTGCTCCAGCAGGTGCTAGATGCCTTAATCGTCGTCCATGATCACACCACGGTTCATGGTAATCTCTCGCCCCAGAGCCTGGTCTTACACCCCGTCCACCAGACCTGGCTGCTGAAAGATTTTGGTGCGGTGCGGCAGCTCGGCCTGCTCCAGCTCAACCGCCAGGAAAAAGTCACCCTCAAGCGTCGGGTGGGCGATCGCCATTATTGCCCTCCCCATTGGTCCGGTAAACTCAGCCCGGCCTATGATCTCTATGCCGTCGGCCGCATCGCCCTCCAGGCTCTCACGGGACAACCCCCTCAGCATTTACCCGAAGATTGGCAAACCGCCATAACACTGAGCGATCGCCTCCACACGGTCCTCCAGGGGCTCCTCTCCCAAAGCTATCATCACGCTGGCGAGGCCGAGCAATGGCTCCGGGGCACGGCTGCTACAGTCATCGGTGACATTGGCGCAGCGCTGACCCAGATCAGCCAAACCGATGGGGAACCCCCAACCCAGACGCCCAAAACGAATCCGGGACAACCCCAAAGCCCCCTGCCTCCGGAACAACTCCTGTCCGGACGCTATCGCCTACTCCAGACACTGGGGGATGGGGGCTTTGGGCGGACATTTTTGGCCCAGGACGAGCAGTTCCCCGGAACACCCAAGTGTGTGGTCAAACAGTTGCGTCCCTACAGCACCACTGCCGAGATGCTGGCTCTGGCGCGGCGGCTGTTTTTGAGTGAGGCAGAGGTGCTCAGCCGTCTAGGGCAACATCCCCAGATTCCCCACCTGTTGGCCCACTTTGAAGAGGGTGAAGAGTTCTATTTAGTCCAAGAGTATATTGAGGGTCAGGATCTGACCGCTGAGTTGCAGCGTAGCAAGCGCTGGAGTGAACCCAAGGTGATCCGGCTGCTACGGGACATTCTGGAGGTCTTGAGTTTTGTCCATGGGCAGCAGGTGATCCATCGGGATCTCAAGCCGGACAATATTCGGCGTCGCCCGGATGGCAAGGTGGTGCTGATCGATTTTGGAGCGGTCAAGCAAGTGAGCGAGCAGCCCCAGCGCAATGAACAAACTCAACTCACGGTGGCAATCGGCACACCGGGCTATGCCCCCAGCGAGCAAACTCAGGGCAAACCCCGCCTGAGCAGTGATGTCTATACCGTCGGCGTGATCGCGATCGAAGCCCTTACAGGCATCGACCCGGAAAAGCTCCCTGAAGACCCCCGCACTGGTGAGCTGGTTTGGCACGATCGCGCCAAGGTCTCCCCAGCGCTCCAAGCCGTGATCGATCGGATGGTGCGCTATGACTTTCGCCAGCGTTATGCCACTGCCCAGGACGCGCTAGACGCCCTGTTAACAATGGGCAGCACCCAGGCAACGGTGGTGCGTTCCCTCGAAAAACTGCAACAGTCCAAGCATTTTCCCAAGCCCTGGCTCTGGGGTGGTATTGCGGCGGGGGTTCTGGTTCTCGCCACGGTTGGCATTACCCAACTGTTCAGCCGTCCAGCGACCGATCCGGCGGCTCCCACAGCAACCAATGTGCCCCTGACCCCTGATACTGTTGCCACTGCCCCGGAGGCGGCGATCGCCCAGCTCCCGGCCAGCGCCATTCCCCTTGACTTCCAAGTGCAAGACGCCGAGTATAGTGCCGCCCTCAACCGCTTGGTGATGGTCAGCAGTAACCCCAACCAACTCCATTTCTATAGTCCCCTGTCCCAGCGGCTCCAGACTGTTGCCCTCAATAGCCCACCGCTGGGGGTCGCCATTGAGCCTCAGGGGCAGTTTGCGGCGATCGCCCACCGCGAGAGCATTGCCATTGTCAATATTGCTCAAAACCAAGTCACTCAGGTAATTCCGGTCTCAGTCTCAGTCCATGATGTGGTGCTGGCCAACAGCCGCTGGGTGTATTTTTCTGCGGCTCAAGACGGTCGCCTCTGGGGCATTGACCTGAGCACCGAAGAAATCATCGCCAGTAATGGCGGCAACTTCCAACGCACCCAGCAGACGCTCCTACCCAACGGTCGGGGCCTCGTCAGCCTCGATACTTCAGGGCGCAAAATTCGCTATGTGAATATCGATTCCGGCGTCCCCCAACCCCCCCTAGAAATCACCAGCACCAACCCAGAACCCTTGGGCAATCAACTCTGGCTGACCAGCGACAACCAGGCAGCATTTACTAACCAAGGGGTACGTCTGCTGATGTCACAGTTGAGCGCTCAAGGCCAAATCACGGGAGAGAGCCTGGCCCTGACCCACCCGCAAAACAAGAGCCCGGGTCGTCGGCTAGCAATCACTCCAGCGGGCTCTGCCCTCTTTGCCCTAGACGGGGAGCGTTTAGAGCAGTTGGTACAGTTCGACCGCAATACCCTCAACCGTCAACAGACCTGGCAACTCCCAACGGTGACCACCGCCCAAGGCACGGCCAGCCAGGTGGAAGGACGCTTTATCTTCGTCAACGCCCAAGGCAATGAATATTATATTCTGGGGCAAGCAGGCAATAGCTTTAGCCTGCTGCGGGGGAGTTTGTAGCACAGAAAAAATCTGGATTAGGGAGGGTTTGAAACCTTCCCCTACAGAGTCTGGGGCAACCATAATATTTCAAACAGCAACAATTCGATAATGAACATTCGCATTGGTAATGGTTACGATCTCCATAAACTGGTGCCCGATCGCCCCTTGATTCTGGGTGGTGTGGAACTTGAGCATGAGCTAGGGCTCCTGGGTCATAGTGATGCAGATTCTTTGACCCATGCGATTATGGATGCCCTGCTCGGGGCTTTGGCTCTGGGGGATATTGGTCATTATTTCCCACCCTCTGATCCCCAGTGGAAGGGGGCCGATAGCCAGATGCTACTGGGTAAAGTGCATGAGCTGATTCAGGTGCAGGGCTGGCGAATTGGCAATATCGACGCGGTAGTGATTGCTGAACGACCCAAGCTTAAGCCTCATATTGACACCATGCGCGATCGCCTTGCCCAAACCCTCGGCATTGACCGAGATCAAATCAGTCTTAAGGCGACGACGAACGAGAAGCAGGATGCGATCGGGCAGGAAAAGGCGATCGCGGCGTATGCGGTGGCGTTGTTGGTGAGTTAAAGGTGAAACGGGCGATCGCTCCAACATTTCTAAACGAAATTGCTGTGTGGATGGCCGACATCTCGAACCCACCCCGATCGGCGCTGCGCTTGAGAACCCCTCCCAAGCTAATCCTGTAGGGGTTTTAAATCACTCCCTTGATTTATTTTGCTAGGATTCAGTGGTTAAGCCCTAAACAATGCGTCCGCAAACCCCTACAAGGTTAGCTCCTAAGAGGGGATGTTCTACTGAATCTAAACCCCCGAACCCAAGGGGATCAGCGCAGCCGGGGGGATTTCACCAGCACTACTAACGAGTGCAAACGTCTAAGCTTTTCCCAGATTATCCCCGCTAATCTAACCATGCAACCATTCCTCACCAAAATCCCCCAGCCCCTTTGGACAGCATTCAAGATCCTCTCCACAATCCTGATCATCGCTGCCCTCGCCCTCGAACTCTGGCACCAACAGGCCAACCTCACTCACAAAGTCATCCCTGCCTTCCTCACGCCCCTCTTTTGGCTCGAACGGCTTGCCCTAGGAGGTCATCTCATTGAAGCTGGAATTGCCTTGACCACTGCGTCGGGACGAATGCTGAACCCCTTCACCTACAGTATCTATACCTTCTTTGTCGGTTTCGTCGGTTTGGTTGAGTTGTTCACACAGCCCACGACTCCTGGGGGTGTCAGCAGAGATCGCTAGGGATCACACAAAGGAATATTGATCTATCGGGCAGTGATCCTTGCAAACGATCAGTTGAACTTATCATTTGTTCTCGCCATCAAACAAAACGCCACTTTGAATCATCCTACTGCCGTGGCACAGCTAGAGGCTGTCATCATTTAGATTTCAAACTATTGCTGCGTCTAGCTTACAGCCCCTTTTCCTGTTTTTTGGGGTCGGGCGCTCTATCGCTTGTCCCGTCAGGCTTCTGAGATTAATTGATGACGCACCCTAAAAAGGTGCAATAGAATTTGTGCATCAACTCCCGTAGGGATAGTACCCTTCTACCCTGGTCTCGGCCGCCCATCGATCAGCCCTCCGTCACGCAACATACCAGGGAAACCACGGGGGGATTGCCCCTACAGGATGTCTAATGCACAAATTAAGCTGCGTCACGGCACTACTGCTGTACATGATGGGTGGCGGAAAGAGAGCACTAGCTTGCTTAGGATGATTTCCCGGTGACTTTGAATCAACAGGATTAGGAGCTCCAGGGTTAGAACTCCCAACATAACAGCTATCCAAGACGACGGTGAAATTTTTGCTTTAGAGGGTCAATCAAAACTTTTGGAGCAAGATAGTGGCTTGTGTCACGTTCCCTCATATCACGCCTTGCTTGGATAGAGGCATCATTCTCTAAGGAGAGTTGACACTATACCGTCTGGACGGTATAGTTAATCTATCAGCAAATTCACACCTCCAGTAGTGCAGTTTTCAACTAAGCGGGTCGGGGTAGAAAATTTCACCTAGATTGCGGAATGTAAAGATCTGCGTATCCCACACCAATCAATGGGTTAGAGAGATTTATAAACAGCAACATAGTTGATTATTTTAAGCCTGGCCTACTTAGTCTGATGACCTAATGTGTGGTTTGTGTTTGTGGTTTGCACCTGATCATGAGGCGATGGTTATAGTGACTGATAAAAAAACAAAGGTGCGATCGGCAACCCGTGAAAAGATTCTGCGGGCTGCAGGTCAAGTGATTATCAACAAGGGTGTAGAGGCATTAACGCTTGATGCAGTTGCTCGGCAAGCTGAGGTTAGCAAAGGTGGATTGCTCTATCACTTTCCCAATAAAAATGCCTTGATCATTAACTTGGGTGAGCAACTACTACTCGATTTTGATGCGGCTCTAAAACATGAGTTTGAGCAGGATGATGCACCCGGAACACCAGGACAATGGCTGAGGGCCTACGTCCGTTCTACGGAACGAATGAGCCAAGAATCGCTCGCCTTATTTGCCCGCTTATCCTCTATTCTTGTTGAGATGCCACCTGAACTCTTGCAATCGCTGAGCGCCCATGAACAGCGTTTGCATCACCATCTTGAAACGGACGGACTTGATCCGATTCAAGCAAGGATTATTCAGTTAGCGATCGATGGGCTCTGGTTTTCAGAAGTCTTTCAGATGGCGGTTCCTACTCCAGAAAGACGCGCTCAGGTGGTGGAAACCTTGCTCATCATGACACGATTGTCTCAATAAACCCACTAAATTCTCACGGGTTAATTTACAGCATTAATAACCACTACAAGGTTGCTTAACTGACTTGTACTGAAAATTTTCATATCATCTCAATCGAACTCTAAGGAGATGAACTATGCAAATTTATCAGACTAATAACACCACTCAACAATCTGTCACGGAGCATTGAATATGGATATTGTGCAGCTAAAACTAGCAGATTTTGCGATCGCCTCAGAATATCTCTCCGCAGCGTTTAGCCAAGATCCACTCATCGGCTACTTTTTGCCGGAAGATACTGTGGCAAAACAACGGGCATTTCAGCACCTGAGTCGATCATTTCTCAATTTTGCCCAGCCCTATGGCCATATTTATACCACTGTTGATGAGCCTAAAGGCGTGGCTATCTGGTTACCACCAGAAGCTTTTATAATCACGGCATCACAGCTATGGCAGGCAGTAACATCAGGTCTACTGGTTAGTCCGTTTTATATGCGTTGGACTCGAATTGTGGATTTTTTGGTGTTCTTAATCGCAGAAATTCAGTTACATGAAAAGTTTGTTCCCGAACCTCACTGGTATTTAGGCATGTTAGGGGTTTCGCCAGAATGCCAGGGGCAAGGAATTGGGGGTAAGTTGCTTCAACCTGTGCTGCAAATGGCCGATCACGCCAAACAGCCTTGTTATCTGGAGACGACAACACCTGCGGCGGTCAGGTTTTATCAGCGTTATGGATTTGAAATCGTTCATCAAGGGGTGTTTATGGAGCGCGACTATTGGGCGATGAAGCGTAATCCCAAGAGCTAATTCCGCTAGGAGGGATTGAAAATGATGGCGATAGATTGAAAAACATTCAATCGACTACAGATAAGGAGAAAACCTTCATGTCTAATTATCTACTTTATGGTTCAGAAATGTCTTATTTCAGTGGCAAAGCACGGGCATATCTACGCTGGAAAGACATCGATTTTGAAGAGCGCAATAGTGATGAAAAATTCTACAATACGATTTGTATTCCACGCATCGGTTATCCAATGATCCCGCTGCTGATTACTCCGAATGATCAAACGATCCAGGATACGACACTGATTATGGACTATTTTGAGCAAATCAAAGATGCAAAACCATCACTAACTGCCTCTGGTCTTGTTCAAAAATTGGTAGCTCGGCTCATTGAGCTTTATGCAGATGAATGGCTTCTCATTCCAGCAATGCACTATCGCTGGGAATATGATACAGATGCCACAATTACCGAGTTCGGCCTCAATATGAAGCCTGGAATGTCTATAGAGGAGCAGCGGAAAGCTGGGGCAGAGCTTGCCTCCATATTTAGTGGTTCTGGCCCAATCTTAGGTATTCATGATCATACCAAAGAAGCCATCGAGCAATCTTGGCGTGAGCTGCTGAGCGAACTCGATACCCACTTCCGCCATTATCCTTATTTATTCGGTAACCGGCCGTGCACAGGAGACTTTGCTCTCGTTGGTGCACTGTATGCGCATCTTTATCGTGATGCAAGCGCAGGTGCGCTCATGAGAAAGGAAGGAATTGCAGTTGCTCAATATGTTGAACGGATGATGTTTCCTCGTGGTGGTCTAATTGGAGATTATTTGCCGAAAGATATGATTCCAGAAACTCTTATTCCTGTGCTGAGTCGTATGATGAGGGAGCAAATGCCATGTATTGACGTAACAGCAAGGCGCTTAGCAACTTGGAAGTCAGAAAATCCTGATGTCGATATTCCACGTATGATTGGAGAGCATGAGTTTTGGCTAGAAGGGTTATCTGCAAAGCGTAGTATTTTTCCTTATGTAACTTGGCTTTTTGGCCGTGCACGTGAGCTTTACGACAACATGAATAGTAATGCTCGCAAGGACGCGGATTATTTACTGGGACAATGCGATGGTGAATTATTCTGCAAGATTCCAATCAATGCCCCCGTTAAACTGCAAGACTTTCAGTTGCAGTGGGCTTAAACGCTCTTTAAATTGGGGGAATTGAAGCGAAGCAGGATAGCTCGGTAACTCATACCAACGAGTCATGACGGGTTATCACCCCCAACGATGAAAACCCCCTTACCAAGGGGGTCGGCGTAGCCGGGGGGATCTCGCTAGCTTCATTTACTTGGTGCAAGAGTATTA
>JBCDEB010000157.1:0-16970 GCA_039180005.1 Cyanobacteria bacterium P01_G01_bin.54 | reverse complement strand
TGCATCCCAGTTACGCAAGCCCTCACCCTAAATCCCTCTCCCAAGCGGGGAGAGGGACTTTGAATCCGGCTCCCCTTCTCCCTTTTTGGGAGAAGGGGCTGGGGGATGAGGGCGATGCAGTCTGGATGTGCCAAAGTGGGATGCTCCCTATTGAAGTTTGGCTAGTCGAACGAACCAGTATGACGCCTCTATTTGACAAATGGCTACCTGAACTTCAAAGAAACTATGAAGCTGCTGAACGACAACGGTTTCGTCGCTCGGTAACTTGCGGATTTGTAAGGAGTGAGGGGAATCTACTCCTAGAGATTAGTTCTGGAGAGCTGACTTATCCTTTAGAAATGAATGAGTCATAGGACTGAGGATATTCTCGGCAATCCAAGTAATAACAGGGACACAAACAGCGTCCCCGAACCCTGTTAAGGCTTGATTGAGCTGAGATGGAATCGGGTAGCTATCTGGAACGCCCTGTAATCTTGCATATTCACGAGGTGTCATTAAACGCATTCGGATCGAACCTTGCCCTGCTCTAACTAGCATTTGCCGACTACTACCACCGCTAGCAGTTCTTAAGCAACCTGCAAAGCCATCTTTTCTGATTTCTGCCTTTTGCTGACCTTTTCGGATACGCCGATACATTGAACAGTATGAGTAAGTGGATGAATTCTGTAAAGCTCTCACGTGATTAAGATTAACAGGTGACATCATCTTTAGATGACGCTGAACTTCATCGCCAGACCACCAACGCTTATCATTTTCTGCTATTTTTTCTATAACAGAGCTTAAGTTAAAATTAATCCGATTTGGTAATGCTGGTACATTTAAAAAATGCCAGTCTAGATCAAGATTATTTATTACAGCCTTTTCTAGGTTTTTTGTTTTTAATGAGGACGATCGCTGCGAAAAAACAAATAGATCCTGATTAACGTTATCTGTTTGCAGACCCAGCACAAAAATCCTCGGTCTGCTTTGGGGAACAAAATGAGCTGCATCGATTGCAAAAATGTCACACACGTAACCCAATCGATTCAGTTCTTGGATTGTAATCCGGAAATCTTTTCCCCTATTTGATGTCAGCCAACCTGCTACATTTTCAAGCATCACTAGTTTGGGCTTATTGGATTGATGATCAAGGATCTGAGTGAATCCCCAAAAAGCACTAGAGTATTTCCCATCAATGCCCTTTAAGTTGCCCGCCAAGGATAAATCAATACAGGGAAAGGATGCCGTTGCTAAAAGCGTGTTCGGAATATCGATAGAATTGATCGAAAAAATATCTTGAACCTTGTAATTTTCGCTTGCATCTTTAAAGTAAGCAGAATACATCTCGAATTTACGTGAAGACCAATCATTCGCAAAAACTACATTCCAACCCGCCTTCTCCAAACCCAGTCTAACCAAGCCAATTCCTGCAAAATACTCTGCACAGGTGAGACTAGCAGATGAATTTTTAGATTCACTCAGTTGCGGAACTCGTTCATCCGGAACGTCAAGTGTGATAGTTGCCATGAATCAGAACGAAGATTGCAGTGCTTCTATTGTAGCGATCGCGACGCATCATCCCTCTTTATCAACCATCTGCTCGATCGTCAAACCAATTTCCTGGCCATAGGAGAGCTCCAGGGTATGGCCATCCGGATCACGCAAAAACGCCCAATAGCCGATTGGATAGCCGGAGTCTTGAGGTTCCTGAAGTAGAACCCCCGCCTGGCGAGCGCGATCGCACAATGTATCCATCGCCTCACGACTTTCACAACCCACTCCCAGATGAGCCAGGGGCGACAAAACAGCATCCACTGTGTTGGTTTCAATCAAAACTATCACAAAGGGCCGGGTTCGATCCCAAAGCCAGACCACCGCAACCCCCGTTTCTGCATCCCGACGGCGGTGCACTACCTGCATGCCCGCATAGGTGGCATAAAACTGAATACTGTGGTCAATCGCTTTGACCGGCAGGGCAATGTGAGTGAGGCCAACATCTATCATGGTGAATAACCATTCTGTAAAACTGGACTAATCCACTGCCCACTTACAGGTTACACGCAACAGCCAACGAAAACTCAAGTCAATCAAAAAACCAATCACACCCAAAATAATTAAACAGGCAAAGATCTCATCAGTGCGGATGAATTTACGGGCCAGTTCGATCCGTTTGCCGAGACCTTCACTGGCGGCGATCAGTTCTGCGACTACCACCAAATTCCAGGAGGCGGCAATATTCACCCGAAAGGCATCCAGAATATTGGGAAAAATATAGGGGGTGATCACTTGTAATAAGATCTGACGTCGGTTGCCCCCCAATGTATAGGTTGTCTCGATCAAATCTTTCGGCACAAACTTGACCGAGTCCATGATCATCAGGGTGTTAAAAAAGACCGTGCCGATGAAAATCAGGGCAATTTTTGGCGCTTCGTCGATGCCCAGGTAAATAATGAGCAAGGGGATAAAAGCGGGCGCGGGCATGTAGCGCAGAATGCCAATCATTGGTTCAAACAGCGATCGCACCGTCGCAAACGCCCCCATCAAGATGCCCAGCGGTGTGGCTACAATGGCGGCTAAGACAAAGCCTGCTGTGACTCGCAAAACACTCGCTTGGGTATCTTTAATGAGTAAACCCCGCTCCCAGAGCGAGAGAAATGCGGCTCCCACCTTGGCAGGCGACGGCAAAAACCGGGGGGAGACCAGACCGGAAGACGACACGAGCGCCCAAATTGTAAAGGGAAGTAGCACCGAGAGCACCATCAATGCCCAGGTCAGGGGTCGGGGAATCTCTTCCACCAGACGCCAGAGGATGCTCGGTTTGAGAATACGGGGGCGGAGATTTTGCATTTGAGAGCTCAATTAGAACTGAGCCGCTGTTGAACAACGGTCGCCAAAGATTTAAGAATTTTCAGGACAGACTGAAGGCTTGCTTCTGAATTGCGCATGACAAACTCACTCGACAAGGCATAGTGACATTGCTGTTGACGTTTGAGCAACTTGAGGAAGGTAAAGTGACTCCCATTGGTGAGCAGTCCATAGACGGGCTGATTCCCCTTGGGCGCGGCGAGCAAATAAGACAAAATCTGAGCACGGCCCACCTCCAACGAAAAGGCGGCCTGCTTTGATTCAATCACCAGCAGCCAAATCTGTTCGCAGAGCACTAATACATCAAGATTTCCCATTACCTTCAATTCATCATCTTGGGACGTAATCTCCGTTGATTGTTCAGATTTGAGGTGAAAGGGCGGTAGGTAAAATCCTGCCATATCGAGTAAGGGTGAGAGCACAACCATCTTGACCGTATTCTCCAGTAGGGGAGGATAGCGGAGGAGATAGAGGAAACTGGTGCGAATGCGATCGCAACGGGCTTGCTCAACCTCACTTAAGTCGGGTAGCTCCCCTTGCCATTCCCAAAAAAATCCTGGATCTTCAGTGAGCTGAAGATCAAAGCGGTCTTCAAATTCGACCAGCGGAGTCGTTCGAGCAGTCAGTGAGGACATGGCTATTCAGCAAAAACCTTTCTCTTTAATATCCTTGTTAAAAAACAGCAAAACTCATCTACTTTAATTAATCCTGTGTTGTGTTTGAAATGTGGCAGGGAAATCTCCCCATGGTTACTTCAGACCCAGTAAGGGAGGGTTTGAAACCCTCCCTTACAATATAGGTCTGTATTCGTTCGTCACTACTCGGTTAAGCCGTCGGCATAAGCCTGAACAAACTGATCATCCAAAATCGGCTCAAGGGGCGGGGCTTCGGGAATGAAACCGACACCGACCATAAAGTCTGCCATCTGCTGAGCGGCAAAGGGCATATGCTTCATCGAGTCGCCATCACTAAAAGCTTCTAGGTTTTGTTCAATGGTAAAGAGCTCGGTACCTTTCTTGAGAATTGCCATTTCGGAAACATCCACCCCAGCTCGTTCGGCCATAATCTCATCGGACTTTTCTGGGTTTTCTTCCATAAAGGTCAGAATATCAAACCAGGTGTTGACCAAGGCTTGTACCACCTCCGGTTGCTCATCTACTAGGGTTTGGGTTACCACTAAAAGATCCGGAATGGCACCGGGGAATTCTTTCGAAGAAATCAGTTCCTTGCTGCCTTCGCGCTCAAGGGCAATGAGCCAGAAGGGCGGGAAGGCACCGACAGCATCCACATCTCCATTGACAAAGGCAGCTGCCGCATCGCCCGTATCCATGCCGACAATTTCCACATCATCGCGGGAGAGGCCTTCTTCCTCAAGGGCCAGACTCAAGAGAAAGTCATCGACGACCCCTTCTTCAACGGCGACTTTCTTACCCACGAGATCTTTCACTTCGTTGATCTCTGCGGTGACGATGATTTTATCGTTACCGGCGGAGTTGTCATTGACAAGCACGGCGACTTCGCCATTGACCGCATCGGCGGCAAAGGAAATCGTGTCATTGAGGGTCTGGGAATTACCATCGAGTTGACCCGCTGCGAGAGCTTCCATGGAGGCAATATAGCTGTCGAACCATTCCAGTTCAACATTGACCTTGTTTTGCTCAAAGAGGCCTTCTTGTTCGGCGATCGCCCAGGGCCACCAACCGGCCCAATTGCTATAGCCAATCTTGACCGGTTCACTATTAATAAATTCAATGGTTTCATCCGAGTTAGATGACGCCGATGAACCATCGTTCGGATCAGAGGACTGCGTACAACTCACTGTGAGTAGGATGGTGGCAAGAAACAGTCCCAGAACGGGCAAAAATTGACGGCGTTTGATCATGGTTACAACGTATTTAAGTTGGATGGTTGACGATAGCAGGTGTTTATTTCAGAGGTAGTTATCGTGTGAACTATAAACCGACTGAAATAGAGGATTGCGCAACGGACTGCGCCTGAACTTGACGACCCTCCGATCGCGTTTGGACTTGGCCCTGAACCCAATCGAACCAAGCGTCTAGCCCCCGTCCCGTTTTTGCCGAGAGCGGTAAAATCGCTGCGGTGGGGTTCATCTGGCGAATATTGGCAATGATTTGCGCAATCTCCACCTCCAAATAGGGGGCTAAGTCTGTTTTGGTAATCAGTAAACAATCTGCTTCCCGAAACATCACTGGATATTTGAGGGGTTTATCGTCCCCTTCGGTGACACTCAGCAGGGCAACTTTAGCGTGTTCCCCCACTTCAAATTCGGCCGGACAGACTAAATTGCCCACATTTTCCACCCAGACTAAATCTAGGTCGGCCGGATTATATTGCGCTTTGAGGGTATGAATGCCACCGGCCACCATCTGGGCATCAAGGTGGCACGATCGCCCGGTATTAATCGCAATGACTGGAACGCCGGATTGACGAAGGCGATCGGCATCGAGTTCGGTGGTCATATCCCCCTCAATCACCGCCATCTTGAAGGTACTGCGGAGCGCCGAGAGGGTTTTTTCAAGCAGGACTGTCTTCCCTGCTCCTGGACTACTCATCAGATTCAAGCAAGTGATCCCCCATTCATCAAAGTGAACCCGATTGTGATCCGCCCCTGCCTGATTGGCATGGAGTAGATTCATTTCCAGGGCGGCGTCGAAGGTCTGGTGCATTTTTGGGGCTCAGAGTTCAGGGTTCAGAGTTCAAAATTAAAGGTTCAAAGTTAAAAGTTTAGGACGTCTGTAGGGGCTGGGTTTCGGGGAACCTGCGTCAGTCCGATACATTTTGCAACCCATTCCCTCCCTCTGCCACCGCATATTCAATGCGATCGATCTTCAGCTCTCGCCCGGAGCGAATCTCCGCCATGGGTTGGTGGCAGTTGGGACAAGCATAGCGTAAACCGATTTCGGGAGTGTATTCCGCTTGGCAGGATGGGCAATAGGCGATGAGCGGGGTTTCTTGGATTGCCAACTTGACACCGGAGAGCCCGGTATTTTTCGTTTGGGCGGCAAAGGCAAACTGGAGGCTGGCCGGTTCGACACAGGTGAATTGCCCCACGATCAAGTGAATGACTTCAATTTGGGGGTCTCCGGGTTGTCCCTGCTGCCATTGCTGCACCGTCTGAATCAGGGCTTTGGTCATGTCTGTTTCGTGCATGGTGGGCCTGCCTCCTTTTGGGTTGGGTTACGGCACTGATGTTGCTGGCGAAGTTCATGTTTCGCAACATGGGTGGCAGGCGTCTCGCCTGCGCTACAGAATGTTTTTGCAGGAAAGAACCGTAGTGCGGGTGGTCAGTGAGCGGAGTCGTTGGCGCAGCCTCTCGGAGGGACATCTGCATCTTGCCCGCCTTGGTTGACTGGGAGGATCAGCGTTTTACACGTTAAGTCATATTTCGCTAACAACAATCCGGCACTACTGCCAAGCGACTGTTTCTGGCTCGGCTTTGGAGTGGATGTAGGCGGGCTTAGAGCGGGGTAGCTGACCCGAAACCACTAGATGGGCCAGGGTGTCGCAGATGACTCGGGTCGCCAGCAGGGCGGTCATATCGCTGATATCGTAGGGGGGGGAAACCTCGACCACCTCTAGCCCACAGACGGGGGCATTCTGGACAATTTTTTTGAGCAGATAAAGGGCTTCACGGGGCAGGAGTCCACCGGGTTCTGGCCAGCCCGTACCGGGGACAAACCCAGCATCAATGCAGTCAATATCAAAGCTGACGTAAACGCAGTCAACACCATCGAGCGCTCGTTCCAAGGCAAAGTCGGCGGCGGCATCTAGACCCATTTCGGTAATGTCGGTCACGGTGAGGATGTTGGTGGCTCGTTCTCGGCAAACCTTGACGCCCTGGCGGGGCACTTGCCAACCGCCGACGCCCAGTTGCACCAAATTCTGGGGCGGAGCATTTTTCAGGTTGGTGGCGTGAAACCAGGGGCAAGTATGCATCCGCTCATCTAGGTCGGTCTCTTGAGTATCCACATGACGATCGAAGTGAATGATGCCCATTTTTTTATCGCCGAGGTGGCGACAGAGACCGCGCACCGTGGGGAAGCCAATGGAATGATCGCCACCGAGGATCACCGGAAAGGCCCCAGAGCTAAAGACATGGGCCATGGCTTTAGAGATTTGGTCAAAGGACTTCTCGTTATTGGCGGGGATGGTAAACACATCGCCGATGTCACAGAGGGTGATCTGCTCACGCAGATCCACACCCAATTCAAAGTTATAGGGGGTATAAATAGCGGAGATGCGACGAATGCCTTGGGGACCAAAGCGGGTGCCGGGGCGGTAGGTGGTGCCCGAGTCGTGGGGGACGCCCAGAATCGCCACGTCGTATTCCCCCACCCGGCGGACATCTTCGAGGTAGGGTGCTTTGAGAAAAGTATTAATGCCTGCGTAATGGGGCAGTTCCCCCCGCGAGAAGGTGGGAATGGTGCGATCGCGGATGCTGTCGGCTGCCTCCAGTCCGTATTCCAGACCGCGATCGACCTCTTGCTGCCAACCGGTCAGGGGGAGTTGCGCCTCCCGTGCTAGAGCTGCTTGGGCTTCGCTGTTCGGGGGATTGATCTGAGAACCGTCTGCCATTGGTATTAATTTACTTAGAAGATTGCACCGATATATAAAAAGCCTAGGAGGCGATCTTGATGCATCAAGATCGAACTCCCAGGCTTTTGTCCTTCCGTGAAGTTGGCGTCCCCTCAGCGGGGAACCCAACCTGCTTCTCTCGGACCAGACGTTCCCATACTGAAACCGGAACCCTAGAAGCAATTCTTGGATTGATATCTATTGGCAATCACTGTAGCAAAGGGGCGATCGCCTATTTGTATGTCACATTACACCAGTTTGAGTCGTTTTGATCACGCCAGTGTGTCGCCCTTCCCTGGCCCGTCCTCTCAGTCGCAATTTTGAGCATGTTAGAACAAGATGAAGGCATTTCATCAGGTTGTTCTGGAACGAGATTGTTTTGGAACCTTAGATGGGACAAAGCGATAACCCGCCTGACCCAACCCATAAATTAGGGCGTGTCATCATTTAAGGCCAGAAGCCTGATATGACAAGGGACAGAGCGCCCGACCCAAAAAACAGAAAAAGGGGCTGTAAGCCCGTCATAGTAAGAGTTTGAAATCTAAATGATGACAGCCCCTAGGTGCTGTAAGCCAGTAATGGTAATCGTTTAAGGTCTAATCATGACAGCCCTTAGGCTTTCGTAGAATTGCCCTTCCCCTTGCCCCTTTGCCCGTATGAATCCGCTCCAGGGCCATCTGCCCAATGCTCCCCAACCTGCCATTTTTGTCATTGCCGATATTACGGGCTATACCCGTTTTATGTTGGCCAACCGTGAGGCCCTGCTCCATAGCCAAATCATTATTAGCGAACTGATCCGTGCCATTCTCAAGCAGGCAAAGATTCCCCTGCAGATCGCTAAGCTCGAAGGCGATGCGGTTTTTATGTATTGTTTGAAGTCTGAGTCCCGCTCCGGTCAACCAGAACACGAAGCGTTGGGGGCGAAACTCCTCACCTTTGTGACGGCCTTTATGGGCAAGCTGCGGGAACTCAGCTACGGTAGCGTTTGTGGCTGCTCGGCCTGTCGCAATATGGAGCAACTCCGGCTCAAGATTGTGGCCCATAGTGGGGAGGCTTTGTTTTATCAGCTCGATCGCTTTGAGGAGCTTGCTGGGCCCGATGTGATTACGGTACATCGCCTGCTCAAAAATTCCCTGAGCGCCCGGCAATATATCTTGCTGACTGACGTCGCAGCCCAAGAGATTCATTTTCCCGATACGGTGCACCTCCAGCCGCACCTTGAGGAATACGCCGATCTGGGGAAAATCCAAACCTGGGTGCATGAATTGCCCGATCCAGAGCGCCTTGAAACGTGGCAGATCGGACGACGAGTTACGGTTAAGCGCCCGACAAGGCGATTCGTGCGACCAGCGCCATTGCTTTCACCCTTGTCCCGTAGCGCTCTGGGCCAAACCCTAGCCCAATGGCGACAAATGGTCTGGTTTATGGTGCGATCGCTGCTGTTGAGTGTGGGTTGGACACGATTTGATCGACTGGCTGGATTCTCCCCACAACAAGTGTGGCGCTTGTCGGGGCGATCGCCCTGGATGGTGGCCATGCATGGTTTGCGCTGGAGTATTAGTGCTGTGTTTTTGCTGGGAGGCTATAAGTTGGCATTCCCCGAGGATGGCTTGGCGCTTGCCCAGAGCTATATCAATACCGAAACCGGGTTTATTTCGCCCTTCTTTGCCGAGCAAATCACTGATCGTCTGGGCATTTCCGTCCTGCAGTTTCTACGAATCCAAGGCGGGTTGGAAATGGGGATGGGGGTGCTCAGCCTTAGCTGGGGGGCGCAGACCCCGATGATGGCAGCTCTGTTTGGTTTTATGTTTTGGGCCTTTACGATCGCCCATCCAGTGGTGGGGGCATTGAGCCTGAGCCGAGATATTGCCCTGGTGGGGTTTTGCGGGGCGATCGCCCTCACCGGGCCCGCTGCCTGGGGGCAGGATGGCACGTTTCGCCATCGGGATCTTGTCCTCTTGCTATTGCGTCTGAGCTTGAGCTATACCCTGATCGCCTCAGCTCTCTTTACCGAAGGAATCATGACCAACCCGCTCAACACCACGCTGCCCCTCTGGCTGGTCGGGCTGCTGGGGTTAGCCCTAGGGCTTGGTCTAGTGAGCCGTTGGGCGGCGGCAGCCGTGGCACTTTGGCTCTTCGGCGTGGTGGGCTATACCGTTTGGGCGTTTGGGATTTGGACCATTGCCGATTGGTATTGGGGCCTTGAAGCGGTGAAACGGGAGATTGCGCTGCTGGTGGGGGCGGCGATTTATGCCTGGCTCGGGCGCGATTGCTTTGCTTGGCCCCAGCGTCCGGCAACCCGACCCGCTCTAGAATCGACCCCAGAAACGGTAGAGTGAATTTGATCGCAGCTAATACCAGATTTAAAAATCAGGGCTACAGATCACCGGTCTAGAATCCAGGTATAGCCACAGTTTGACAACTGTGAACTGCGAATTGCGAACTGGTATATAAATTCGATGGAAACGTTTCAACCCTATCTCACCTATCTGGGCATTGGCCTAGGCGGCATCATGGCGATCGCCGCGCTCGTCTGGATTGCTGCCACGATTGCTTTCACCCGACGCACCTGGGGCCTCAATCGCTTTTTGGTCTCGTTTTTTAAGACCCTGACCCAGAACAATCTCAAAGCGGCCTATAGCCTCACAACGGCTAATTTCCAAGCCGAAAACAATCTCAGAGACTTCCGCAAGTTTGTCAAACGCAATAAGTTGACCCAATACCAAAAGCTCTCGGCTACCGTACCCGAGCTGATGGGGGGCGAGGTGTTTCGCTTAAATCTGATGGTGAAATTAGCGGGCGATCGCGAGCTGCCGATGGTGGTGGTGGTCTCGAAAGATGTGCAAAAGGCCTGGCAGTTGGAAGCCCTAGACGTCTAGCCTCAAAAACAGGATTCTAGCTCTACTACGGTACTACATAGCAATAGAATTGGGACGTGTCCGGATGACATGAGTGATTGTTGTGACCATATGGCATCGATTTAGTCCATAATATTATCGAAGATATTATCGAATATCGCTGCCGAAATTATACCCGATCTGAATGGTGTATCCCCCAAAACAAAAGATGCGGTAGGGGAAGGTTTGAAACCCTCCCTTACGCGAGATTTTTGGGTTCTGCAATACGGATTTAGGGTTAGGTTTGCCTTGAGGTTGCCATGCTAGCCAAACTCAAAGTCTTCTGGTTTTCCCTTTGCGATCGCCGTCGGATGTTGCTGATTCTGGCGATCGTCACCTGCATTCTTGTCCTCCTCGCCGGACTCTGGCAAAAATGGTATAGAGAGCCGCTCTATATCGCCCTAATGGCCCCCACCAGTGGCATTAGCGCAGATGCAGGCCGCGAAATGGAGCAAGGAACCCGGCTTTATCTAGAGCAAATCAATCGCCAAGGGGGCGTACAAGGACATCCTGTAAAACTACTGGTGTTTGACGATCAAAGTTCGCCTGAGGTGGGTCGGCAGAAAGCCCAAGAAATCGTTGACGATGAGCGGATTTCGGTAGCGTTGGGCAGCTGGTTAAGTTCGGTTTCTATTCCTGCTGGAGCAGTCTATGAACAAGCGGGCCTCGCTGCGATTAGTGGTGCGGCGAGCTCGGATCAACTAACGGCACAAAACTCGACGTACTTCCAAGTTCTGCCCAATACCCAGCAGCAGGGGGTCTTCATTGCCAACTATCTCAAGCAGATCCTTAAAATCAACCAAGCCACCGTCATTTCCAATAGCCAAGATCCATTTAGTCAAAGGATGGCCCAGGCTTTTATCGCTAATTTCCAAGGACTCGGCGGTCATCTAGCCCATCAATTTGACCTCGCGACTCAAGCGGGTCAGCCTGAGGACAAAACCCAGGCCATCACCGAACAATTACTGCAATTCGATGAATCAGAACTCGGCACAATTGTTCTGTTGACCCTCAGCAGTAATGCTGCAGACATCGTGATTCAGATGAAGCGCATGGGGGTGAATCTACCGATTGTCGGTGGCGATGGTTTATCGAGTGAAAACTTTCTCAGTCGTCTGCGACAGACACCGGAAGGGGCAACCCAACCCGGCTATTTCTCGGACGGTATCTATGTTGCTGTTGCACTGCTCTACGATACGGCTGATGAAGCGGCACAGATCTTTAGAACACAATTCATTGCCGCCTATGGTCAAGAACCCACTGCGTTTGGTGCGATCGCCTATGATGCGGCCCGGGTCGCGGTAGCGGCCCTTGAGCAGTCGCAAATTGCTCAAACTAAAACACCTAGTCAAGCCAAACGGTACGCTGTTTTTCAAGCCCTCGCTAGAATGACCCGGCCAGAAACTGCGGTTCAGGGGCTCCAGGGTAAATTGCAATTTACCCCCAATCGCACGGTTGAAAGTGGGTGGACAATGGGCGTGTTCAGTCACCAGAAACTGATTTCCGCCCCAACCCAGCTTCGTTATATCGATGATCCGAGCACAGTCCGGGATTTGCAATCGCAACTCAAGGCAGAGAAAATCATCTATGCGGGGGGGAAGTATGGTTATGTCACGCCCGTCATTTATACCGGGCTCGAACTCAATGAGGTTTCAGCCTTAGACATTAGGAATGAGACCTATGAAATTGATTTTCTGTTGTGGTTTCGGTATCCTCAAACCCTGGACTCTAAAGCAGTTGAGAATGTTGAATTCATCAATGCAACTCAACCAACGGTCTTGGGAGAACCATTTCATGAAGTCGTTAAAGATGGGATGAAGGTCAGGGCTTTTCGACAAAAAGTAAACTTCAAAACCTCTTTTGATTTCCGCAAATATCCATTCGACAGCCAGCAGCTTTATTTAACGTTTCGAAATCGTGTTCTGGATCGCAAGAATCTTATTTATATTCCAGATATCGTTGGCATGGAGACGCTCGAAAACCAAGATATCAACAAAAAAACCAGGAACTCCAATATCCTGGATCGATTAACAACTTGGTCATTCAAGAATGCTCGGATTTTTGAAACAACAGACAAAATCAACTCAACATTAGGAAATTTAGAATTAATTGGCTCGGACTCTGGTGTTAATTACTCACTGTTCAACCTGGTTTTAGAAATCGAACGAAAATGGCTTGCCTTTAGTGTTAATGATATCCTCCCGCTGTCTTGTTTTGTGTGGTTACTCTACCTATTGCTCTTTGAACCCTTTGATAAATTATCACCGGGCTCCCTCAGTGGGATTTTGCTGGGGGTGGTCTTTTTCCATGTGGGTCTGCGGTTGAATTTGCCCAATGGTGTTGCCTATGTCACGGGGCTGGATATGGTGTTCTACGTTGTCTATGGGGCGATCGTCTTCCAAACCCTCCTGTTTCTGCTTGCCTCGACCCGCAAGAGCAAGCAGGCTAAAACCCATCGGACACGTTGGGTCCTCCAATGGACAAAACGGGTTTTCCCCCTCTACTTTTTGCTCGCCGCTCTGGGCATTGGTCTTCACTATGGGCTGATCACGCCGAAGCAATGGTGGGCTCACTCAACAGCACCATCGAACACCCCCAACCCACCCCTGACCTCACCGCTGGCAGCGACGCCCGATCGACTCCTGTTCCAAACCTGGAAACCAGAATATCGAGAGGCGCTCCATCGTTTATTTCATGAGCCAGCCCCATCGACTCATCCCCTAACGGCCACAATCTCCGTTGAGCATCTCTTCATGCCCTATGACAACTACGGCGACTTTTTATCATTGCAATTCCAGAAGCAGGCGGCCCCGGATTTGTTTTTTGTGCGCCCCTATATCGATGAAAAACTGTTTGTTCAAGGCAATATTACTGAACTGACGGACTTTCCAAACTTAGACCAGACCTACGCCGCCCAAGACCTTGCGCCTTGGACAACTGATGCAGGGCAAGTCTATGGCATTCCCCTCGGTTCAGTGGTGCATGGTGTGTTCTACAATGCTGACCTTTTTGCCCAGCAAAATGTCCGCCCGCCCCAAACCTGGGAAGAACTCCTAGACGTTGCCGAGCAGCTCCAAGGGGCAGGTATTCTGCCCTTTGCCAACAGTTGGGCCAATAGTGACTCTGAGCTGTATGATCCGGTGTTTATCAACCTCGTCCCCAACTTTACGAGCGGCAGGGCAGGGCGCTTGGCCTATGAGCAGGGCGATCGCTGCTTGAATGACCCCAACATGGTCGCCGCCTACCAAGCCCTCGCCGAGCTGAGTCCCTATCTCGATCCGGAACCCCGCTCCCAGATTGAGAGCAAGCAACGCTTCCTCAGCGGCCAAGCTGCCATGTTGGTCAGTGGCTCTTGGCAGCTCGTGATCTTTAAGTCCGCGAATCCGGGGTTTGAGTGGCGTGTCTTCCCCATGCCAGCCCCCGCTGGGCAGCAGCCAGGGCACACCGTATTTCACCCCGATTTCGCCTTAGCCCTCAATGCCAACTCCCCCCATCCGGAAGCAGCGAAAGCTTGGCTCGCTTGGTTTATGAGTCGTGAGGGGGCCGAATTTGTCAGCAACGAACTGATTGGCAACATTATCAGCCGTCGCGAGCCCGTTGCCCTAAGCGATCCCCTCGCCCAGCAAATGTTCTCGTTTACCCAAGCGCGACCCACGGATGTGCGCTGGACTTATCCTAAATTGCACAGTAAAATCCCCGCCGGAACAGATTTAGCGAAAGACGGTGCTAAGGCCGTTATTTTAGGGGAAATGACGCCGCAAGAAGCGGCCGATCGCCTCCAAGATGGCGTAGCCCAATGGTATGGGCCGGCCCAAACCTGCCCACAAGCGGGGCAACTGGAAAAAACACAAGCGGTTCACTGATGACACGCCCTCATTAGAAGAAACTCGCGATCAAAGTGTTAAAGAAACTCAAGGCAATCGACCCCAAGAGCGCGCTCATAAAGCCCCATTTGAGATCAAAGCCACGCACCAACCAGGCCGCCAGAGAAAAGGTGATCAGATTCACCACCACGGTCACCAGACCACCGAGCAAGGGAACCGCTTCGATCAGCCCAAACACAAAATGGGCTGCACCGTTGAGTAGCCCCAACACAACACCCGCAATTAAGGCCTTATTCAGGCTCTCGATATAGATACCCAGAGGTAACTTGGAGATGATGAGCAAGCTCGCTGTGGTAATGGCGGTAATAAGCAGAAATTCAAGCATGAGTAAACCCTCCAGAGCATGACGATTATTGTCTCCTCAACTCTATCGACAAACTGGGTTGGGGGGTCACACCATTCGCAATTTTATAAGTTTTGCAGCATCACGATAGATCCGCCGATTCAGAACTCAGGTTTACTGACCCGCCAACCAGGGCTGCGGATCAACCGCCTGACCTTGACGATACAGTTCAAAATGCAGATGCGGCCCGGTCGAGTTGCCCGTGCTGCCCATCTCGGCGATCGCCTGGCCCTGGGTGACGGTTTCACCGATTTTGACCCAGAGTTTGCGATGGTGACCGTAAACAGTGCGATTGCCGTCGCCATGGTCAATCACCACTGCTTGCCCGAGTCCGCCCGTATCCCAACCCGCAAACGTCACCGTTCCCGCCGCCGCAGCCAAAATGATCGTCCCTTCAGCGTTGGCCAGATCAATCCCCTCATGATGACGATTAAACCCTTGGGAGAGGTTGCCCTGAGTGGGCCAGATATAGAGCTTTGCCTCATTCTTGGCGATCGCAGCATTGGCCGGTGATGACGCTTCGGCCTGCGCTAGCACCCGTTCAATGGCCCGCGCGCGACGGCGTTGATCTTGAGCAACGCAGTCCCAATCGCTGACCGGGCGGCGTTCGCGGCGACAGATGCCAATCAAACCACTGGCATCGATGCGTCCGTTGCGCCGGAAGGCTTCTACTCGCGCCCAGACGATCGCCGTCTCGCCCGTTTTCCCTGCTTTCTGGGCTTGGGCATATTGGCTGGGGAACTGCCGACTGACCCAGGGCGAGGCTTGGTTATAGAGATCCACCATATTCACAAAGGCTAGTAACTCTTGATCGGGTTCGAGTCCCGCCGCCCTCAGGTCTTCAATAATCAAATCCAGACGCTGTTGCACCCGCTCTAGGCATTTACGATCCGCGAGTTGCACATCCCCACCACCGCGACCCTGATCGGAGCACCAGCCCTGATTGCGTCGGAAGTTGCCCGGATCGGTATGACCCCAATAGAGCTGGGTTTGCTTGCCCGCCACGGTCAGGTTGCCCTCGGCATGGCCGATCGCCCGCACCCCCAAAGCCTCGACCGATGCAAAGAGATCACGGCTACGCAGATGCGGCGGGGGGAATTGCGCTAACAATTGCCCTAGAGGGGCCGTGACAATTTGCAGCAGCGATCGCCCCTGGGGTGAGAGCACCACACAGAGAAACATGGCCATCAGCAGCAGACCATAGCTGATAGACCATTCCAACCCTGAGGTTGCTGCACGCGAAGTCTGGATGATGATTGCAATCTGGCGCTGTAGCCGTTGGCAGGGTCGCAGCCAGGACGATCTGCGTCGGGAACGACGACGGGAATGACCACGGCTACAGCCCTGACGCCGCGTTCGAGAACGAGGATGGAGATGCATCACACTTTAAGCAATTCGCAGTTTACAGTCTCCCCGCTGGGGACGTTACACGAACGCAGTTACAAGACCATTGCTATCTCTGGATTTGAGCTAGATGATCTGTAGCTGGACTTTTGAGTTTTGGGATCAATTGTCTGTCTTAGAACAAGTCTTCAAATATCGGTCTGATCGGGTAATGTCCAGGCTTGGGGATGGGTTTGGGGCTGGGCTTGAGACGGTAGGGGTGGCGTTGGCGTCTGGGGATGAAGGGGCCCGCCTGCGGGTCGATGGAGCAAGGGATAGCCCACTGTGATATAAGCGATCGCCAACACAAAGACCCCCAACAGGACAAAAATGGAGCGCCGCGAGGACTCGGTTCGACGCTCCTGGAGCGCCTGATCCAATTTCTGCTCCACATGTCGGAGGTGCTCATACAGCCGCCGAAAGCGATGCTGGGTCTGCTCCTGGGCCTCCCAGAACTGTTGCAGCAGGTGCTGACGCTCTTGCCCTTGGAGCTGCGTCTGTTGATATTGCCAAAGCTGAAGCTGATGGCTCAGTTGTTGCTCAAACTGATTGAGCTGTTGCGCAACCGAGCTGAGATCGGCAACACCCAAGGAACCCGATGAGGGGGGTGTTGCCTCGGTATCCAGAAATTCGGCATCGACAATTTCTTGGGGGGTGGGGCCAGACGCCGGAGCCGAATGGGCAGAAACCTGTCCATTGGCTTGGCCGTTGGTTTGAGGATTAGCGGAGGGGAAGGGGGAGGTCATGGTGGAAAGTTCAGAATTCGGAATTCAGAATTCGAAATTCGGAAATAGGGTGGACAAATTACAGATAAATTGATGCTGGGGTTTTAAGTTTTAAGACAGCTAATTTTTCCCACCTCACGGTTAGAGATAGTCCGCCAAAAACCCCCTCTTGAGAGGGTCGATCTCGCGCAGCGACGACCGGGGTGGGTTCGAGATATTGAGCCTTCATACAACAACTTCTTGCTTAAAAGTTCTGAATTCCGCATTCAAAATTCCGAATTCAAATGGGAGGGTCGAT
>JBCDEB010000156.1:0-17023 GCA_039180005.1 Cyanobacteria bacterium P01_G01_bin.54 | reverse complement strand
GTCATCATTTAGATTTCAAACTATTGCTGCGTCTAGCTTACAGCCCCTTTTCCTGTTTTTTGGGGTCGGGCGCTCTATCGCTTATCCAGAACTCAGGTTATTTTAGGGCGCGTCATCAATTAATCTCAGAAGCCTGACGGGACAAGCGATAGAGCGCCCGACCCCAAAAAACAGGAAAAGGGGCTGTAAGCTAGACGCAGCAATAGTTTGAAATCTAAATGATGACAGCCCCTAGTCAGAAACATAGAACAGTCAGTCCGCATCAATCAATACCCGGACTTGCAGATTGGTGAGATCACTCACCCGTTCGCTATCGGAATCATCTAAGCGCACTTTGACTTCAATGATGCGGGCCTCGCTTTGGCTGATGGGGTTGGGATCATAGAGGCTATTGCTGAGTACTTCTAGGCCGACTTTTTCCACAATGCCCGATAATTCTCCAGCAAAGCCGCCGTATTCACTCCGAACCGTGGCTTTTTGACCCACCTCGACTCGTTCAATATCGGCTTCGTAGACCTCGGCGATCGCGTACATGGCATCGGTTTGCCCCATGGTGACTAGCCCATCGGCGGCAGCGACTTCACCGGGTTGGGTATGGATTTGCAAAATTTGTCCCGCCACAGGTGCCCGGATGATGGTGTCTTGGAGGGCAACTTCAGCGCGTTTGAGGGCAGCCCGTGCGCTGTCTACATCGGTTTGGGCAACCCGCACATCGACCGGGCGCACTTCTCGGATGCGATCGAGGGTTGCCCTTTCGGCTTGGACGCGATCGTTTCCAGTCGCGGCGAGTCGCGCTCGCACTTCTCGGGCTTCCTCAAGCTGCTTCTGCGCCGCGAGCATGGTGGTATAGCGAGCATCCCGATTTGATTCGGAGGTTGCACCCTCATCTAACAGTTCTTGATAGCGGTTATATTCCACAACCGCATTTGCGGCCTCAGCCTCAAGACGGGCAATCTGAGCATCTTGGGCTTGGAGATTCCCCGCTAACTGGGCTTGAGACTCCGAAATCCTCGCCACCTGAGCATTAATTTCCCCGCGTTGGGCCCCTGCTCTGACCTGGCTGAGCCGGGCTTGGGCATTACTGATCTGGGTTTTGGCTTCTGTGAGTTCGGCTTGGCGCTCGTCGTGGGAGTCGAGGATGGCAATCACTTGATTAGGAGCAACCCAATCCCCTTCCTTGACACGGAGTTCTTCGACCCGAGCCTGAGCGGCGGTGGAGGGCGGCGCGAGGTTCAAGACTTTGTCCTGGGGCTCAAGGCGGCCGAGGGCAGAGACGGCATCGGGTTCAATATTTGCGGTTTCGGCCTCCGATTCAGCTAAGCTCTCTGAGTTGGAGGGGAGTGAGCGTAGGGCATAGGTGGCGATCGCACCACTGAGGATGCCCACCGCAAAAATTGCTGCAATCCAAACCTTGTTCATGATTCCGCTCTCCTAAGCACCAGCTCATTTTAAAGTCGTTTTTAAGATTGTTTATCAAGCTTAATTCTTCTTTTTCAGTCGCTCATAGATCATACGCGCAATTTCTTCATGGGTAACTTGTGAGGCTTCCATGAGGTGTTGGAAGACCGCCCGTGGTAGAGCGATCACTTCCACCGTTGTCTGCGGGTTCGCTCGCACGGTGGCGGTGCGGGGACGTTGTTCTAAAAGACCAATTTCACCAAAATATTCCCCAGGACCTAGGGTCGCGACGACACACTGTTGGCCCTCGGCATCCGTCACAATCGCTTCCACTTGACCCACCGCCACAATAAAGAAATACTTCGGCAGATCGCCCACATTCACCAGATTAGAGCCCGGCCCATATTTGAGCCGTTCGATCTGGGGTAGAATTTCCTGAACAATGTCCATCTCCAGGGTGGGCAAGGCTTCGGCAATGACCGTTCGGTTCATCCGCTCTTGCAGGGTTTGAGCGATCGCCATCTCCGTTAGGTTTGAGCCCTGCATCAGCTTGCGAAAGTCCTCCCGCTTGATCGTCATCAGCTTGGCGGGGGTATCGTCGGTGATGCGAATCGAGGCACTGCGTTTGCTGTTGGGGTCGAGCAGGCCAATTTCGCCAAAATATTGCCCCCGCTCCATGGTATTGAGCACACGCCGCTGCTGTACCGACCCATGGTAGGCCTCCACCCGACCCTCGAGCACCATATAAAACCGATTGGCTTGGTCGCCCTCCCGAAAGACAATTGCCCCCGCCTCGTAGGTCAGCAGATCGGGCTGGATGTCCATGGCTTTGATCTGCTCTTCCTTGAGCCCCGGCAGAGCCAGAGAAATCTCTTGGGAATAGGCTAGGCCCAGCTGGCCGTCTTCGACTTGGACGATGCGATCGGCCACATCCAGAATCCGGGGGTCGTGGGTCACCATCAGTACCGCTGAGCCCTGTTCCTTAGCCAGGCGGTGCATCAGTTCAATGGTTTGGCGACCCGTATGACTGTCTAGCGCCGCTGTTGGCTCATCGGCGAGCACCAACTTTGGCTGCGTGACCAGTGCCCCAGCGATCGCTGCCCGTTGCTTTTGTCCCCCCGAGAGCCGCCGGGGATGGGCATCAATCTGGGGCAGCAAATTGACGTTTTCCAGGATCGTCTCAGTCCGCTGTCGCATTACGGCGCGATCGGTGATGCCCAGCAGTTCCATTGAGGTGGCAATGTTTTGGGCCACAGTGAGGAATGTCAGCAGGTTACTGGCCTGGAAGATATAGCCAAACTGACGGCGAATGTTCGTGCGGTGTTCATCGCTTGCGCCGTTGAGTTCTTGCCCGAGGACGCGCAGACTACCGATTTGTACCGAGCGCAAGCAACCCACTAGACTCAGCAGGGTACTTTTTCCAGAACCCGAGGGCCCGGTCATGATCACAAACTCCCCCGGATAAATCTCCATATTGATGTCATGGAGCACCTGACGGCGCAGCTCATCGCTGCCGTAGAAATGGTTGAGTTCTTTGATGGCAATGATGGGTTCTGTCATGGTCTATTGCTTCCCCCTTACCAAGGGGGATTGAGGGGGATTCATCTGCCGCATCAATCTGAAAAACACCATAAGCACCCCCCTAAAAGAGATCCGCCGGATCCGATTCATCCAACTTCTTCGAGACCAACAGACCGGAGACGACGCACATAAAGATCGTCATACAAAACACAATGATGGCGCGATCGTGCGGCATGTAAATCGGTAGGTTTGTACCGGCTTTGACAATCCGGTAGAGCACCAGCGCAAGCAGGTAGCCGGGAATAAAGCTCGAAACCGAGAGGATCGCCGCCTCTTGCACCAGCATTCCCCAAAAATAGCTTTTCTGGTAACCCTTGGCCTTGAGGATGGCATAGTCCGGAATGTGATCGGAAATATCCGTGTAGAGGATCTGATAGACGATATACATACCGATTAAAAATCCCACAACTGCCCCCGTTTGGAAGATAAAGCCGACGGGCGTGGCCGAGCGCCAATAACCCTCCTCACGCACGATAAAGTCTTCCTTGGTCAGGGTCAAGGCATCGCTGGGGATCAGGGCATTGAGCTTGGCAGCCACTGCAGCGGGGTCGGCATCAGGCTTGAGGGTAATGAAGCCGAGGGCGATATTTTCGGGATGCTGCTGGGGAGAGAGCCGCAAAAAATTGATATCACTGGTAACGATGGAGCCGTTGATGCCAAAGCTCACCCCGAGGAAGTCAACAATGCCGCCAATCTCGATGTCTTCACCATCGATTTCGGCCAACACCCGTTCCCCGGCCTCTAAATCAGCGACAACCGTGCCGTATTCCGGACGGGAGTAGCGATCGAAGAGCACCGTGTCGGGTTCATTGATCGTCGTCAGCTGGGCATCGAGTGTCGGAAAGCCAAAAACGGAGTTCTCCGGGTTGATACCGAACATGATGATGACCTGGTTACGGCCATCCTTGACGTTCTTGAAGTTGGCCCGCGCGAAATACATGGGTGTGACCGATTCCACTTCGTCCAACGCCAGGGCTTGATAGAGGCGACGGCGGGAAAAGTTTTGCAGCAAGACCAGGGCTTCGGTTTCCGGGCTGAGCATCACCAGCTCCGCTCTCAGTTGTTTATGCAGCACTGTATTACTGTCATTGAGTGCGCCTAAAAAACCCAACTGGGCAAACATCAAGGTGACGGCTGCGGCAATCCCCAACGAGGCCGTGAAGAACCGTCGCATCTGGTAGGTAAGCTGCAACCAGGCGATCGGAGTTTTGGAGAAGAGCTTGCTAAATCGGCGTTGGCGCTGCTGCTGCATAGGGTTGAATTTACCAGTAACATCCCTCGCTAACCTTAAGAGTCTACAACTGTTCAACCAACTTGTGTTGATGGAACGGGCTGAAGCTGCCAGTCGGCGGAGAGCGAGAGTCAGGTCTGCTATCTCGCATTAAAGCATTGAAACGCCAAGGAGATGTGTGCGATCGCACAACTTTTAGGGTCTGATTTAGACGCTCTTTCCGTTGCGCTGCCCCACAAGCCCAAGTGAGCGCTGCCCATTCACGCAGGTGCCCGAAGCAGCATGAATGGGCAGCAGGCGTTAGGGTTGCAAGCACGCTATAACTCCTCACCATCAGGACTTAGGCAAAAATGCTGTCAAAGCCTTGCTATCTCGTCGTCAATGAGGAATGAGCGGAGTCGAACCCCGGTCGCTCAGACTTCGACTCCGCTCAGCCTTCACTAGATCTTGTCTCTTTCACTGCATAAGTCCTGCCCATTAAGCAACGTAGTGCCGTAGCGCACCTTAAATTATAATTAGTCGATTTTATTGATTTCAGTCATTAATAATAGGGCTGCTCTGCAGCGGCAAACGACCCGTGCAATTCGATTGCATGCCCAATGTTGTTTCATCGGATTGTCCTGCTGACAATACCTCAGGGCTTGTTACGAAACTTAACTTGCTGCTTATTGCGAATAGTTCTATATTGGCTCCAGGCACACTATTGAGATTCAAAGTCATTTAGCTGGAGATTGTGCCCTGTAGCCAGCCAATCTTATAACCCCGCTGGGTTATAGCCACCCAAACAATGGAACTCCTCTGGTTTCCTCCTTGCTGAGTGGAAGGCTACTCACACCGTTCGCTACCGACTGTAGCTGAACCGACGATCCACTCGCTTTCTCTCTTTCGCCAGCGATCGCTTCAAGCTAGCTGGCAATGGTACACCTTAAAAAAATCCAAGAAACGTATTACTGATGGCACAAATTGGTTTGTTCTACGGAACCCAAACTGGCAACACCGAAAGCATTGCTGAGACGATTCAATCTGAGTTCGGCGGTGACAGCGTCGTGGCGCTTCACGACATGGCCGATGCTACCACTGCTGATTTTGACAACTACAGCTGCATCATTGTGGGTTGCCCCACCTGGAATGTGGGCGAACTCCAAGCGGACTGGGAGGGCTTTTATGAGAGCGAGCTCGGCAGCGTTGACTTCCAGGGCAAGAAGGTTGCCTATTTCGGACCCGGCGATCAGGTCGGCTATGCCGAAAACTTCCAAGATGCCATGGGCATTTTAGAGGAGAAAATCTCTTCTCTCGGCGGCACAACGGTGGGGGAATGGCCCACCGATGGCTATGACTATGAAGATTCCAAGGCCGTACGCAATGGCAAGTTTGTGGGGCTGGCCCTTGATGAAGACAACCAGTCTGAGCTGACGGAGGGGCGGATCAAAACCTGGGTGGCTCAGGTTAAGTCTGCCTTTGGCGTTTAACACATTGACATCATTGATCTAAAGGACGATCGCCATGAGTACCGGTACATTTTGGACACCGCTGGTTCGGGCCCTGGGGTGGTCAGACGCAACCCCTGATTCGAGCAGACCCCTCCTGGGCGGCAATGCCCTGTTTATAGATCTCTCGGGTCGGCTGTTGGGAGCCCATGTGGCTCATGCAGGGCTCATTGTGCTTTGGGCGGGTGCAATGACCCTGTTTGAGCTTTCTCGTTTTGACCCCAGTTTGCCTATCTATGAACAAAACTTGATTCTGCTGCCCCATATGACCAGCTTGGGTCTAGGCATTGATGCGACGGGACAAATCGTCGATACCTATCCATTTTTGGTGGTAGGGATGATTCACTTGATCAGCTCCGCCGTCTTAGCGGCTGGCGGGATCTACCATGTGGCATTGGGTCCAGATACCTTGGACACCAATGGGTTTGGCTACAGTTGGCAAGACAAAAACAAGATGACGACCATTTTGGGGATTCATCTGGTAGTCTTGGGCATCGGAGCCGCCCTATTTGTGCTTAAAGCCACTGAATGGGGTGGTATTTACGACCCAGTGACTGAACAGGTTCGCACGGTAAGCCCCAATCTCGACCCGTTGCGCATTTTTGGCTACCTTGTGGGCTTTAGCCCCGAGGGGTGGACTTTTGCAGGGATGGCGAGTGTGGACAATTTGGAAGACGTGGTCGGTGGCCATATTTGGGTCAGTCTGCTCTGCATTGGCGGCGGCATTTTCCATATTGCGACCCAGCCAATGCGCTGGGCTGAGCAGCGGCTGGTTTGGTCAGGGGAAGCGTACTTGTCCTATAGCTTGGGCGCATTGGCGATCGCTGGTTTTAGTGTCGCGGCCTTTGTCTCGATCAATGAAGTAGCCTATCCCAGCCTCTTCTACGGTCCCATCAATGGCTCGATTCGCAATGTGCTGGCTAATGTTCATGCCGTGCTCGGCAGCCTCGCCCTCATCGGTCACTTATGGCATGCCTACCGTGCCCGCTTTGCAATGCAAGGCATGAAGTATGGCACTCTTTTTGAAATGGTGTCTGAAAATATCGATCCGGGGGATTACCCCCCGCCGGTAAGTTCAATGCCAGAAGTGGGTTGAAGTCTGTGGATTGACTCCCTTGAACCAAGTAATCGCGTGGCTTGCGAGCTCCCCCAGGCTGCGCCTCCCCTCCTTAGATGACGGTTAAGAAATTAATCCGGGAATTATTGTGCAGGGTAGGGCATTGCTCACCTGCTGCCAGCTTTTGTGCTCAGGAATCATCGATTCCTTTTCTTAAGTTTCATGTAAGGGGGAGCAGGGGGGCTTGAGTCTGGATAAGACTTGTAGTTGTGGACGGTGATGTTCCATACTTACTGGCCCATCATCTCGATTTACACCCTTGATTTTAGGAGAACCACTTTATGACTGCGATTGATATGAATCAACCGATTCCCTGGCGGGCCGGCAACGCTCGTCTTGTGAATCTTTCTGGGATGCTTCTCGGGGCCCATGTGGCCCATGCAGGTCTGATTGTGCTCTGGGTGGGCGCGATCACCCTGGGAGAGGTCAGCAATTTTGACCCCTCTCGCTCGATCTACGAGCAAGGTCTGATCGTTCTGCCCAACCTAGCTCGCCTCGGATTTGGCGTTGGCCCAGGCGGAATGGTCACGGATATCTATCCCTTCCATGTCGTTGGCGTACTTCATTTGATTAGTTCCGCCGTCTTAGGTGCAGGCGGCATGTTCCATGCTCTCAAAGGCCCTAAAAAGCTGGAGGCCAAAGTTCCCTCCTTTGGCTATAGCTGGAGTGATGCCAATAAAATGACCTCCATCCTCGGCATTCATTTAGTGATGCTGGGATTAGGAGCGCTGTTGCTGGTCGCCAAAGCCATGTTCTTCGGCGGACTCTACGACCCCGCCATTCAAGATGTGCGCGTGATCAGTAACCCCACGCTTGATCCCCTGACCATCTGGGGGTATTTGTTCGGAACTCAGGGCAAGCTGTGGCTTGCCAGTGTCGATAACCTTGAAGATGTGGTCGGCGGTCACGTTTGGATTGGCCTAACTTGTATTGCGGGTGGCATTTGGCATATCCGGACGCAACCCTTCCAATGGGCTAAAAATATCTTTGTTTGGTCAGGTGAGGCCTATCTCTCCTATAGTATTGGCGCAGTGAGCTTGATGGCTTTTATTGCTGTGTTTTTCTCCTCAGTCAATACCACTGTGTTCCCCATCGAATTCTATGGACCTACCTTGAGCCTGGACTTCGATCGCTTCCCGGTGTTTGTCAGTCCCGATGGTGTACACACCTGCCGGTTCTGGTTAGCCAATGCTCACTTCTGGCTCGGTTTCTTCTTCTTGCAGGGTCATATTTTCCATGCCCTGCGCGCCGCTGGCTACAGCTTCAAAGAAGGTCGGGTGGTTGAAATTACCCGGGGAGAGGTGTCATGACAGTTGCTTCTAATAATCCCCTCAAGCCCTTGGGTTTTTCTGAGGATACCTTCTCCGAAAACTATGTTGAAGATTCTTTAAATCCCTATTCTTGGTGGGCTGGAAACTTCCGCTTTGTGGATCTCTCGGGCAAGCTTCTCGGGGCCCATATAGCCCATGCAGGTCTAATTGTGCTCTGGGCAGGCGCAATGACTCTGTTTGAGATCTCTCGCTTTGATCCCAGTTTGCCCTTGTCGAGTCAAGGTCTGATCTTGCTGCCTCATCTTGCCACCCTAGGGTTGGGTATGGGCCCAGACGGTCAGATTGTGGATACCTATCCCTACTTTGCGATCGGTATCGTACATCTGGTTAGTTCTGCCATTCTTGGTGCAGGCGGAATCTACCACGCAGTCTTGGGTCCGGAAAAGCTGGATACCGCAGGCTTTGGCTACGACTGGCAAGACAAAAACAAGATGACGACCATCTTGGGTATTCATCTCGTGTTGCTGGGTCTGGGGGCTTTGCTCCTGGTGGAAAAAGCCACCGCTTGGGGTGGGATTTATGATCCTGTGCTGGGCAATGTCCGTTTGATCAACCACCCAACCTTGAACCCCCTAGTGATTTTTGGCTATCTGGTGGGTATTACGCCCGAGGGTTGGACATTCCAAGGTATGGCAGCCGTTAACAACCTTGAGGATGTGGTCGGTGGTCATCTCTGGATCGGCGCGATCTGTATCCTGGGCGGTGCCTGGCATATTTACACGCGTCCCAAGGCTTGGGCTGAAGGGTTATTTGTTTGGTCGGGAGAAGCCTATTTGGCCTACAGCCAAGCGGCCTTGGCCTATATGGGTTTCTTTGTCTCCTACTTTGTTTGGGTTAACGATACGGTCTATCCCACAGCCTTCTATGGCCCAGTGCGTACCCTTACAGATGCTGGACTCATTACACCTCGCGCTTGGTTGATGCTCTTTCATGTGGGGCTGGCCAGCTTGCTGCTGGCAGCTCACTTTTGGCATGGCCTACGGGCGCGGGCGATCGCTGCAGGCTATTCCTTTAGTGAGCTGCGGTTCAATCCTGAGGCGGTGTTTGGCGATCGCCAATTTAACGATCGTCCCCTGGTCGAGGGCATTATCCAACCCTATCGAGGCGATGCCCAACAAGGCAACCTGGAAACGCCACTCAACAGCAGCTCCCTGACGCTAACTTGGATTAAAAACCTACCCCTCTATCGTAAAGGCCTTGCGCCGATTACGCGGGGTCTAGAAATCGGTATGGCCCATGGTTACTTGCTTCTAGGACCGTTCCTGAAGCTTGGTCCCCTACGTAATACCGATCGCGCCTTGTTTGCCGGCTTAGGCAGTACTTCAGGTTTGATCATAATTCTGAGCTTTTGCCTCTTCCTCTATGGCTATGCAAGCTTCCAGGGTAATCGTCGACCTGTGGGTATGCTTCCTGAGAACCTTGTCACCTACAAAGGTTGGAGCCTCTTTACCTCAGGCTTCCTTGTAGGGGGTATTGGCGGGGCGATCTTTGCCAGTTTCATTTTGCTGGAGGTGGCTCGCTCGGGCTTGGTGTAGTACCAATTCGGTTTTTTATAAACCAAAGCTAATTTAAAACCGTAGGTTGGGTAGAGCGATGACAAAACCCAATATGCTAGCTGTAAACCTAGTTTTTGTTAGCGTTTGATCCACGCAATCCAACCTACGAAATCTAATTCCACCTGAGTTTTAGATAAGCGAACTATCGCATTCTTCTAAGCACTGAAATCTTGTTGTCAAACCCGGTTGTTAGGGGCTAGCCTCTCGATACCTTCTGCTGAGGTTTAGAGCGCTACCGATCAACTCCTGCAATAGGGGTCAGGCAATTAATTCCTGTGTAGAGCAGACAGGGGTGAGAAGATTGTTTAACCAAAACTCAGGTTAGTTTCAGTCAGCAGTCTAAAATTTGAAAGTCAATCACGACAACAAAATAATTTAGATCAACAGCAAACAATCTTTTAACAATCGGAGGCAATTATGACGATTCCCCTTTTAGACTATGCCCCTTCCAGCCAAAACCAACGGGTGATGGGCTTTGAGCTTGGCAGTGATGAGAAAGCCATTCCTTCATTGCAAGGTAACGATGTCACCAATGTTATTTGGTCTGCCTATCGACAAGTTTTCAATGAACAGCAAATCCTCCAGCACCATCGTCAGCGTGAGCTTGAATCTCAATTGCGCTTTGGTCAGATTTCAGTTCGGCAATTCATTCGGGGTTTAGTCCTGTCAGAATCTTTCCGCCGCTTGAACTATGATAGTAATAACAACTACCGCTTTGCTGAGATGTGTATTCAGCGGCTATGGGGACGATCAGTCTATAACTATCAAGAAAAACTGGCTTGGTCGATTGTTTTGGCGACTCAAGGGATCGAGGGCTTTGTGGATGCCCTACTCTCTAATGGTGAATATCTTGAGCATTTTGGTGAAGACACGGTTCCCTACCAGCGACGCCGCGTTTTGCCCCAGCGCGATCGCGGCGATGTTTCTTTTGCCCATACGGCTCGCTATGGTAGGCCCTATCTGCAAATGATGCGATCGCTCGGCAACTTCCGCGGCAGTGGCAATGGTGTACTTGATAAAAGTGCCAATGTGTATCGTGTGGTTATTTTCGCCGTACCCGTCTTAGCATTGTTATTGCTCCTGGCCACCTTAGCGGTCAGTCTAAGCTGAGGCAACCCAATTTTTAAATTTTCCTTCTGTTATGGGTTCTGGGGAGGGGGTGACTCCTCCCCTTTTTTTATTCTGAATCATGATGGCAAACCCGATTTTGAATACCGCTCCCCTAGCGATTCACCCCTGGTTTATTATCGGCTTTTGGCTGGTGTCGGTCAGCTTTTTTCTGGCAATCGCCCTGGCTATGCGAGATGGCATTCAACAGTTGCATCGTCTCCATCGCGTGCCTTGCACCCGTTGTGCATTTTACACTGGCGAGTATCGCCTTAAATGTACCGTCAACCCCTATCAAGCGCTCTCGGAAGCAGCGATCGGTTGTTTGGACTATGAGGAAAATATACAAACTCAAGCATCCTGTACGGATTTATCTTCACCTCAGTTCGTCTTTATTGGATTGAGAAAGAACCTTGTTGAAAATCCTCCTGTGGTTGTCTCAAAGCCAACCGGGGTCAGCGTAGGAGCATAACCCGTACAGCATTTAGGGCGTGTCGTCAGTTAGAGCCAGAAGCCTTACGGGACAAGCGATAGAGCGCCCGACCTAAATAACAGGAAAAGAGGCTGTAAGTCAATCATAACAAGAGTTTGAAGTCTAACTGGCGACAGCCCCTAGATAATGCTGCTGGTTTTGAGACGTTATTGACGGGTTGCCACGATCGCTATCTTGGTCAGGTTAGAGCCTTACATCAGCCGTTGATAGTCTTCCTAAGGGATCGCCATTCGCTGGGACGGTCATGGCGGCCAATGGGCCAAATACATCCTAAGGATCTGACAGTAGAGTGCTAACGCGAGCGAAGCTGTGGCGGACGACCCGATCACTCTATAAGCTAACCAGATGGACATTATCCGTTTTCTGCTCAACGTTTCCTGGGTCAATATCCTGATTGCCATTATTGCGGGCATCATGAGTGGTGGCTGTAGTGCGTGGCTGATTGCTCTGATTAACGGGGCAATCGCCCAAAATCAGCCCCAAGCTTCGCTTCCCTTCTTTGCGGGTTTAGCATTCATTGTCTTGTTAACCAGCAGTCTCTCCCAGTTCGTCCTGATTGATTTAGCCCAAGATGCGGTCTATCGTCTGCGCTTGCGGTTGAGCCAGCAAATTTTGGCTGCACCACTGCGGCAACTAGAAGAGTTGGGGTCTAGTCAGCTCCTGGCAGTACTGACCAAGGATGTCCAAGCCATTGCTAATTTGGTCTTTGTGTTGCCATTTCTGTGTATTGATCTGGCGGTTGTAGTAGGTTGCCTGGTCTATTTAAGTCAGCTATCGGGATGGGTGTTTGTTGCAGTCGTCAGCTTTCTGGGCTTAGCGATCGTCCTGATTCAATCGCTACTGCATTACACCTATCGCTACCTCAACCAGTCACGTCAAGAAATCGATCGCCTAATGGGTCACTTTGAGAGCATCACCGACGGCATCAAAGAACTCAAACTCAATCAGTTGCGACGTGAGCAGTTTCTTGAAGCGGATCTCAGCCAGACTGCCGCCGCCTCTCGTCACTACGAAAAACGGGCGATGAAGCTAGGGGCGTTTGCCGTCAGCGTCAATAAGCTGCTCTTCTTTGTCTTGGTGGGCGGGCTATTGTTTGGTGTGCCTCGCTGGATTCCCCATGCTCAGGCAAGCCTGCCTGCCTATATCTTGACCCTGACGTATTTGATCGGCCCACTGGAGAGTCTAGTGATCAAACTTCCTAATCTGATCAATACAAACGTGTCTATCCGCAAGGTTGAACAGATGGGTCTCACCCTCAATGCAAAGGCTGAACAAACAACGGTCATTCGACAGCCAAACCGCTGCGATTGGCAGCAGCTTGAACTCATACAAGTACAACATACCTATCACAGCGAAGATCTAGATCATGCCTTTGCGGTGGGGCCGATTGACCTGACGCTCAAGGCGGGGGAGCTGATTTTTATCGTCGGTGGCAATGGTAGCGGGAAATCGACCCTAGCCAAGCTTATCACTGGTCTCTATGTGCCTGACGCGGGTGAGGTACGGCTTGATGGCGTGGCGATCGCCGACCACAATCGGGAAGGGTATCGTCAAAATTTCTCCACCGTTTTTGCCGACTTTTATCTGTTTGAACGGCTGATTGGCACGGCAGAAGTGGAACTAGACCCACAAGCCCAGCAATATCTCAAACAATTCGAACTCGCTCAGAAAGTTTCGGTGCAAGACGGACAGCTCTCCACCACGGCCCTCTCCCAAGGTCAACGCAAACGACTGGCTTTACTGGCGGCGTATCTTGAAGATCGACCCATTTACCTATTTGATGAATGGGCAGCGGATCAAGACCCGGTCTTTCGAGAGATTTTCTATACACAGCTTCTCCCTGACCTCAAAGCACGGGGTAAAACGGTGTTGGTGATTAGCCATGATGACCATTACTTTCATTGGGGCGATCGCCTCATCAAGCTCAATTATGGACAGATTGAGTCGGATGAGTATCAAGCAGCGGGGTTAACGCCGGGTTAACTCAATAGGAAAATAATCAAAGGGGTATGCCCTGGATGCGATCGCATTTGTATCAGACTGGGTCAGTGTAAACTAAGGTAATCAGTCATGAGCAAGCCCCCACCGACCCTACTGCAAATCCTTAACAACTGGCTGAGACGTACCCCCATTGCCTGGTTACAACTCACCTATCAAAAAACACGTTTTTTGACGGCGTCATTAGGGATTGCTTCGGCCATCACCCTCATGTTTATTCAGTTGGGTTTAATGGGTTCGCTGGATGAGAGTAATACGGTATTGCACAAGCACCTCCGGGGCGACTTAGTGATGCTCAATGCCCAAACGGAAGCTTTGATTTTGGTGCGTGACTTTTCCCGCCGTCGTCTTTATCATCTGTTGGGGTTTGAAGCGGTCAAAGATGTTCAGCCCATTTATTACGGTCAGCGTAACTTCCAAAATCTTGGACTCGACAGCTCAATTGTAGGCGGCACCAGAGCCATTACGGTCTTTGGGATTAATCCCAAGCAATCTCCGTTTGAATTTCCATCATTAGATGTTCAACTGGATAAAATTACTGCGCCGAATGTGGTGTTATTTGACCGTAAATCTCGCTCAGAATATGGGGCGATCGCCGAAGACTTTGAAGCGGGGCGGGCGATCGTAGTGGAGCTTGATGGTGAGCAAATGACGATTGGTGGCATTATTAACTTTAGCGGCACATCCTTTGGCAGTACCGGAAATCTTGTGACCAGTGATATTAATTTCTTGCATTTTTTTCCAGAGAAAGATCCTGAGCAAATTGCCCTTGGACTGATTACCCTTCACCCTGGCACTGACCCCAACTCAGTTGCGAAAGCATTACAAGACCAACTGCCGATTGATGTCAAAGTACTGACGATTGAGCAGTTTGTCGAACAAGAGCAATATTATTGGCGAGAAACCACAGTCATTGGTTTTATCTTTCAGATGGGCGCTGTAGTGGGCTTTTTGATTGGGATGTATATTGTCTACCAGATTCTTTATGCTGATACCGCTGAGCATATTCCAGACTACGCAATTTTAAGAGCCAAGGGGTATCAGAGTAGATATTTCTGGATCGTCCTCATTCAAGAAGCTGTGATTCTTTCAATCTCAAGCTACATTCCAGGGTATTTGTTTTCTTTGACACTCTATAAAATTGTTGTCCTCGGTACAAATCTCCCGATTTCAATGACCCGGGCGCGGGCCTTGCTGGTGTTGGTCTTAACCTTTTCAATGTGTTTGCTGGCTGGTTTTTTGGTGGTGAGAAAGCTCAAGGATTCTGATCCGGCTGATTTGTTTTGAAATGGAGCATTATGACCCACTTCGGTATTATTTCCGTTGCCTCTGCGGGCCCCCTGAACACAATGTTGCCCTTGGGGCAGGAACTGCAACGTCGGGGTCATTCAGTCACACTGATCGCAATTGCCGATGCCGCAACAACGGCATCGGCCGCAAACATTGCCTTTCATGCCGTCGGTTCAGCCGAATTTCCCCTGGGCAGCGTCAGGGCGATGGCCGCCGAACTCGGTGAACTCCAAGGTTGGGCGGCGATCCGATACACCTCCCAAGCCTTGAGTCGTATGGCCAACGTCCTGCTCAGCGATGCCCCCGCGATCGCTCAGGAAGTGGGGATTGAGGCGTTGCTGGTCAATCAAGGCGCGTTTGCTGGGGGCACGCTGGCCGATCGCTTGCAGATTCCCTTCATTACCGTCTGTAGCGCGGCGGTCATGAATCGAGAGCCCGATGTTCCCCCTTGTGGCATCGGCTGGATCTATCAGCCGGTGTGGTGGGCGCGGTGGCGCAACCAGGTCGGCTATTGGGTGTCTGACCTGCTGGTACATCCGTTGAGGCAGACCGTTGCCCAATACCGACGGGACTGGCAGTTGCCCCTCTACCCCAAGCCGGATGCGGAAAATTCATCACTCGCGCAAATTAGTCAAGTGCCTACCGCCTTTGAGTTTCCCCGTCCTGCCGCGCCGCCCTATCTCCATTTCACGGGACCCTTCCACACCACCGCGAGCCGAGCACCGATCCCCTTTCCGTGGGACGGCTTGGATCGCGATCGCCCCTTGGTTTATGCCTCGATGGGCACATTACAAAATCGCTTGTTGTGGGTGTTTGAGGTGATTGCAGCAGCCTGTGCTGATCTGGAGGTGCAACTCGTGTTATCACTGGGCGGCGCAACCTCACCGGAAACGCTGCCGCCCTTACCGGGGCAGCCGCTTGTGGTTGCCTATGCTCCTCAATTGGAACTCCTGCAACAGACCACGTTGGCGATTATTCACGCTGGCATGAATACAACCATGGAATGTCTGATGCAGGGTGTGCCAATGGTGGCGATTCCGGTTACGAATGATCAACCCGGTGTCGCTGCCCGAATTGTCTGGAGTGGCGTCGGTGAACGGGTTCCTCTGCATCGGTTAAACCCGCCCAAACTGCGTCGGGCGGTTCAGACGGTTTTGACCGATCCGGTGTACAAAGAAAATGCCCTGCGTCTGCAAGCCGCTTGCCACGCTTCAGGCGGTGTGAAGCGGGCGGCGGATATTGTGGAGAGGGCGATCGCTACTCGACAACCGGTGTTGGCCAATCCGCCACTGATCTGACTTAAGATCACCGCTTAATCTTAAATCAAAGCCTTAAAAATAATTCTATTTTTTCCCATCATGACTGCAACAATTCAAGCGCAAGACAATAAAATTGAATGGCTCAAATATTCACCCTACTTCTTACTACATTTAGGCTGTTTAAGTGTTTTTTGGGTGGGGTGGTCTGTCCCAGCGATTCTATTGGCGATCGCCCTCTACCTGATCCGGATGTTTTTTGTCACCGGGTTTGGCCATCGTTATTTCTCCCACCGGGCGTTTAAAACCAGCCGTGGGGCCCAGTTTATTTTTGCCTGGCTCTTTTGTACCGCTGGTCAGCGTAGCCCCCTCTGGTGGGCCGCGCATCACCGCGATCATCATCGCTATTCTGATCAGCAACCGGAAGATATCCATTCTCCCCACCACCATAACCTTTGGATCAGTCACATGGGCTGGTTTATGCGGCGACGCTACCAATCCTATCCTCACCAAAATGTGCAGGATTTACGACGCTATCCTGAACTGATCTGGCTAGAAAATAATGAGTTATTACCTTTTTTTCTGCTGATGCCATTCTGTTTTTTCCTGGGTGAAGGCATTCAATCACTCAATCCGGCTCTGGGTACCAGTGGGCTGCAATGTCTGGTCTGGGGCTACCTGATTTCAACGGCGCTGCTGCATCACGGCACCTACACCATTAATCACCTTGCCCATTTGTGGGGAACGCAGCGATTTGAGACGGGGGATTATAGCCGGAATAACTTCCTCCTGGCGCTTATTACCCTGGGGGAAGGATGGCATAACAACCACCATTGGTATCCCGGTTCAGCCAGCCAAGGACTCTATTGGTGGGAAGTTGATCCGACCTTTTATGGTTTAAAACTCCTCGAAACGCTCAATATTATTTGGGATCTCCGCACCTATCCCGACCCTCAATACAGGACAAAAGTGTAAAGCTGTAGGTTGAGTTGAAGCATGTTGGCGAAGCCTTTCCGACGGGTAACCCAACACCGATAATGCTTTAGGGATGACAAGCAGGTTAGAAGCGAGACTAGGCAAAGGATGTAGACATTAACCCGCCCAAAGAAATAGGGTGGAGATTGGAAAACCACCCACCCTGGAAAAATGTTGCCTCAATTGTACCGCAAGGTCATCAG
>JBCDEB010000155.1:0-17257 GCA_039180005.1 Cyanobacteria bacterium P01_G01_bin.54 | reverse complement strand
GTACAATTGAGGCAACATTTTTCCAGGGTGGGTGGTTTTCCAATCTCCACCCTATTTCTTTGGGCGGGTTAATGTCTACATCCTTTGCCTAGTCTCGCTTCTAACCTGCTTGTCATCCCTAAAGCCGGGTTTGACATTGAGGTTTCAGTACTTCTGAGGAATGCGATCGCTTCGCTTGTCCAGAACTCACGTTAAACCGGTTCTTGCTCAAAGAGCCGGGTGAAAATGCTGTCGAGCTGACCCCGACAGTAGCGCACGGGTTGCCAGCGTTCGGTTAGGGTTTGCCAGCGGTTGGCGAGGCGATCGCCCCAGCTCACTTGCTCCGGTTGCTCCTCCCCCCAACGGGCCACCCAATGGCTCCATTGCAGCAGTGCTGGGGGTAGGGTCTCGGTGAGGTGGACGGTAAAGCGATCGCCTGAGAGGGTTTGGGCATAGGCCGGGCTGAGGAAGGGGCGGTATTGCGGAGCTTGTTCGGTCTGTTGATTGACCAGGGCCAGCAGCAGCGATCGCATCGTCTGACGCACGGGCTCGGCTTCCGGCCCCATTAGCTCCTGCACCAGGGAACTCTGGGCCACGGGGCTGTTGCTGTTGTTGGAATCGGTGATGCTCATATGGGTGGCACCACTGATAAACACAAACTGTTTCGGCGTGGGAATCTGCTCAAAGGGCAGCAGTTGGTGCTCTAGGGTTGGCGTCACCGTATCGGCGCTATGACTGACGATCATCACGGGGGTTTCCAGTTTCTGAAGCCCCTCAGGGCCAAAAACCTCGCCAATAAGGGGATTGATCGCCACGGCTTGGATCACCCGGCGATCGCGGAACCCGAGCGTACGGTGGGGCAGCTTTGCCGCTGAACATTGCAGCCAATCGGCCGGGGCTCGTCCCAAGGGACTACGGTTTTGGCAAAATTCGCGCAGCGCCCGCAGATCCAGCTCCGCTCCCGCCAGCGCCAAAGCAGTATAGCCGCCCAACGAATGACCGATGACGACGACTTCCTGGGTATTGAAGATCTGCTTGCGGTTAATGCCAGCGCGATCGCGCTCCAACTCATTGAGCAGAAACTGAATATCGCGGGGGCGATCGACAAATTCAGCGGCGGAGAGGACTTCATTGGGCTCCTGGTTAAAGGCAATCTGGGCCAGCACATTCACATTACTGCCCGGATGCTCTAGGGTCGCCACACTCAAGCCATGGCTGGCCAGGTGCTCGGCTAGATAGGCCATAAACTGGCGATCGGCGGCAAAACCATGGGAGAGCACGACTAACGGGCCCCGCACCGCTTCACCGTGGTAGAGCTCAACGGCGATCGTGCGTTGGCGATGGTGATCCCAGAGGGTGAGCGATCGCTGATTGACCGCTTGAGGGCCGGGCTGGCTAGGGTCAATGCCGAGCTGAGCGAAATTGCTCCCTGCGTCCGTGGATGGGTTAGTGGCAAGGGTGCGCTCAATCATTGGACGCAGGGCTTGACTTTGCCAACGGGGGCGATTCAGCCGCCAGGCGATCGCACTGGCCTTGAGCAGATCCACCCGGAGCATCGTCTCAGGATAGGTGCGAATTAAGCGCAGAGGCGTAATGCCGGAGTCTTCGCTCGAGTTGTCTTCGCTCGGTTCTACGCCGGGGTCTTCGTTGGCGTCTTCACGGTTGAGCAGCCCATAGAGCGAGGCTTGGATCTGCTCTGGAGAACTGCCCGGTAAGGCTTGGTGTAACTCTTCCAGGAGCCGTTGACCGTCACGGGTGGCGAAGAGATCATCTAAAAATTGTTGGGCAATTTGCGGCTCCAGAGCCAGCTCCTGGCCTAGCAATTCCCCTAGCTCTGGGGTGAGCAAACGCGACCATTTTTCCAGGTCGGCGCTCAGTTCCCCGGTTTGGCTAAAGTGCTCTAGTTCTGCGAGGGCGATCGTCTCCGAGAGTGGCCCGGCTTGTAACACGAGTTGGTCTGCGGCGAGGGTGGCGGGGGCGATCGCCCCCCAGAACAGGCCGACAAGGAACAACAACGGCACATTCTGAACAGGAATTAGCCATCTTGCTCGCCCAGCATCACGCATCTTTAAACGACTCACGCTGTTTTTGCCCCTCAGTGGATGGATCCGGCAGAATGCCAACATTATCTCGGATTTCCCCAGATTTTTGGGGTCGATTCTCCCGGTATAGCAGTTTACGCTCAGAACCGTCACCAATCCTGGCCAGAATATTGATTGCACCGCAATCGTTCTATCATGCCCTCTACAGAATTTGACTTGCAAAAGCCTGTGTAGAGGCTAACGCTCAAACCGTCACTGAACGCTACGACGAAATAGATCGTTAACAACGTTCAATAATCGCTCAACCTCACTAATCGTGTAAACTCGACTGTCTTTCGTGAAAACTTGTTGCTCTAGGTAGCCAAATTCCCAGGTTTTGCCATCCGTGACAATGCCATAAATCGGTCGTGTGTTTTGATTGAGACAGTCCCCTGCCACCAGCTCCGCTAAACATTGACCCCAGCCCTGCTCAAAGTCATTTTTCTTGGCTTCAGTCAGCAGCAAAATCGGTAGACCCAAAACGGTTTTACCCAACTCAGACTTTTGGGAGAGCATATAGTCAGGTGTGCCATTCAGTTGCTGATCCACATGGAGCGGACGTTGCACCCAAAGGGATGTGGTTTGATGATACTGCTTATAAACTTCACGCAGGATTGGGAAAATAATTAGCTCACAACGGGCAGCCTCGGAGGCAAAAGCATCCATATTCTCTAAATTGAAGGTTAGCTCCTGCAAAAATACCCCGGAAATATCTAGCCCTTGAGCCGTGAGGAAAGTCTGCTCTCGATATTTAATCTGGTATTCGGCTTGCACCTGCTCTAGATTTTTATAATCGCTAAATGCCATCACTGTAGAGTGAGTAGGACCCACCACCATCCATATCAACAATCATCCAACCGCTCACTCCAAACGCAAATAAGTCTTACTTAATCGCACTGCCCTGTCATCCTCCCGACAAAAAATCACTCGCAAAAATCTGCGTTGGGGTTAACGCCAAGCCAGGAAACAAAGGGGATTCAATGGTTTGCTCTCCTTGATAGCCCACACCATCATAAAACTGATGTTCCAAAACACAGATCGTGACCTGCTCACTGAGCGGATCAACAATCCAATATTCAGGAATTTCCAACAGCCCATATTCCGCTCGCTTCGAGCGATAATCATCTGCCCGTGTAGAAGGACTGACGACCTCAACCACAAGCAAAGGAGGGGGATCACTCAAATCAATCACCGCCTCGTGCTCTAACATCTCCCGCCACTGGGCCTGGGGCAGCACCGTGACATCGGGAATGCGGCAGGTGTCCCAACGCCGTCCTCGGGGCGATCGCACGCCAATGGTCATTTGCTTGGCCGTCCAGGGTTGCTGAGTCTGGCGAATCACATCCCGGAACTGGTCATTGAGAAACTCAGCGATCGCCCCATGCTTGCCCGTACCAACCGTCATCGCCACCAACTCCCCATCCACCAGTTCATAGCGTGTATCTGTGCCATCCTCATGGGCAAGGTACTCTTGGAAGGTCAGTTTGGCGATTGTGGTGGTCATTAGTTCTACGTTCGCTATGTCTACAACAACCGCAAATCCGGATACGCTGTCAGCAGATCATCGGTGCTGAGGGTATCGCCTGCGGCTTGGGGCGTCCAGAGCACTTCGATCGCCAGCAGACGATCGCTCCCCAAGGCACCCAGCGTCTGGATTGCCTGACGGAGGCTATCGGCATCGGTGATTTTGGGCAATTGAACCCGATCTTGGGTGCCCACGATCAGCGTCACCACGAGATATTCACTCTGGTTCTCCGGGTTAGCAACTGCGGTGGGGGTTTGCTGTTGGCGATCGCCATCCAAGTTCGAGAGGGTCTCAGCCGTAAACTTGCTGCGCTCTTGCAGCGAATATTGATTAAACTGCGCTTCCGCCTGTTCCAGGGGGGCTGTCGTCGCATGGGAGAGACCGTATTGCCAATAGTCAGGGTGACGCAGCAGGGCCAAGCTGGTCTCTTGCAAGAGGCGGCCGCGACCGCTGGCGGTATCCGTATCAACGGTTTTGGCGAGGGCGTCAAGATCGGTTTGCAGCGCTCGTGCTCCGCTGAGTAAACCCACCTGAACCTGGGCAACGCTAATCTGGGGCAGCGCTGTTGAGGAACCCGATTCAGTATTGCCCCAACCCTGCCCTAAACCACTGTTGCGGAAGGCATTGACCACATAGTTGAGGAGCGCCAGGCCAATCAACAGCGTAAAAATGCCGCCGAAGCCCCCCCCAAAGCCAAAGAAGGGAATCAGAAAAGGAAAACCAAAACCGCCGCCATAACCATAGCCCGTGCGCACCGGCCCGGTCGGGGCTGAACGGTAGGTTCGAGGCGCACTATAGCTGCGGCGCGGCATACTAAAAGAGCCCCCGCCCATACGACCCCCGGTGCGCGCTGCCCAAGCCGGACTTGGCCCACTCAGGGTTAATACAAGGATTAAAGCGATCGCCATCCCGACCTGTATCGTTCTGCGTAACCAACGCCCAACCGTTTGCATCTTAAAGTCCCTCACTTAATGTCTTGTCTTCTGATTCTGTCTCAATGCTCCCTATTGTAGAAGTTCAGTTAGACGTTTAGCCTGGGGGTCTAGGGCGAGATTACTCCCCTTCCTGACAACATGCCCCCCAACAGCAGATACACCACGTTTATTCTGAAATCTAGGGTAGAAAAGAGAAAAGGGTTTCCAACCCTCCCTCAGACATTTAGCTTGGGGAGTCGGGGCGGCGATCGCCCCCTATGGGAAAATAAAGCGTGTCAGAATAAAACGCAGTGATTCATGCCAATTTCCAGATTACGGGGAGGACAGTGATGGCCGGCAAAATCAAAAAAGGGGCCTTGGTTCATGCCATTCGCGAGCAACTCGACGGCAGTGTCGAAGCAACAGCTAGCGATACTCGCTGGCCGGCCTATCTCTTTGAGAGCAAAGGCGAAGTGGTTGACCTCGATGGTGATTATGCTTTTGTCAAGTTCTATGTGCCCACACCCGGCATCTGGCTGCGGCTGGATCAGTTGGAGCTGGCGAGCTAAAGACTAGACTCAAGCTCCCCCCTTCGTAAGAGGGGTGACGCCGCCGAAGGCGGCTGGGATGTGACATTTAGCTCGGTTGGAAGTGTAAAAACCCCCTTCCCAAGGGGGTCGGCGTAGCCGGGGGGATCTCGCTAGCTTCGCTGTAAATCTTTAAACCTTACGATCCCCTGTAGGGTTTGGGTTTAGGGAGCCCTGCGTAACCTTTAAGACCATCCTGCCAATAACATGGAGTGGGTTGCCGGGTTGGGAAACCCAACCCCTACATTAGGCGCATTACCAGGCAGAGCCCGGTAGCAAGTAGCATCATTGTCCTTTCCTGAAACCCACCACATTACCGTCCAAAAAGCGGCCCCCCGTCTCGATCGCTGGCTGGCCGAGCAACTCCCCGAGTTGACCCGCTCTCGCCTCCAGAAACTAATCGAACAGGGTCAGGTGCAGCGCAATAGCCAGCCCTGCACCACTAAGAAACAGGCCCTCAAACCGGGCGATCGCCTCACGGTAACGCTGCCACCCACCCAGCCCCTGGAGCTCAGTCCGGAGGCGATCCCACTGGATATTTTGTACGAAGATGCCAGCCTGATTATTCTCAACAAGCCCGCAGGCATGGTTGTCCATCCGGCACCGGGTCATCCCAACGGCACCTTGGTCAATGCCCTCTTGCACCATTGCGATGATCTGGCGGGCATCGGCGGGGTGGAGCGTCCGGGCATTGTCCACCGTCTCGATAAAAACACCACGGGGGCGATCGTGGTGGCCAAGACCGATGGGGCGCTGCTGCACCTCCAACAACAAATTCAAACCAAAACCGCACGACGGGAATACCTGGGCATGGTCTTTGGTTCGCCCCAGCAGGATTCGGGAACCGTGAACGCACCGATTGGTCGCCATCCGAGCGATCGTAAGAAGATGGCGATCGTCCCCCTCGAAAAGGGCGGTCGCTCGGCAATTACCCATTGGCAAGTCGAGGAACGGCTGGGCAACACCAGTCTGCTACGGTTTCAACTGGAAACCGGACGCACGCACCAAATCCGGGTTCACAGCACCTGGCTCGGGCATCCCCTTGTGGGCGATCCGGACTACGGCAAGGGACGCACCTTGGGAGTGAATCTCACCGGCCAGGCGCTTCATGCCATTCGGCTCTGCCTCATCCATCCGTTGACGGGGGCGGCGATCGAGGCGATCGCCCCGCCGCCCCCAGAATGGCAGACCTTGGTCAGGGTTTTGCGCCAGCGGCATACTGGTTAATACCACCGTCTTTCCCACCATGACCGCTGATTCTCCCCTGCAACGCGCCCGTCAAAGCCTCCAACAGACCCTCAACTGGTATGGCAGTTTCGCCCGTCATGGTCGTCGTCCCCCCAGTCCAGAACTGCAAGCGATCGCCCAGCCCTACCTCAAACGGCTCAAAGGAGCGCTGGAACAGCTAGAGCAGCCCAGCTTACGCATTGCCCTGTTTGGTTTAGTCAGCCGGGGGAAATCGGCTGTGATCAATGCCCTCTTGGGTCAAAAGCGCCTACTCACCAGCCCCCTCAATGGCGAGACCCGCTATCCCCAAGCCGTGCAATGGCAGTTTGCCGGGCAAATGGTGGAGTTGATCGATACGCCCGGTCTCGATGAAATTGAGGGCCAAGTCCGGGCCGAGATGGCCCGCGATGTCGCCCGTCAGGCTGACCTGATTCTGTTTGTGGTGGCGGGCGATATTACGCGTACCGAATATCGAGCGCTCCAAGATCTCTGCTCGGCCCACAAGCCCCTGATTCTGGTCTTTAATAAGGCTGATCTCTATCCGGATCTAGAGCGTGACCAGATTTATCAGCAGTTGCGGCAATGGGCGAGTCAGGTTGAATCCCCCCCTGCCTCCCTTGGTGGGGGGGAGATTAGCGATGACCCTGCATCAATCCCCCCTGCCCCCCTTGGTAAGGGGGGAAATTCCCAGAGCTACGCCGACCTTCTGGGTAACATCGCCAACGCGCAAACTTCGCCCCAAACCCCATCCCAGCCGCCTGCGGCGTCACCCCCCTTACAAAGGGGGGAAGGGGGGATTCCAGACGGTCAAAACAATGTGCTCGATCAACTCGAAGACATCATTATGATTGCGGCTGAGCCTGCGCCCGTTTTGGTACGTCACGAATGGCCCGATGGCACGATGACCGAAGACTGGGAAACCCCGGCATCGGCGATCGCCCCCCTCCAGGACAAGCTCAGCCAACTGGTTGGGCAAGCCGGGGAATCATTACTGGCCCTCAATGCCCTGGTGCAGGCCCGCACTGCCACCCAAATGCTGGCCCATAAGACCATCGAACACCAGCAGAGCGCTGCTGAGGCGTTAATTTGGCAATATGCCCAAGGGAAGGCGATCGTCGTTGCTGCCAACCCAATCGCCATTGCCGACCTCCTGGGAGGGATGATCAGCGATCTTGCCCTGATTCGTAACCTTGCCAAACTCTATGGTTTACCCATGACTAGTTTTTCAGCCGAGCGCCTCTGGCGGCAGATTATCTTTAGCTCGGCGCTCCTCCTATGTGGCGAGATTGGTGGGGGGATGGCCCTAGGCATGGCTAAAACGGCGGGCATGGCGATGGAAGGGGGCTATCCCTGGACCACCTGGTCGCTGACAGCAGTGGTGCAAGGCGGTCTCGCAGGCTATGGCTCGCTAGTCATCGGTCGGGTCGCCCAACGCTATCTCGAGCAGGGCTGCACCTGGGGCCAGCAGGGCATTAGCCCCACGATCCGCAGCATCATTGACACCACAGATGCCCCCCAAGTGATGGCGCGTCTACGGCAGGCTTTGCAAGAGGGTGGGTTTTAGGCTGTGCTTGAAGACTGTACAGTCGTTGCATAAAAGACTCGGCCCTTGCGCGATCAGTAAGGTAGAGCAGTCGGTTGTGCCCCGCAGGCTCTCACCCACAACAATGGTCAGCATAAATTAAGTTATGCTGAAGTCATCACAACCCGGTATCGCTCATGGAGTTTGACCAAGCCCTTGAACAAACCCGTACCCTTGCCCTTGCTCGCCAGGACTACACCTTGAGCGAGGTAGACAAGCTGATTCTGACGGGCACGTGGTCGGGATTAACCTATGACGAGATGGCCAACACCTCGGACTATAGCCTTAACTATTTAATGCGTGATGTGGCCCCTCGTTTATGGAAGCTCCTCTCGAAAGTGTATGGTGAGCGGGTGAGCAAGAGTAATTATCGGGCGGTGTGCGATCGCTACGCTGAGCCTGAAACACCCCAATCTGTCCCCGTTACCCCTGCCGTGTTGACCTCCAGCCCAGCCACTGTACTGGATAAACCGGATTGGGGCGATGCGCCGGATGTGCCGGATAGTGGTTTCTTTGGCCGGGTGAAGGAGTTAGCTGAGCTGGAGAATTGGTTGCTGAATGAAGCGGGCGGCGATCGCTGCCGTCTTGTAACGCTCTGGGGCCTGCCAGGGATTGGGAAGACCAGTCTGGCCCGGCGGTTGGCGGATCAGGTGAAGGATGATTTTGAGTTTGTGGTCTGGCGATCGCTCTACAGAAAACCTTTGCTCAAAGACCTAGCGCAGGATATTCTGCCTCGTCTCGGAGTTACGGTTGTCCCTGGCCAGGAAATTACGCAATTCATTGAGATTTTTCAACAGTCCCGTTGTCTCGTCATCCTCGATGGTTTAGAAAGTCTGCTGCGAGATAAAGACAGTTGGGGATTTTATCGAGAGGGATATGAAGATTATGATGACTTTTTTAAGCGAATTGCTGAAACTCCTCATCGCAGTTGTTTGCTGTTAACGTCTCGTGAAAAGCCTAAAAAGCTGAGCTTACTGGCTTACCCGTCGCAACCTGTATATTTCCAGGAACTCAATGGACTGACTTCAGAAGTCGCAAAACACTTCTTTGATGCTTATGGCTTGAAAGATGAGCAGTCATGGCAGGAATTATTTGAGCGCTATAGTGGAAATCCAACTATCACCAAACAGATCGCAACATTGAGTCGAGATATTTTTGCTGGATATGTTTCTTCCATTACTGAATTGTCTACATTACTCGTAAAAGAAAATTATCAACATGAGTTTAAGTCGATTGTTGATCGCTTGACTGAAGATGAGAAGCTATTGCTCAAGAAAATTGCGAATAGTCAGCTAGAATCAGTTGGCTTAGGAACTTCGACTCAGTTCTTCAAAGAAATGAATGGTGATGAGCCAGATGCTATTCGCGCTCTGCAAAGCATTGAATCCTTGAAATCCAAGTCACTGCTAAAAATGAGCCAACCATCGACGAAAACAGCATCTGTAACCCCTCGTTTTCAGCTACCTGAGTTTATTAAGAAGCTTTTGCATTCTTCCCCTTAATCGTGAGTTATTGCATCAATCCAGATTGTCCGTCGCGCCGGAATGCTGACGATGCAGCCTTTTGTCAAACCTGTGGTACAGAGTTGGTTGTGCAAGGCCGGTATCGGGTGATGTCGCCGTTGGTTCCCAACGATCCACGCCGACCCAATGATTTATATGAGGTGCAAGATACACAGGGGAGACAAGAAATCAAAGTCCTGAAAGTGCTCAAATGGCAGGAGTCAAAGTATATTGAACTATTTGAGCGGGAAGCGTTTGTGCTCCAGGCGCTAGAGCATCCCGGAATTCCCAAGGGGTATGGCTTGTTTAAGTTCCTCACAGCCCAGAATGAGGAACTCTATTGTTTTGTCATGGATAAGATTCCAGGTCAAACCCTAGAGCAATGGCTGCGAGAACACCATCGCGCCTCAGAAAAGTTGGTGCTGCGTTGTCTACGTCAGTTACTAACAATTTTAGAGTATCTGCATCAAGAGGAATATCTACATCGCGATATCAAGCCTGCGAATGTGATGCTCACACCTTCCGGAGAATTTTCCTTAATCGATTTTGGCTCGGTGCAAATTCTTGGGGATGCGAAAACGCAAATTATTTCAGATGGTTATACCGCACCTGATCAAAGCCAAGGAAAAGCCAGTATCCAGTCTGATATCTATGCGTTGGGCAGAACCATTATTCATCTTGCTACAGGAATTCACCCTACTCGTCTTAAGAGTGACTCTAAGTCAGGTCGCTTACTCTGGCATCGTCGGGCTAGGCAAATCTCTAAAACTGTGAAGCAGACAATTGATCAATTCATGATCAGTCCAGCTACTGAGCAATGGAGTATTTCTAAGAAAGTAGCGCAGAAACTGAATACTAGATCGCTATTACGTAAGAGAATATTGTCTCCGCTGGGTCTGACGTCCATTGCATTGACACTACTAAGCATGATTCTGATTGGAGACCTTTATCGTAAATTCGTGAATGATAAATATATCCAGGAACTCTACGCAGGCTTCCAACAACAACTAATGGATGGCGAGATTGAACAAGCAGAAAGAACGTTGCGATCGACAATCCGTCTAAACTTATTGAGATTACAGCGAGAGTCAAAGCATTACAATGACTTGGGACTTCTGTGCTCTTTCAGAAGTAATTATGGTTGTGCGCTTGAGAATTATGATAAATCCATAGAACTGGCAACGAACGAAAATACCGTCTCTATGTCGCATTATCAGAAAGGAATTATTTACCAGAAAATGGAGCGGTTTGACGATGCACTCACACAATATGAAATTGCTATTTCAGGAATAGATCAAGATTCACTAGCCTATCCCGTCATCGCTAATCGGTATTCAAGACTATTGATTTGGTATGAGAGAGATTGGGAAACTGCCCTTGCTCTCTCCGAAGAAGTATTGGCAAAACTCGATGATGCGTTGAACGTGGATATCTCGCTCACTGCAAAGAATTTTGGTTGGGCATTGCTAGAGAAAGGAGATCTCGATCGCGCCCAGGCGTATTTGAGTAAATCGATTGCGGCCGATAATTCTGATGCGACGTCTTACTGTCTGCTAGCCCAGGTGAGTGAAGCACAGGGCGATGTAGCGGGTACTCGGCAGTGGTGGCAAGAGTGTGAGTCAAGGCCCAACGAGTATAATTTACCTGAGACAACAACTTGGCAGCAGCAAGCAACTCGATATCTGAGGTCTTAAATTTATGGTCTTCCCCCGCAAGCGAGTCCTAGGCGCGATCGTCTCGGGATGTATCCTTACCGCTCTCATACCTTTGGCAACCCAAGCCGAAAATCCTATCATTTGCACACCAGATGGCTGTATCACTCGGCTCTGTGCACCCCGAAGCTGCTATGACAATACCGCTCGGAGTCGGACAGCCGTTGCCACAGTCCGGCCGAATGATGGGGCGATCCGCACCACACGTCCCACGATTCGTTGGAATGCCATTGAAGGCGTGACCCATTACACCATTATAATTTCCAAACCGGATGAGCGGCCAATCTTCGCACCCACCACAGTAGAGGCGAGTATCGCTGATATTCAAGAGTTCTCTTTCCCTGAAAACATTCCTGAACTGGAGTGGAAGCAAACCTATATTGTTCGAGTGGTTGCCAATGGAACTGATACAGAGCTCACTGGCGAGTTTTATGTTATTTCCCAAGAGCGGCAGCTTGCTTTAGAAACAGCAGAGCACGGTCGTTCAACCTTTGAGCGCTTTGCTCTGTATATGGAACTGAATTTGTATACCGATTCTCTTAAGCTTTTAGAAGATGCGCTAGCAGTAGACCCTCAAAATCCGAATTACGTGCTGCTATTGGGGGATGTGTATTGGAAGTCCCAGGATCTTGGTAATGCAGAGTATCAGTATGAGCGGGTACTACAGCAAACTCAAGAGCCAATGCTGCTGGCTCAGGCACGTGTGGGTCTGGCAAAGATTGCACTCGATAACCAAGAATCGGTGCAGGCATTATTACTCCTGGAACAGGCGCTTGCAGATTTTCAAGCTGCAGGAAACCCGCTATTTGTTGCCCAAACCCTACAGTTCATTGCTGAAACTCAAAGGGATCAGAAGAATTTAGAAGCGGCTCAACAGTTCTACCGTCAAGCCTTAGCGGCCTATGAAGCGTTGACGCCCACCGTAGCTTTTCCTGAGGATGTCCGGAATCGCTTTATTGCAGCGATTCGCCGTGAACTAGAGTAAGCTACGTTAGTGCCAGTCACCCGCGAGGACAAACGCTGCCCAGTTGTAAGGTCTGACCTGTCCGTCCAGATCTCGTTGATCTTGCAAGAGTTGGATTTGCGCTTGACGTAGTGCTTCAACCTTACTGCGATGCTCTTGGAATAAACCCTTGTAAAACTCCTCCATCAGTTCAGCGGTAGAGCGATCGCTTACTTTCCACAAGCTTGCCACTGTGCTGGTCGCGTTAGCTCGGATTGCTGTTCCTGCCATGCCTAAAGTGGCTCGTTGATCCCCTATCGCGGTTTCGCAGGCACTGAGCACCAGCAAATTGATCGGCTCAGGATTGCGATCGGCTCCTGTGCGTAACATTTGGGCAAACTGGTTAACCGTCAATGGCTCATCCCACAAGAAAAGCTGCATCAAGTCTGGATCAGCGTTGAACTCACCATGAGTCGCAAGATGAATTGTTCCAGGATCATCTCGTTCTAGAGTTGTTTTGAAGCGTTCAAAATTTAGCTCAGAATTACGGAGTACCTTACTCGGTGTCAACGCGGCAATCTTGTCGATTTCTATATTGACATTTGGGAGTTTGCCGAGTTTCTGCTCCTGCCAATAGTCTGGCGCATCACTGATTCCGGCTAAGACAATATTCGTATTGTCGAGACGAGATGGGCTATCCGTAAACTGAGAGCCGATACTCACTGCTACACCGTGCTTTTCAATCAAATATTTCTCACCATCGTGTAATGCAGCGAAGGGTAAACCCTGTAGATAACCATCAACCACAAAGATCAATATGCCATCTTCCGGTAAATATGGTTCGAGAGGTGCAACCAGAGCTTGGTAAAGCGCCTGACTCCACTCCAGAAGATCATCGCCATTCCAATCATTCTTTTTGACCCAGGTTTTGAAGCTGGTGAGTGTTGAGCTAAATTCAGAGATATCCGTAGCTAAACCAGAGCAATGTAGAGTTATCTCATCCACTGGATTACAGGATCCACCCTTTTCAATCTGCTTCAGTATTTGATCACTCGGTAATTCTGCAATTAGATCAAGACGATCGCCCAGCAGAATTGGATAGATAAGCGTCGCATCCGGATGAGCAATATTTGTCAGTGGCTCTAAGTTATTAGATTGACAACGCAGAAAATCTTCAACTTCGGCCAATTGTAATTCTGTAACGACCTCTTCTGCTCGCTTAAGACTCTTGGAAACGCTATCATCCAATAAAAGTGCTAGATATTCTCGATAAAACGGACGAACATTGTTCAAAAATGAGAATTGGATATCTTGGCTCAAATGGACAAAGTTATAACGAACAGTCGCCAGTTTATGCGCCGCATTATCGTAATACTGAAGGGCATCTTTGGTATTGTGTTCCTGCTCTTCAATTTGTCCCAATTGCCAAAGCCATTGATAACTGAGGTGGGGCGCATTGATATCTTGAGCGATCGCCCAAGCGGCTTGAGTATACTGCTTAGCTTGAACAAGATCTCGCTGCTGCACCGCATAGTAGCCTCCCAAGCTCCCCATGATTTTCGAGGAGCTGTAGGGATCCTGCAAATTTTCAGCATGACCGTAAGCTTGGGTCAACAAGCCAGGCACTTGTCGCTCGTCAACACAGTTGATCGCTTGAGCTAACTCAATCTCACGATTGACCAGTTCTCGACTCTCCACTAAACCCGATAGAGAGATTTGCGGCACAAGTGCTTGTGCCTGATCATTTTGGTCAGTTTTATAGAAGAGTTTCAGGAGTTGAATTTGAGCGTTGACCTTGTCAGCAGCGGAGGATGTAAGATTTACAACACGCTCATAAGCGCTAATCGCCTGATTATAATTATCATTATTTTGATATTGTTCCGCCGATAGTTGATCACATTGCCAGGATGAGCTTCGGGTTTGAAAATAAGCATTGCCATAGGCATGACGATCGCCCTGATATTGCCAAAGTTCAGCCAGTTGTAGTTGATAGTCGAGCTGATCAGAATGTTGTGATGCTAGGGGCTTAAGAAAGGCGATCGCCTCATCGTATCGTCCTGATGTCCTCAAAAACTGAACGACCTTCTGAATAACAAACTGTTGATGATTGGTTGACTCAAACTGGATGTTGAATTTTGGGTTAGTAATTTGAGCCTCTAGGTCTTTAAGGAGATCATAGTAACTGGGATGTTGTCCTAGGGAGAGATGGGCATAGGCACGATTGATTTGATTGGTAATTTGACCAACCCGGTCAGCAGTTTGTTGATAAATGGGTTGGGCTTGTTGCCAGACATCTAAGGCTTGAGCATATTCACCTTGAAAATAGAGCAGTTGTGCCTGGATATCCAAAGCCCTTGCCTTAGCTTGAGGATAGTCTGACAATCCGGGTATGTTTAGACTACTTTTGATCGCTTGCCAGGCATCTTCTGCTGCACCCAACTCATGATAAACCAAGGCCAAATTACTCTGGACTAATGCCCGTTGCAATGCATATTTTCCAGAGCCAAAGAGGCGTTGAGCCTCTTGGAGATGGCGTAAACTCTGGGTATAGTTTTGCTGAGTATATTGTTGCTGACCTTGGTTGAACTCTTGAGCAGCAGCTTGGTAAAGTGGATCGGCAGAATGGTCTTGTGTTGGACTTTTTGACTGGAATGATAGAGCCAAGATAAAGCCAAAAATAAAACAAAGAATTGATTTCCAATGTGATAACAAGTGATGCATTATTTAAAACCCCAACCATTCCAAAGAAAAATGAAGACCGTTTTCTTGTAAATTATCCCGCTCCCCCTCAACCTGAATCAGCGGCAACCCCCAATCCAAGCGTAAGGTGAACGTATCCTTAGCCCAGCGCAGCCCCAAACCCACTGAAGCTAATTGATTCGGACTCGGTTCTGTGCGATCGGCACTGTTCCAGCCCAAACTATAGTCAAAAAACGGCGTGAGCTGAACCGCTGAACCATCCACAAATTCAAAAATCGGGAACCAAACCTCCGTGGAAAACTCCAAACCGTTATCACTAGAGAGCAGATCGCGGCGATAGCCCCGAACCGTCTTGCCCCCCCCGCTACTAAACTGCTCACTCGACAACAGACCTTGATCAGCAAGCTGAACCCGCCCCCGTGTTAACCACAGGGTATTGCGATCCAAAATCTTGATCCACTGGGCTTGACCTTGCCAAGACAAAAAACGACTATCCGGGATAAACGTTACCCCCGCTATTTGTTGATTAATTGTCGCATCAAACCAATCTAAACCCAAATTGAATTGCGATCGCAGGGCCAGAACCTCCGTCGCACTCTGTCGCGTATAGTCCTGAAAAAAGCGCAGCACGGTGGTTTTGGTTGTGCCATCACTTTCTGCCCCCAGCGAGAGCGGAAAGGGAATATCTAGCAGCGAGGTTTGGCCATCCCGTAAAGAGAGGGTCAACCCCAGCGCCAATTCTTCAAATTGATCGTTGCGAATCCGTCGGGTCAGGGGCTGGCGCAGCGTCAGCTCAGTGGTGACAGAGGAGGATTCAATATCGAGGATCGAAAATGGGTCTTCAATAATTCGGCTCTGGCTGCGGCTATGACTCAAGCCCACCGTGCCATTACGAGGGTTAATCGGCAACGTATAAGAAACATCTAAACCATTGCTACCTTCGCTGTGGGTGAAGCCTGCCGCTAGGCGATCGCCGTTCCCCGTGGCGTTATTGGTCTGGAAGCCCAGACGCTGTGATTCGCTACCCACGCTGCTGGAGCGGTCATTGTCAGCGGTGAATTGGGGGTTCAGCGTTTTGGCTTCTTTAATATTGACGACCAAGGTGCTGCGACCGGGGGTGACATCAGTGCGTAATTCCGCCTGGAGATTGTCGATTGTGGGGTCAAGCCCGAGGAGTTGGAGTGCCTCTCTGAGATCGTTGAGGTTGAGCGGGGCGCTGGTGGGTAGGCGCGATCGCACATAGCTCGCCTTCAGCCGCTGCAACTCTGGTGTGACAAGGGTTGCCCCGCCCTGATCACGCAGCCCTTGCACAATAATTTCATCAATCCGGGTTTCGGTGATGACAACGTGAACGATTCCCCGACCTGCGGTTTGGGTTTCTGGGGGGATTTCGGTGATGGCGTCGGTGATGCTGTAGTTAGCGGTTTGATAGGCTTTGGCAACGGCAAAACCCAGACGAATCAGTTCGGCACAGGAGAGCGATCGCTGGGTGTAGTTCTCTTTAATGGGTTGAAGATTTTCCTCGGTCAGCACCGGATGCTCGGCGATCACCTTAACTTCTGTTACAAAAATCTCGGTCTGACATTGGTTCGGGAACTCCGGCAGTTCGAGGGATGGCGAAACAAAGTCCGGATTGGGGGGTGCCTCTGGTAAGGGCAGGGGTTGGGGCGGTTCGAGGTCGAGGTCGGGAAGTTGCTGGGCAAGGAGGGGTTGGGTGCTGCCGAGGAGCAGGAGGAGTGAGAGCGTTTGGGTTAGACGATGGGCGATCGCCCAAATCCCTGAAATTTTGAACGGGTGGGCATTACCCACCCTAGGTGGTGACTTCTCGAAAATAATGCTCTGAGGCAGGCGGGACGCACTTCGACTCCGCTCAGCAACCACCTGCGCTACGGTTAATCTTGTGCGAAGTCCGTAGCGCGGGCATTGGTTCGGCAGGCTCACCGCACTGCTTGCCCGCCACTGACGAACGAGATCTAGAGGCGCTTTTAACTTGTCCATACACCCAGTCAGCAATAAGGCGATCGCCCTTTAGTATAATACAGTCTGCATACTTTGGTTATGGCAGTTATGGATCTGCATCGCGACGATCTCGCTCTCCGATTGCGGCTCTGGGGCATCTGGACTAGCGGGAGCCGATGCAATCAAATCCAGACTCAACCAGCGAGCGGTAATGCCGTCGGTGTTGATGCTGCCGTTTTGGGTGAGTTCATGGCTGTTGCCGACAACCAACAAATCGACAGTTGCACCACGACCAATGGCTTGACAGCCTTCGGCGACTTCGGTGTTAACGGGTTCGCCCGGCAGGGCGGTGAGGCTTTGGCTGAGATCGACGCCCGTAAGGTTCAGGATCACGGAGCCTTGAATCCCGAGTTGGGAGCTGGCGGTGATGTCGCTGAGGGGGGTGAGGAAGGGACGGAACCCCAGACCATAAATGGCAACGGCGTTGATGTTGATGTTGCCGCCGCTGCCGCTGAAGGCGTTGGCAGTGATATCGCTGTTTTCGCT
>JBCDEB010000154.1:0-17349 GCA_039180005.1 Cyanobacteria bacterium P01_G01_bin.54 | reverse complement strand
GCTCACCGCACCGCAAGCTCAGTCTTCACCTTCTTTCTGGCTCTATACAATCAGGATTTTATCTCAGTTTCATTACAACACCCATTCAAAAAAGAGGGTCGGGATGGGTTTAAAACCCTTCCCGACCCTCTTGCTTTTCCAATGAATTGCGTCTAATTACAGCCCCATCGGGTCAGCATTAGGGCGCATCTTCACGCGGATCGCCACACCGGTTAGGTTATCGTGGCCGTTAAACGCATTGGCCGCATCCACCAGTTCCATCACCCCTTGATCCAGATTCGCGCGGGAGCTAATCAGCGGTGTGAGGCAGTCCTGATAATGCTCTTCTAGGAAGTCGCCATCAGAAATGCCATCAGAGCAGAGAAAGAGCAGCGTATCTTCGTTGAGTTCCAGGTACTGCACGTCGGGCTTGACGGCATCATTGTCGCGGGGGCCGAGGGCCTGGGTGAGCTGATAGGCATCAGGACGGGCATAGGCATCGTCCGGGTCAACCCCACGCAGGATTTCACGTTGGCCCACTTCATGGTCGATCGTGAGTTGCTCAATGCCATGTTTGCGGGTGACCCGGTAAACCCGACTGTCCCCGACGTGGGCGATCGCCACATTGATATCCTGAATCAGCACCATGACCAGGGTTGTGCCCATGCGACCACTGCCAGAGCGAGAATTGCGCATATTCACCGTGTAAATTTTCTCGTTAGCCGTGAGGATGGCATTAGAGATCAATTCTTCATCGGGTAGACGACTACGATCGAGCCAATTTTCCTGGAAATATTGTTGGAGCGTCTCGACCGCCATTGCACTGGCTACCTCCCCCGCAGCGTGACCGCCCATGCCATCACAGACAATGTAGAGGCCATCCACCTGAATCCGCTTCTCCATGGCGTTTTCTTGGCGGTGAATCATGGTTTCAATCCCAAAATGATCTTCGTTATGATCGCGTTGCTCACCAATATCCGTGAAGCCACTGTCACTGACGCTCAGGAGCTGCATCGGTAAGACCACGGTAGGCAAGTCATCTCCCATCCCCTGGTAGACCATCTTTTCAGCATCCTCCGGAGGCTGCTGTTGGGAAGCCACAGCCTCGGGGTTGGGCGTAGCAGGGACGGGGGACTGGGACGTTGAGGTGTCTCCTTCCGAAGACCCCGACTCATTGGCGGCGATATTTTGCAATTCTTGGCGTACTTCTTCCACGGTTTGATACTCTCCCTCTTTTAGGCGACGTAATAATTCAGCAACGGTATGGTTTGGGGGACGACCGGATTGCTCGAAGAGTTGCTGCCAAACCTGCCCCAGTTTCGCCAATGGGGGTGATGTTGGGGTGGGGTCGGCATAGAGCTTCCGTAAACATAGGGTCTGATCCTCATCTAGACAAAGGTTATCTAAACTTTGCAGGCTCTGGCAAACTTGTAACTTCTGGAGTTCTGACCACAAACGCAGGGTTTCATTGAGCCAGTAGAGGAGTTGGGCCAGCGGAATATTCTCATCAGCCCAGGCCGTGAGCAGGGACGGCCAGTCCGAGCGGTCTTCAACGAGGACCCGCTCTTGCGTCTGATGCTCCCAGGTATCTTGTAGCACGGGGATCGCTGGGGCAAGCGCTTCTTGCAAAACCAAGTAGGGGATGGCAGCTTGAGAAACACCTAACTGCTGCCAGAAACGAATATTGGCCCCATCGGGTGTATCCTCTGCCGCCATTAATTCCTCCGTGTTGTCTTGCGTCTCCAAGAGTCGTTCGAGATAGGTTTTTTTAAGGGGTTGCTGATCCCAAACTGGCATCTGGAGCCAATCCTCGACGATCGCTACCTCCTGATTCAAACACCGATAACGCGCTTCCGGATCAATGGCGAATTCAAGGGCCGATTCAACCGGGGGATTTTGCCTAGCTTGGGCGGGACGGTCTTGCCAAACCGCTAAGCCCGTCGAGGCAACTTGACTGCCGCAGGCCGTACAGTTTTTGTCGGTCCATTTCACTGCAGCACCACAGCTCGGGCAAGGGCGCACGGTTAACGACGTACCGCAGCGCTGGCAGTAGTTGTGAAAGGGCGGATTTTCAAACTGGCAATCGGGGCAGACAAGGGTCATGGTGTTAGGGCAGTGAATGAGCAGAAGGAGGGACGCATCTTCACATCCTGCTCAATTATTGTAGAAGCGTGATTGCTTCTCGTCATCGCACTGGCTTGTTTTTACTCTGAGACGGAAGAAAATTTGCAAAATTCTACACTAAAAGTCTGCACTCAGGGGGGTGCGGGGAAAGGGAATCACATCCCGGATATTGCCCATGCCCGTCATAAACTGCACCAGCCGCTCAAAACCCAGACCAAAACCCGCATGGGGCACAGTGCCATAGCGACGGAGGTCTCGATACCACCACAACTCATCCAGGGGCATCTCGGCGGCGGTGATGCGACGCTCTAAAATATCGAGCCGCTCTTCCCGCTGGGAGCCACCGACAATTTCTCCCAGTTTCGGTGCCAGGATATCCATGGCGGCGACGGTTTTTTCATCATCATTGAGGCGCATATAGAAGGCCTTAATCCCAACGGGATAGTCGGTGACGATCACGGGCTTCCGGAATAATTGCTCGGCAAGGTAGCGCTCATGCTCGGACTGCAAGTCTAGCCCCCAGGAAACCGGATATTCAAAGGCTTGGTCGGCTTTTTCAAGCAGGGCGATCGCTTCCGTATAGGTGATCCGCTCAAATTCACTATTGATAATATTCTCGGCGGTGGCCAGCACCGTATCATCAATGCGTTGGTTAAAAAATGCCATATCTTCGGGGCATTCGTCGAGCACCGTTTGGAAAAGAGTTTTCAGAAAGGCTTCTGCCAAATCCATGTTGCCAGTTAGGTCACAAAAGGCCATCTCGGGCTCTACCATCCAAAACTCCGCCAGGTGGCGTGAGGTATTGGAATTCTCCGCACGAAAGGTGGGGCCAAAAGTATAAACATCTCGGAAGCTCAAGGCCATGACTTCAGCTTGGAGCTGGCCGCTGACGGTGAGGTAGGCGGGTTTACCAAAAAAGTCTTGGCTATAGTCCACCGTGCCCGTCTCGGTTTTGGGGACATTGGCCAGATCCAAGCTGGAGATGCTAAAGAGTTCGCCTGCCCCTTCACAGTCGTTGGTGGAAATCAAGGGTGTATGGGCCCAGAGGAAACCCCGCTCCTGAAAGAAGGTATGAATCGCTCGCGCACAGGTGTTGCGTACCCGGAAAACGGCACCCAGAGTATTGGTGCGCGATCGCAGATGCCCGATCGTCCGCAGAAACTCAAAGGAATGGCGCTTCTTTTGCAGGGGATAGGTGTCGGCATCGCAGATACCGACGACTTCAATCTCGGTGGGTTTCAACTCCACACTTTGCCCTTGGCCCTGAGACGCGACCAGCTCCCCCGTTACCGTCACCGCCGTGCCCACGGTAAGCTGCTTGAGTAGCGCCGCATAATTCGGGAAGTCCTGGTCGATCACCACCTGGAGATTGGCCAGAAACGAGCCGTCGTTGACTTCCATAAAGGCAAACTTCTTGAGTTCGCGTTTGGTGCGAACCCAGCCTTGGATCATAACAATTTCACCGGGGGTTCCGGCTCGGAGAATCTGGGCAATGCGTTGGGCGCTCATGCAGAGTACAAAAAAAGTGAGAGGGTTTATTCCCTCTCACTGTAGTGGATTTCTAGCCTGAATTATTCATCGGGCAGGCGGGACGCAGATATCCCTCCAGGAGGCTGCGCCACCCTGTTGAAGGTCGTTTGCTAGAGACTTTTGGCATGAGTCATGAATAATGCAGTCTAGGGGCGATCGGCTTACCGCCTACATCTGGGCCAATTTTTCCCGGGCAATTCGCAACTCATGATCAATGATTTGAGCGGGGAGGTCACGCGGCAGTTGGTCGGCCCTTTCTAGCACCGTTTCAAACAGCTCGATCGCCTCTGCTAACATCTCGGGGTTTTCCTGCCCTGATAGCTTACTCCACTCGTGGAGAATCTGGGCTTTAAGATATTGAACCTCAGGGTTCTGGGGTGATACCGCCAGAACGCGCTCCACATAGTCACTGGCAGCTTGAAAATACTGAGCGGCTTGGGCAACCTGTTCATTGCGATTCTTGTAGCCCAGATCGCGGTAGGCAATGGCAATACCCCGATTGACCAAATAGTCCGGTTGGGCATTGGACTCAAAGTTGGCGATCGCATTATCCGGGTTCGAGAGGGGCAAGTTCACCGCGAGCAACAGCTCGATATAGCCCTTGACCAAATTCAGCTCTGGGTCATTACTGCCAGCGGCTTGCTCAATCTGCTCAGCGTTGCGGAGATAGCGGAAAATCTCTTGCACCTGGAGCGCCGCCGCAACATAATCATTATTTTGCTTGAAGGCGTAGGCCCCTTCCATAAAAGATGCCGCCGCAAGGTAAAGATTGCCCCGGATCTGATCTTGACTAGAGGCATTGGCTTGATCCAGCAGCGCCTGAGCCGCATCACGGGTTCGCGCCACGTAGTTGTTGGTATCTTGGATGGTGCCGTCCAAGTTATAAGCCAGTGCAGCCTGAAGCGCCGGAACCAGTGGGTCGCTTTCATCCTGAACCGCATTGATAATCCGCTGCGCCTGGGGATAGTCACCGTCTTTGAACATCGCTTCAAAGGCGGCTTCGGTTTGATCACTGATGCTGCTGGGATTGTTGTTGCCCCGGAAGGGATCCCCCGCCCAGGCGGCGGTTCCCCAGACAAAGGTGGTAAGCGTTGTGGCAACGCCCAAACTCAGAAGGCGTTGGCCGAGGTGTTGCTGGGATAAGTGTCGAGCAAAAACCATGGTGTTGTTTGAAGGATGGATTGTGAAAAGTGGAGAACGAGGGGAGATATACGGTAGGGGAGGGTTTGAAACCCTCCCCTACACGGTGCTTTCTACATTGTGATTCTTGGCGTGTACCGTGCGAGTTGAGGGTGAGTGATGGTAGGGTGACCGGCAATGATGAGGGTTTAAGGACGCGATCGCCGTTCGGCAAGTTCCAAATGCTACCGTTAGATGGATGTTCAGGACTGACGCCGACTCCCCATGCTGACTCTCACTCGCTTGGCCTATCATCCCCCCGCTAGCGCCACCCCCATCTTGCAAGACATCAACCTCAAACTCGCCCCACAACAGTTGGGGTTGGTAGTGGGCCCGAGCGGCTCTGGCAAGTCCACGTTGTTGGAAATCTTGGCGGGCTTGGCCGAGCGCACGGCAGGCTTGGTGGAATGGGGCAGCCAGGTTTTGGATGACTATGACCTGCAATATTTAGCCGGCTTGGTCTTCCAGTTTCCGGAGCGACATTTTTGTGGTGGGACGATTCTCGAAGAGCTGCGCCTTGGACATCCAGAGCTGACCAGCGAGAATATTCATAATGCCCTCCAAGAAGTGGGACTCGATCATCTTTCTCTGGGGGCAGCCCCCCATCAGCTCAGCGGCGGCCAACAGCGGCGTTTGGCGCTAGCAGTGCAACTGATCCGTCAGCCAAATATTCTGCTGCTCGATGAACCCACTGCCGGACTGGATTGGTCCATGCGCCAGCAATTGGTCAAACTCCTCGAACGGCTCAAGGAACATTGGACGCTGCTGATTGTTACCCACGATGCGGGGGAGCTGAGCAAAATCGCTGACTGTGCCTGGTGCATTACTCAGGGGCGGCTCGCGACCGTTGAGTTGACAAGTTTTAGGGCGCATCATCAGTTAGAACCAGAAGCCTTACGGGACGAGCGATAGAGCGCCCGACCCAAACAACAGGAGAGGGGCTGTAAGCGAGTCATCGCAATGATTTGAGGTTTAACTGATGACAGCCCCTAGTTGACAAGTTTTGAGCGATTCGGTTGACGGTTCGGTTTTACCCCCTACAGTTGGGCTCGGGGCGTCAGTACAGTAAAGACACAACACTCAACAGATGTAACAGCGCAACGAATCATGGATAACACACAGCATTTTTCTGGCTTGGGCGATCGCTTCGATGCCGCAACCCATCACAATCCGCTCCTGAGCTATCTGCAAAACTTGGGGCAGGAACAGACTTTACAGCTCTCTCAACCGAGCCCTGACGCCCTGCAAGTGATGGAGCAGCAGGTGATGGGAACCCTGGGTCATCTACCCGGCGAGCAGTTTGCCGTCAACATCACCACTAGCCGGGAGCAACTCGGTCGCCTGTTGGCTTCGGCCATGGTCAGCGGTTACTTCTTGCATAAGGCGGAGCAGCGCTTAGCCCTGGAGCAGCAATGGGTCGGCTCTGAAGCGGTCGAAACAGAAGAGTCTACGGCTGACTAACGAAGCGCTAAATAAATCAACGCTCTGGTGTGGATAGGGGCACAGTTTCTGTGCCCCTATCCATCACTGGATAAATAACGTGAGTTTCGGTTAAGCGAAGCGATCGCATTCCTCAAAGCAGTACAGTCTCATTGTCAAACCCGGTTGTCAGGGATCCAGCCCCCCAACACCTCCCGCTGAGCTAACCGTGTAGGGGTTTCGTAGACCCCCCTTACAGCAAGGGTTTTGCGAACGCATTTATGGGGGCTTAGCCGCTGAATCCTAGCAAAATCAAGGGAGTGATTTAAAACCCCTGCAGGATTGCCCGCTGAGGGGGAGATTGCCCCCTCAGACTCCGGCAATACCGGAGCCAGTATTGTTGATTCTGTTGAGGTTTAGAGTCTTACGTGATGTCGGCTTATCCAGAACTCACGTTAAATACGAACCTTTTTCTCTTCTCAATGAAGCGAGTGGTTGAAATTACAGTAAGTTGTATCTCGCTGGAGCTTCTCCACTCGCTTTGTTGTATGGGTATTGAAACCCATTGCTCGGTCATATCAGAAAACGAAACTCATGGAAGGGTAGTTATGCTCTAAGGCTGCGATCGCCACAGTTAAAAGACCCGCAGTCCAAACCGCTTTACAGGTTAACTACCATGTCCCGCCCTTCCTATGGAGATATCTTCCGTACCCTGACCCGCCCAGATCTCTTGAAAGTAGAGGACTGTATAAAGGTTAACAGCCAAATAACTCTCACTTTACTATTCATGTTCGCTGTGGGTTCTCTTGTCAGCTTACTCTTCGACCGAGCCCCGAGTGAACCTGAAGCTCAGGCTACCCTTCATCCATGGATCTTGATTGCATTTATCGCGATATTACTGATCTTTGTAGGTGGTTGTTTGCTTGCCAAGTTAAGCTCCAATTTGGACTCAGGATTGATTCGTTTGATTCTGGTTCTGCAAGGCACTGTGATCGTGCTGTTTGTTTATACCTATATATCTGGCATGTGGAATGCCGGAATGCAAATCGCCTCGGGTGAGCTAAAGGGGGGCATGTCTCATCCTCCTGGACTCTTGACCTTCGCCTTACCCTACGGCATCAAGCAGATTTTAGATTTTTCTGGTCTGTCGCAGCGGGTTCAGTCTTTCCCAATCAAACGTGTACCTGTGGTCTTCTTTGGCGTTGGATTATTTTGCGATGTGAGTGTTTTGTTTGCAATGTTTTTTGCTTTTTTTAACGCACCATTGTGAGTTTAATCTTTGCCTCACAAAGGATTCTGTCTGGTCAACCCTGTGCCTCAACAGAGCGATCGCCCTAGAAATAAGTCTTAGGCGGCTTAAAGCGATCGCCGCGTAGGAACTTCAGCATTAAAAATCAGACCTTTAAACGCTGAACGCTGCTGCTCATCTTCCTTAACCCAAAAGGTCAGTGCATACCACGTTTCTAAGTCAAACTGACCTGTTATTTCCAATCCATATCTGCATTGTAGAATGCACACCGCATGAGTCGTACGGGGATCAAATTCCCCCGTGATTTCATGGGTATAGTAACGAATCTCTTTTAGCGCCGCTTGGAGATGGGCCACCGCACCACCACGATCGCCTGCTGTGAGGAGTTGGGGTTGCAAGGGTAAGAGATAATGCATGGTTCTGGTGCGAATTTTTGGGCAGCTTACAGTTTTAATCATGCACTAAAGTTTGAACTCACCCCATGCATTAGATCGTGAAAAACTTGTGAATATCAGCAATGGCTGGGGGTGATGGTCACGACCCCTCACCTGTGGGCTGAAGGGGGCCACTCCTGTGATGGCGATTGCTTTTGGCTGTGCGCGGGCGCAATTGGGTGTTAGATAGTTTTGAGATTGCGAACTGCGAATTGCGAGGGTGCATCCCAGTTTGGCAGCCCTCACCCTAAATCCCCTTCGACAAGCTCAGGGCATCGCCTCTCCCAAGCTTGGGAGAGGGATTTTAAATCTGGCTCCCCTTCTCCCAAAATTAGGAGAAGGGGCTGGGGGATGAGGGCAATACCGACAAAAGTTGGGATGCTCCTAACTGTGAACGAGCCTCAGCTCGCACCACAGCAGCGATCGATTCCCAGACTCTCCAAAATCAAATCACTCACCGCATTGGCGATCGCAAACTCGCCAAAAAAGCTCTGGGTAAAATCAAACGTCTGCATCTCAGTGACGATCGCAATCACCAGAGACCCCAAATCATTCTCGCCCTCTAGGCGCTGACGCAGATAAATCTGCGCCGCTCGCTCCGCAATCTCTTGATTCACCGCCTCCGGGATAAATTCGTCATCCAGCCAGCGGTGCAACGACGCTTGCAACCAGTCTTTCTCCTGGTAAGCATCTTCGGTGGGGGGAAGCACAATAGGGGCGATCGGTTCAGACATGGGACAAATGGCGTCAATGTAATGCTTCTCCAGCCTAGAAGCTTTCCTGCCCCAGGATGGTATGATAAAGCCCGAATGTAACGCTTTTTAAAGAAATCTCAAGTTGTGAGTCCGAGCCCTGCCAAGATAACCTCCCATAAACCCCTCCAAATTGGCTTTTGGACAACGTTTAGCAGCACCTTTGTTACAATCCTGTTGGCGGAGATGGGCGACAAGACCCAACTGGCTACATTGCTGATCACAGCCGAGTCTCATCAGCCCTGGATTGTGTTTCTAGGGGCAGCCGCTGCGCTAGTCGCAACCAGCTCGATTGGAGTGGCTGTCGGCTGGTGGCTCGCCAAGCGCGTTTCGGCAGAAGTAATGAACCTGTCTGCAGCCGGGCTACTGCTGATGGTTGCAGTCCTGCTGCTCTGGGATATGGTGCAGCTCTAGGGAGGAACAAGGAATGGATTGGCAACTCTTGGGACTCAGTTTTATCACCGTTTTTTTAGCGGAAATTGGCGATAAAAGCCAGATCGCGGCGATCGCCCTCAGTGGTAGCTCCCAGTCCCCCAAGGCAGTTTTTCTGGGTACAACAGTGGCGTTGGTGCTGGCCAGCTTCGTGGGAGTGATCCTCGGTGAAGGGATCGCTGCTTTTCTACCGGCACAGCTACTTAAAGGCTTAGCTGCGCTTGGTTTTGCCCTATTGGCTCTGCGGATTTTGATGGGGTTGGATGAGGATTGATCCGAAAACCCGGTAAGGGAGGGTTTTCGGATCAATCCTTATCGGGTCTTTTTTGGGCTGCTAAACATCACGGGATGCCAATGCCTATCAAAGACTGCCGAAATTAGGGATCGGGCTGGAAACCCGTCGGCCAAAAGCGGGCAAATCCACTTGATTGCTATTGCGGCGGGTTTTGACTGCTAGGCGATAACTGACGCTCTGGAGTTCTACGTGGAGCTGCTTGTTTTCTCGCTGGAGGCGCTCGATTTTTTCTTTGATCGGGATCATCCGATCTTCAAACTTGCGGCGATAGATCTCGGGCATCTCTTGCAGGGCATGTTCGATAGTTTGGATGCGATCGGTCAGCTCCTGATTACTTTGCCGCAGTTGATAAATCTCTTGGTCACGGCTGTTGATCTGCTCTTGGTAGAACGTGACCTGCTCTTCAACCTCCTGGAGCTGCTCCCGGAGCATCCGTGTTTCGGCCCGCTGGCGATCGGAAATCTCGGGTTGAGGCATAAACTGATTGTTGCCCTTGACGAGGCGAAACAGTTCTTGCGAGAGCTGTTGCACGAGTTGATCGCGCAGTTGCAGCTCGTCCTGGAGACGTTTGATTTCGCTTTGGGTGGGGGTGCTCTCGGTCATCCGTTTAGAATTTAAAGGCTACTTCAGGGGCAACAGACCCAAAAAACTACGTCGATAGTTTTTTCAGGATTACCGCCCATTGTAGGGCGTGTCATCAAATTATTCCAAAATGACCCATGCGCACGATCGCCAACCTCCTCCTCACCGCCCTGCTCACCGCTTGGCTGGTGTTTGTCGCCACCCTCTCCATTCAAAACATCACACCGATTAGCCTCAAGTTCTTCACCTTCCGCTCAGTGGAAATTCCCTTCGGTGTGTTGCTGACCTTTGCGGTGGGAATCGGTTTGGGATTGGGGGCGCTTGCACCGTTGTTTGTTGGGCAGACAGCGGGACAAAACGGCAATCGCCCACGTCGATAGATATCTTGCACACACCATATAAATTGTAGGGGTAGTGCCCCCGTGCCTACCCCAGCGAGGTCTGGGGCAACCACAGAGGGATTGCCCCGACGATTTTTTGCTGTTTCAAGAATCGACTGACACAATGCAGATTGCCTTCTTGAAACACTTGTAGTATGATTTGTAGCATGACATTCTCAAGGTGAGCGATCATGGCTTACGAAACACTCAACATCACCAGCCCCAAGCCCGTTCTAACCTGGGCCGGTCACCCACTGGCAGGTCAGGAAACCCAAATGGCCAAAAATGTCGCCTCCCTGCCCTTTGTGTTCAAGCACGTCGCCCTAATGCCGGATGTGCATTTGGGGAAAGGGGCGCTGGTCGGTTCCGTGATCGCCACCCAAGATGCCGTGATTCCCGCCGCAGTGGGCGTGGATATCGGCTGCGGCATGGCAGCCGTCAAGTTGCCCTTTAAAGCCCCCTGGCTTGAGGGCAAGCTCAAGCGGATTCGCGCCGACATTGAAGCCGCAATTCCAGTCGGTCCCATGAGCAATAGCAACATTGAAAAGCCCGTCACCAACTGGCAGGGTTGGCAGGACTTTAAGCATCTCCATAAGGGGGTACAGCGCCTGACCGGCCGGGCTATGAAGCAGATGGGTTCCCTCGGCGGGGGTAACCATTTTATTGAGCTGTGCCTAGATACGGAGGAGAGCGTCTGGTTGATGCTCCATTCCGGCTCACGGCATATCGGCAACCAGCTCGCCCAATGCCATATCAGCACCGCCAAGGAGCTCCACAAGCTCTCAGAGCAGAAACTGCCCGATCTGGACTTGGCCTACTTTGTCGCCGGAACCTACGAGTTCGACGCCTATTGGCGTGACCTGCAATGGGCCCAGAACTACGCCCGCTTCAACCGGGATGTAATGATGGCGCGGTTTAAGCGCATTGTTGAGAAGCATGTGGCGGGTGGCAAACCCACCAAGCCCTTGCTATCAGTGAACTGCCACCACAACTATGCCGAGAAGGAAGTCCACTTTGACGAGGAAGTCTATGTCACCCGTAAGGGGGCAGTGCGGGCTCGCCAAGAAGACTATGGCATTATCCCAGGTTCCATGGGGGCGAAGTCCTACATCGTCAAGGGCAAGGGCAATATCCACAGCTACTGCAGCTGCAGCCACGGCGCGGGTCGCAAGATGTCGCGCACCAAGGCGAAGAAGCAGTTTACAGTGGAAGATCTCGCCGCTCAGACAGCAGGGATCGAATGCCGCAAAGATGCCCATGTCCTGGATGAAATTCCGGGTGCATACAAGTCCATCGAGACGGTGATGGCCCAGCAGCAAGATCTGGTCGAGGTGGTGGCAACCTTGAAGCAGGTGGTTTGTGTGAAGGGTTAATGTATCCCGTCTGATATCAAATCCGCTTTGTACAGACTGAGAATAGCGACCCCCTAAATCGCTCAAACTTTCTGCTGGTGGGCAATGCCCACCCAGCCCTTTCAACGCGATCAAGAGATCTACATGGAAACGACCTAGCAGCAAGGGTTTCAGAGATTTGCATTACGGGAGATTTGTAGTATTTGCTGAAATCAAACGTAATCTTTTGGTTCGATGACGAAATATTCAAGACAGTAATCTCTGAAACTCCCACTCTGTCGTCCTATATGTTAATAGTTTACTTGTACGCATTAAAAAGGCTGGCAATGCCCACCCTAAGCGAAATGGGGTCTCTACTATCCGGATTTGGTATCAGACGATGTTTGATGCCGATGAACTGAGTCTGTTGCATCAACTCTCTGGCCAAGCCGTTGACTCTCTCCGACAGGCTACGTTGGCGTTAACGAAGTTAGTGGGCTTTGCCCCTTCTAAAAGACAACCGCTGCCGGGGGTCAAAGTCCTGGCGACTGCGCTTGAACGGTTCTTTTTTGTTAAGCAGGGGGCTCAGGCTGTCTCTAAACCCCTACAGGATTAGCGCTGAGGGGGAGAGGGCGCCCAATCAACTCCGGCAATACCGGAGCCAGTATTGAAGAATCACCTCATGCGAATGACTGCTCCGTCATAAATGCAGCGTACAAGCATTGCACCAAGAGACGTTGTAGCTTCTCTTGAATGAGATTAGATTATCCACGGGGTATCGTCCTCGATGACGAGATGGCTAATGTCGGGGGCGGGGGGCTGCTCGAATTGACCCGTCACCTCCGCATCCATTGGCATCGACTTGGCGTTGACCGGGTCAGCCGGAGCAATGGTTGGGGTTGATATTGATGGTGTTGAAGGTGACATGGGGTTTCTCCTTCATGGAAGGGTTCTAGGGTCAGTCCATTGTTAGGATAAATCAAGTGATCTTATCCAGGATCGCCCTGGACTTCAACCCTCAGCGGCAAGATAGCTCAGAATCCCGAGGAGTCGTGAGAGGGGCTCTAGGGGATAGGGCTCTAGGTCAATGGTTAAATCGGTTTGGTGGAGTTTGAGAAACTTCCACGATTCACCATTGGTCACACAACCATAAACGCTTTGCTCGGGTTGCTGGTTAAAGATCTGGGCGGCGATCATTTCTGCGGCGCATTGTCCTAGACTTGCATTGAGGTTTTCTGGTTTGGCCTCGACGAGCATCAAGATAGGCGCTTCTAGGATTAAGAGATGGGGCGACCGCGCAATCAAAAAGTCCACGTAACCCACTAAATCTTGAGCAGGATCAACCGAAAATTCCCGCCCTGAAAACACCGTTAAATCCACAGAAGATAATCGGCGCACCGCAGTCAAAACCGGGTTAATGATCCATTCACTGCGGTCTTTTTCGTTGCCTTGGGCGAGGGCGATCGGGATATTTTCGCGCAATGTTGCCTTGAGCAATTCATCAGGTTCAACAGGGTGAAAATCGGGTAAAAAGTGTCCTGTCTCGCGCAGAGTCAAACCAAACTTTTGCTGTACATTGACGAGATCGAATTTGCTGTAGGGCATGGTGCAAGCGATAAGTTGGGAAATGCGGGATGGGCAAATATCATGCTTTGAGTCTGAGGTTGTTGATTTTGTCCGAAGTTGTACATCATGTTGATCGTAAGGTCGGTAAAATTAGCGGCTTTAAAATCAAAGCCAAGATTCATCAATATTTGCCCAACCTACTGCTGATCCAAACTGGGCGAATGATGGTATTTTGCTGCGGCAAGCTGTGCAACCATCTCAGCACGAGACGAAACCTCTAACTTGCGGAACATTCGCTTTAGAGCCTGCTTTACTGAATTCTCCGTAATCCAAAGTTCAGTACCGATCGCGGCATTGGTTCGCCCCAACGCAACCAGATCAGCAATTTGCCATTCACGGGGGGTCAAGCGTTGGGCATTACTGTTCTCAAGGGGATTCGCATCCGTTGACTGACATTGAGAACGCATCGTTGCCGTCCAAACCGATAGATGCAAACAAATGGCACTCAAGTCGGCGAGATTTTGCGCATCAAAAGCAGGCATGGAGCGGTCACGAGTGCAGCCCACCACGCCCACCAACTGACCCTGGCTGACGATGGGGCCGGCCATGACGTGCCAATGATCACGGCGAGGGCAAATCATTGACCAAACTTTAGGGGAGGCAACCAAGGCTTCATGAACGGGGGCATGATGCTCCACAAGATAACGGGCCACTGGATTATGCTCAACTGAGAGGGCAACCTGAACGGCACGCTGAAAGTTGCGATTCCTGAGGGGGAGTTGATCGAAGAAAAAGCACCCCTGGCGTTTTGCGGCAAACAATGCCCCAATTTGAGGCACGATGCGCGATCGCAGGGTCTGTTCATCAGGAGCTTGGTTAATCGCTGCAAATAAAACTTGCAAAGAATCGGCCATGGTTGAACTCGCAAAAAGAGTACTCGATCGAGGACTAGGCGGCATCGGCGGCATTTCCTAATCTTAGCTTTAGAGCTAGTAAGCCGGAGATCACCAATGTCCCAATATGCCCATCCTGAAGTTTTAGTGACGACGCAATGGTTGATGGATCATCTCAATGATCCGACCGTGCGGGTCGTGGAAGTGGATATGAGTTCTGACCCCTATGCCGATAACCATATTCCGGGGGCGATCTTCTGGAATGTTTTTGCAGATTTGCTCTCGCCTGACCACAGCATCAACCTCGACCCTGCGGCGATGGCCAGTCTGCTGGCGCGATCGGGCATTTCCCCTGACACCACTGTGGTTGCCTATGGCAGCTATCCGGGTACAGGCGCCTGGATCTTTTGGTTGCTGCAACTCTTTGGCCATCACAATGTGTATGTTCTTAACGGCGGGCATCAGAAATGGTTGGCTGAAGATCGCCCTGTCACATCGGAGTTGTCTCATTTTGCCGCCACCCAGCACCCCGCACCGCCGCCTGATGGCAGTTTGCGGGTTTCGCAGGCAGAGATTGAATCGGCTCTAGAACAGTCGGATTCCGTGTTGCTCGATGTGCGGACGGCTCCAGAGTATCATGGCGAAATCTTTCTGCTGAAGCCACCCGAAGACTCAGAGCGTGGCGGTCATATTCCTGGTGCGGTGCATCTTGAGCATACGCTCACGCTCAATGAAGATGGCACGTTTAAATCCGCAGCAACGTTACACAATCTCTATAGCAGCCAGGGAATTACGGCAGAGAAAAATATCTTTCCCTATTGTGCGATCGGCGCACGCTCTGCGTGTATCTGGTTTGTGTTGAGGTATTTGCTGGGTTATCCCAACGTGCGAAATTATGACGGCTCCTGGAATGAGTGGAGCCGTTTACCCCACACAGCAATCGAGCAGTAAGCGTACGCTCAAAAATAACCATCCGTAGCGTGCAGGACGCCCACGCTACGGGATTAAGGAGCGTAGGCATCTTTATTGGTCTGAACTTAAGCTCAAACGTGCAATTAAAAAGTCCACATATCCCACTAGATCTTGAGCAGGATCAACCGAAATCCTCGCTCCGAAAACACCATTAAATCTACAGAAGATAATCGAAAAACTATGGTAAAAATTGGGCTAATAATCCACTCATTGCGGGCTTTCCCGTTGCCTTGGGCGAGGGCGATCGGAATGTTTTCGCGTAATGTTTCTCTCAGCAGTTCATCTGCTTCAACCGAGGAAGTATTGGTTAGAAATTCTCCTGTCTCATGCAGGGTTAAACCAAAATTTTGTTGTACGTCTGCGAGATCGAAATTCCCATATCACATGTTTAAATTAATGAATCAGAGAATACAAGAAAAACACTAATAACGTTACTTTTCGGTTCTACAACTATGAATTTTCCTATCTTTTCATAGCTCCTCTAAGCATCCATCCATACAACTCTTTTTTCCTTTTTAAGTAATTTTATAACTCAAGAAAACCTTGATTAATTATTTTAATAATATCTCAAGAGAACAGAAATAGAGGATTTCAACCCAAAGCAATAAGCCTCATTTTTATCACTATTAACTATCTTGAACTCAGAGCTTATTGCTCATTTTCTTTCATCCTTTTTTATAATTTATACAGTCTTTCCCTTCCAAAACACATATCGCTTTAGATTGTAAACAAGATTCTTTAATCCAATTTGCGTTTCAATCCGAGCTTGACCAATCACCCGCTCCAGCTTGCCTCCCATACTCTGTACCATGCCACCGAAAACATGCTCCACTTTAGCCCTTGTTTTTGGCTTTTCTCGATTGGCCTCTGTTTGACTCTCACTTAGTGGTCGGTTCCGGTAGGCTCTCTCATTAATCTGACTCTCAAACCCTACTAGCTCCAGCATTTTCTCAGTCTTCTCTCCTCGATAGGCGCTATCCGCCCATAATCCATCCCCTTCATTCTCTCCATCCAATAGATGGGTTAATCGCTTTGAGTCATGCACTGTAGCATCCGTCACTTCATATCGGCGGATAAAACCATATTCCACATCTGTGTTGATATGGTTTTTGTATCCGTAATGGCTTTTACTATTTTTCTTTGTCCAGCGTGCGTCTCGGTCTTTTTGCGCTAGCTTATGGGGTTTACCCTTCCATCCTTCTGGCATCTCTCTGTTTTTAATGGCTTCGTTCTCTTCTTTTCTGTTGTTCTGCTTGGGTACAGGCACTAGGGTTGCATCTAACTATTTGCTCGCCTTTTGCTCGACATCCGTTCTCACTTAAATAACGTGAGTTCTATTTAAGCGAAGCTATCATATTCCTCAAAGCCTTGAAATCTCGATGTCAAACCCGGTTGTCAGGGGTCCAGCCCCCCGACACCTCCCGCTGAGGGGGAGATTGCCCCCTCAGACTCCGGCAATACCGGAGCCAGTAGGGTTGACTCTGCTGAGTTTTAGCGTCTTACGCAGTGTCTACTTATCCAAAGCTCACGTTAAATATGCATTGAATTTCTCAAATAGCTCTTTGGCTAAGCCTTTGTCTGTTGGTTTTTGCCTAAATAACCATACTGTTGTTCCATCTGATACTTTATCTTCTATCCCCATTCCTAGAAATCTCATAAATGAGAGTCGATCATTGACCTGATATGCCAACTGCTCATCGCTGATGTTATACAACCTTTGGAGCACCAGCAGTTTGAACATCATGATTACATCCGTTGCTTTCCGTCTCGCCTGACTCTTTCTTGGCTTTTCGTAAATTTTCTCTAGCACTGTCCGAAATTCTTCCTAGGGAATGATTTCATTGAGATGCGTCAATAGGTCTTGCTTTTCCTCTAGATATTTATGCCGCTTTTCCCAGTCCCACATTCCTAGTTGGCCTATTTTTCTCCTTCTTCTCTCTAAACCCTATGATCTCATTCTTTGGAAGCTATTTTTCGAGGTTCCCTATGGTCTGATACCAAATCCGGATTACATACTCCAAATAAAAGTGCAGGATACTAGCGAAGACTGAGCCTGTCGTTGGCGAAGCCTCTCGGAGGGATAGTCAGAGCGGCCGGGCTCTCCCCGCTGGGGACGCTACGCGAACGACAAGCCCCGGACTGAGCGGAGTCGAAGTCTCAGCCCTCGTCCCAGTTTTATTTGGGATCTAATTGACGGATTTACTTTGAAAATAGACAATGTTAATACTCTTG
>JBCDEB010000153.1:0-17371 GCA_039180005.1 Cyanobacteria bacterium P01_G01_bin.54 | reverse complement strand
TTTTGCCAATGCCATCTCAGTACTACCTTCGAGCAATCTCCCTTCCCCTCATCCCCAGCCCTTCTCCCTGGGGAGAAGGGGGTGTTTCCTCTCCCTGGGGAGAGGATTAAGGTGAGGGGTTGCGTAACTGGGATGCTCCCTCGCCATGGGTGATTTTCCGAGGAGCCTTATGAAGGTTAAGGAATTAATCCAGTAATTGCAAAAGGTGCTAAACCCTTGGCAGGCGAGACGCCTGCGCTACGAAATTCCTGGTTTATTTTCTTAAGTTCCATTAGGCTGCTCTCTGGCCAATCGTCACGATATAGCCAAGGTCATTGCCATAGCGGCGAAAAGTCTCTCGCATGGCAAGAATGCGTTGGCGCAGAACCGGACGGGTCAGCAGCGTCCAGCCCAGACGAAACAGGGTGGAGAGGCCCTCTTCACGCGCAATACAGTTCGGATTGAGCAGATTCATCGGGCCCATATCTTGCTGTTGGAGCATCAAACCCGCCGCCTGGTAGGCTTCTGTCCAGCCCTGGGTTGAGAGAGGAGCAGCATTAACTCGAATGGTTGCAGATAAGTCTCGACGGGCCGCCTTCGCGCTCGCCCCCTCCAGGCGCAGTTCATGGCTGAGAAACTGCCCGTTGGGTTTAAGGCAGTTGTGAATACCCGCTAGGATCTTGGCTTTGGCCGGCGCGGACTGCATCGTTAAAATGGCTTCGGCCAACACGTAATCAAACGGCTCGGTGATATCTTCGAGGTGAAAAATATCCCCCTCCCGAATCTCAACCTGACCCGTCAAACCCGCCGCTGCGACATTGGCATGGGCACGAGCAACACTGTCTGGGTTTTTCTCAATGCCAACCACCTGCACACCATACCGCTGGGCGAGGGCGATCGCACTATAGCCAAAGCTGGCGGCTAACTCCAGAACCGATTCACCCGGCTGGAAGTTAGCCCAGGTAAAGAGCTGTTCAGTGGCGGCAGACCCACCGGGGCGCAAGGCCCGTTTGCCCGCCGCCGCTAACACCTGATGGCCGGGCGCTGTTTTAAAGTCAAGGGACGTTTGAGTCATTGCGGGTTCCTCCAAGCAGCTGCTTTTAAGCATTAACTTGAGTGTTGCAGAGCGGCGGCTACCGTTCTATGAGGTAGCTCATAGAACGGCAAACTGATGAGAAGGAAGATATTTGTAGGGGGAAAATAAAGGGCTGATTGGGCAGAGAAACCCCGCTCTTACATAAGGTGAGCTCTGGATAAGCAGACATCACGAAAGACCCTGAAACTCAGCAGAATCCACCATACGGGCTCCGGTATTGCCGGAGCCCGTCGGGAGCCCTTTCCCCCTCAGCGGGCTAACCTTGTAGGGGTTTCGCACAACCCGCTTATAGCCAGGAGCTTGCGAACACATTTTTGAGGGCTGAGCCGCTCAATCCTAGCAAAATCAAGGGAGTGGCTTAATCCCTCTACAGGATTAGCTCAGACGGGATTGTTGTGAATTTGGGTAGGGGCAGGTTTTAAACCTGCCCGTTCGGGGTGTTTGCTGCACGGGGATAGAGTGGGTCTAGGTTCCAGGACATCCAGGATGCGGGAGGGTTTCAAACCCTCCCCTACAGGGCTAACCTTGTAGGGGTTTCGCAGAACCCGCTTACAGCCAGAAGCTTGCGAACACATTTTTGAGGGCTGAGCCGGAGTGATGTAAAACCCCTACAGGATTAGCTCAGCGCGAGGTGTCGGGGGGCTGGCCCGCTGACACCGGGTTTGACAACGAGAATTTCAAGGTTTTGAGGAATACGATCGCTTCGCTGATTCAGAACTCACGTTCGTTAAACTATGCGCTGTAGCTCGTCGAGGCAAGTTTAACCCTTGGCTTCATCCGTTTCTATTGCTCAACTCCAAGCGCTGCCTCTCTTTGCAGATCTGGATGCGACGCTGTTGGCCCACCTTGCCCAGCAGAGTCAATCCGTTCAATATGTCAAGGACGAAATTCTATTTCAGGAGGGGGATGCATTACCCGCACGTCTCCATATCCTGGTTTCAGGACGACTGCGGATTGCCAAGCTCGCCCCTTCTGGGAAAGAAACGATCCTGCGAATTCTATCGGCGGGCGAGGTTTTTGCTGCACCTGCGCTCTTTGGCAATGGTCAATCGCCAGCTTTGGTCACTGCGCTGGAAGCGGTTACGGTTCTCTGGGTAGACCGAGCGGCGCTACTAGAGGGCTTTGCCCAAACTCCAGATCTGGCCTTGCGTTTGCTTGGACTGTTCAACCAAAGGCTGCAACAGCTCCACTATCGGGTGCATGGTTTAGTGTCTGAGCGCGCCATTGTCCGTCTGGTGCATTATCTGGAATTTATGGCTGATTGTTTTGGCACTGATCCGGTCGCCAATGGCGAACAGTTGCGATCGCGCCTCGACCACTACCAAATCGCCCGTAGTATTGGCATTACCTATGAAGAATGTGTGCGGCTCTTCAAACAATTAAAAATAGCTGTGATTTACCGACGTGGGGGTCAGATTACGATCTGCGATCGCCACCAACTTCACGCCTTTAGCACCAATGTGTAATGTTCTCCAAAAAGTCTGTTTCACAAAGAAAAAACTCCGGCAGGCAAAGAAATTATTGTTCTAGAACGCATACGATGCTCTTGCCCAGATTTTGAGCTGTATGTGTGCGAACGTTTATCATCCTTTGGTTCGGGCAATTTGCCTCGTCGATTGGCAGCAGTATGACCTACTTTGCCCTCACCCTCTGGATGTGGCAGCAAACGGAGTCCGCGACGGCGATCGCCCTGATCTTGGTCTTCTATCAACTGCCCCAGATTGCCCTCACCCTTTTCTCGGGCATCTTGATCGATCGCCTACCGCGCAAGCTCCTGCTGTGTCTCAGTGATTCAGGAGCTGCCTGCTGCACCCTCTCCGTCGGCATTTTGGCAGGACTGCACCTATTACAGATATGGCATATCTACCTTATCGCCATGATTATTGGCTGCTTTGGCAATCTTCAATCCCTCACCTATGCCACCGTCATACCGCTGATTGTGCCGGAGCGACACCATATTCGTGCCACCAGCATGGGAACGATTGCTGTCTATGGCTCAGGCATTCTAGCACCAGCGTTGGCCGGTGTGTTGTATCCCTTAGTCGGGTTACTGGGCATTACGGCAATTGATATGACCACCTTTGCGATCGCCATCCTAACCCTGACCGGGGTGAAGATTCCCACTGTTGCTCCCCAGGCGACTCCAGACAAGCCCCAAGACAACGGATTGGGAGAACAGTTCTGGCACAACATCACGTTTGGCTTTCACTATATTGCCCGGCAGCCCAGCCTATTGGCGATGGTTATTGCCCTCTCCACCTTCACCTTTCTCGATCAAATCGGTGAAACCCTCTATCAACCCCTGATCTTGGCTCGTACGGGGGGCAATACCCAGATTTTGGGATTCGTGGTTGCGGTCTCCGGGCTTGGGGGGGTGATGGGAGCGATCGCCTTTAGTCTGTGGGGTGGTTTTCAACGGCGACCATTGGGGATGCTCGTGGGGTTTATCGGCACAGGTTTAAGCAAACTCCTGCTAGGGTTGGGGCATCTGCCCGCCCTGTGGGCCACCGCACTCTTTGGTGCATCCTTCCATAGTCCCCTAATTATGAGTTCCTACATGGCGGTGTGGTATGCCCAAGTCAGTTCCGAACGCCAGGGGCGTGTCTTTGCGGCGGATTATCTAGTGGGAACTCTGGTAATGCTCTTGGCAAACTTAGTCGCTGGGCCGCTGGCCGATCGCGTTTTTGAGCCTTGGATGCAACAGCAAACGACGATTCTTACCTCCCTATTTGGGTCGAGCCCGGGTAGCGGCATGGCATTGCTTCAGGTGGTGCTGGCTGTGGGTATTCTGGTTGCGGGTATTGTGGGTTTAATGGGGGGTCGTTGGCGGCGATCGCAGCGGATTTAATGTGATAGACTCCTCTCCTCAACATACCGGATGTGCTCATTTACCGTTAGTATCTCCCCTGAAATCATGGGCAGCACTCCAGTTTTTACGGGGACTGTAGATTGATGGCGATTATCTTGAGTGATGAAAGCGTAGATTATCTCTATTCAATTGATCGAGCTTGGTCACTCCCATCAATTTCATATCCCGCTCAATCTCAGTTCGCATATTACCTAAAGCACGCTCAACTCCTGCTCTCCCCGCAGCCGCCAAGGCATAAAGATAGAATCGCCCACCTGAACAGGCTTTAGCGCCAACCGATAGCGCCTTAAGGACATGCGTGCCGCGCTGAATGCCACCTTCGCAAATAACGTCAATTTTATCCCCAACGGCATCACAAATTTCTGCGAGTTGATCAAAGGGGCTGCACGAACCATCGAGCTGACGGCCCCCATGGTTAGAAACCATAATACCCGTACAACCAATATCAACAGCACGCTTGGCATCTTCCACACTCATGATCCCTTTCAGTGCAAACTGCCCATTCCACTGTGAGCAGAGTTTTTCAGCATCCTTCCAATTCATGGATTGATCGAGCATCGTTGAAAAGTAATCACCAACAGAAACGGCTAAATTTGTTCCCGCTGAGACATAGCCAGACAAGTGTGGCATATCGAATTTTTCTTTTGTGAAAAAGTTCCAAGCCCAGGCTGGGTGCATCGCAAAACTAATTAAGGAGCAAGGCGTTAATTTGGGTGGTGAAGTAAATCCGGTACGCAAATCCCGTTCGCGATTACCACCCGTGATGGTATCGACGGTTAATGCCAACACATTAAAGTTCGCTGCTCGTGCGCGTTCAAGCAGCGCATTATTCAAACCACGGTCTTTATGGAAGTAAAACTGAAACATCTTTGGCGTGTTTGCAATCTCTGCGATTTCTTCAACGGTTACTGTCGCCAGTGAAGACACCCCAAACATCGTGCCATATTCTGCAGCAGCTCTGGCCACCGCACGCTCTCCTTCGTAATGAAACAGGCGCTGCAATGCCGTCGGGGCGCAGTAGATCGGCAGGTCTAGTTTTTGTCCCATCACCTCAACGGATAGATCTACATCTTTCACACCGACAAGCACGTTCGGAATCAGATCACAATCTTCATAGGCTTGAGTGTTGCGTCGATAGGTCTGTTCATCATCGGCCGCTCCATCGATGTAATTAAAAATTGGCCCGGGTAGTCGGCGTTTTGCTAATTTTCGGAAATCCTGAAAATTGTGACAGTTATTTAACCCCATAAAATACCTCAGTGAAATTTATTGTTTTTCTATAATTCCTGAAAATTCACAAACTAACCTTTAGAAAACTCAATGATAATTTCAAAGCCAAATCAGCGGCATTTTCTCTAACATCTTCAGATCCGGCTTACACATTCTCATTATCCTCAAAATCTATTAAATCTGATATGCCGCCATATCCTGCAGCAGGGCAATCATGGACCGGACTGCCTCATCACAAATTTTTTGGCCGTCTTCCGGTGTGGCGATGGTGGCATCTCCTGTTGTGCCTTGGGGGTGTAGGTCTTCGGCCATCCAGGCTGGCTTGGCACCAGAACCATATAGCACCGGGTACTGCTGAGCCTGTTCCAAAGATGTGGGCACAAAGTTTTTAATTTCCCGATGGTTTACAAGGTCAGGGTGCAGATGCATCATCAGAGCGGTCTCTTCCGCACCACCGTGCAGACCATGGGTGTACTCAGTATCTGGGTACAGGGTTTTAGCCTTGTATGCCCACCAGTTCACGGGTACCACAAGGGCTTTGTGATGGGCTCGTAAATCTCTGGCAACAATGCGTGCAACATCGGATTGTCCGCCATGGCTATTGAGCATCAACAGCTTGCGCACTGGGGTACGGAAAACGCTGGTAGCGATCTCACGCCACAATGCCATCACTGTCTCGGTAGATAGCGATAACGTCCCAGCAAAATTTTCATGCTCGATCGCCTTGCCAATCGGCAAAACAGGCAGGGCGATCGCAGTCATATCATCAGGGATGCGTTTCAGAATACCGTGCAGTACGCCGCGTGCGATCATGGCATCAACGCCGACGGGCAGATGGGGGCCATGTTGTTCAATTGACCCCATTGTCATAATGGCAATGGTGCGCTGTGGATCAAAATCTTTGAACGCAAAGGTATTAATGTTTTCCCAATGGTGAATGGGCATGGTTGACCTGATTAGGAACTGTGATGGGTCTCCGTACAGCTCTGTACCGACGGTCGCCGCCTTGAACCCAGTCCGCTAAGCCTCCATCTCAATCACGACGTTGCTGATGTGAGTAATCAAGGTGCGGCCATCAGCGGGCATGATTTTGACATAGCCACTTGCAATGCAATATTCCACCGCAGATGACGCCAGAGTTTGACTTGGAGAAATCAGGATCACCTTGACGTTTTCCAGATAATTCGTTGCATAGTGCTGGACAGTAGGCATGAGCGTTTACCTCATTGATTAGAGAGCATTATTGAGAATTTTAATAGATAGGAGGACAGAGTTGAGAATTTACCTGTAGTCTGCGAACTTTCTTAGAACCACTGGCATTGAGTCGCTCGCCAACAATTAAAAAAGAATTATCCTGCTCATAGGTTTGGGCGGAATAAATGGACGCTGCTGCTGGCGTATAGGAGAGGGGCGATCGAATCTCACCGACGGCATTTTTTCGCACCGATCGCTCTTTGAGTGGGGTGTGTTCCACCGCATCGGCTAAGGCTTGAATATGTGCTGGGCGCGTACCGCAGCAACCCCCGACAACCTGAACGCCATGTTCCGCAATGAACTCTGTCATGGCCGTTGTATATTCTTCGGGGGGCATTTTATAAACCGCCTGACCGCCAATATTTTCGGGTAGCCCCGCATTGGGAATACAGGAAATGGGGAACGGCGAATTTTCTGACAGATATTTAATATGAGACGTCATCAAATTGGGACCTGTCGCACAATTCAACCCCAAAACATCAATGGGGAAGGGTTCGAGAATTGCCAGCACCCCAGAGATATCGGTTCCCACCAACATGGTTCCCTGGATTTCCATGGTCACGGACACCATTAAGGGGAGTCGCGAACCTTTTTTGGCAAACACCGCCTCAAAGGCACTCAATGCTGCCTTGATTTGCAGAACATCTTGACAGGTTTCCATGATAAACAGATCGGCTCCCCCGTCATAGAGACCTTCTGCTTGCACCATGAAGCTCGATCGCAATTCATCATAGGGAATATGACCGAGGGTGGGGAGCTTGGTGCCTGGACCGATCGAGCCAGCCACAAATCTTGGTTTTTCGGGCGTCGTAAACTCATCTGCACAACGGCGAGCCAACTCCGCCGCCTTTCGACTGAGCTCATAGGCGCGATCGGCTAGATCGTACTCTGCGAGGACTAAGGGGCTAGAGCCAAAGATCGGTCTCGACAACGTCCGCCCCCGCTGCGAGAAAAGCACGATGGACTTTGGCCACTGCTTCTGGCTTGGTCATGACTAAATATTCATTGCAACCTTCATATTTCGCTCCGCCAAAGTCCTCGGCGGTCAGGTTTTGGGATTGGATGTTCGTTCCCATTGCGCCATCAAAGATTATCACTGGACGCTCTGGACTCTGGAGCCGTTGGAGAAATGATGTCTTTAACTGAGGTTTGGGCGCTTCAATACTTAGCATCGGAGTCATGGTTATAGAGGATCTAGGCTCTCCCCTGCAACCGTTTGAACTTTAAAGCAAGTCAATTCGGAAGGCTGAGGAAGAAACTACAATCACGAAAATGAGAATGATAATCATTCTCATTCTATAGTTTCCACTCCTGGGTTGTCTACGTTGTGCTAAGCCGCTCGAAGTCCCCAGTCACGACACGGGTCTTCTCGCGAGTGATGAAGCCCACCAGCCTTGCTGGGCAAAGGTTCTGAAGAAAACCATGGAAACCGTTCCAGAATCCTGTTGTCTATGGGGTTCAGCCCGATCATCACGCTTTAAGAGCTCAGTGCCATCGCTTCAGCATCAGCCAAATCAACACGGGCGCACCGATCAAGGCCGTAACCGCGTTGAGGGGTAAAACGGTTTGGCTACCGGGGAGCTGGGCAATCAGATCAGCCAAGAGGGCAAGCAAAGCGCCTAGCAGCGTGACGGCGGTGACAAGGATGCGATGGTTGACGGTGCAAAAAAGACTGCGACCGAGATGGGGGACGGCAACCCCTAAAAACGCGATCGGGCCGCAAAAAGCGGTTACAGCTCCAGCGAGGAGGGATGAACTAACGATGAGGTAGCCCCGCACCAACTTGAGCGAGAGTCCTAAACCCAGCGCCTGGTCTTCCCCTAGCAGTAGCAGATTCAGCGGCTTGTAGCAGAGATGGGCAAGGACAATCCCGATGCCAATCAGTGGCAAAAACACAGGCATCTGCGACCAGGTTACGCCCGCAAAGCTGCCAAACGTCCAGCTCAGGTAGGCCAGGGTTTGATCCAGGCGGCTGAAATGGAGCAGAATCGTCACTAGGGCGGTGGTGGTGTAGCCAAACATCAGCCCAAAAATCAGTAGGGCGAGGGCATTGCGCACGCGATGGGCCACGAGCAGAACCAGACCCATTGACGCCCCAGCCCCCAGACTCGCGGCGGCAACCAGACTCAACTGCGATAGGCCCGCCAAAACGCTTGAACCCGCAACATTACCCGTTAAGACCACCAGCGCCACTCCCAGACTGGCTCCGGCGTTGATGCCCAGCACCGATGGCCCGGCCAGGGGATTGCGAAAGAGGGCTTGGAGTTGCAAGCCACTGATGGCCAAGGCAGCCCCCGCAGCGGCGGCGGCGATCGCCCGCGGCAGACGAAATTGGAGAATGATGTCTTGCCACGTGGATTTGCTGGCGGAGCCGCCCAGCAGAATGGTGAGCACTTCCGGGAGGGGAATTGCCACCGACCCCAACGCTAAGCTAGCGAGAAAGATCGCGAGCACCAGCAGCCCCAGAACCAAGAAACCGCCATATAGTCGGAGCGGCGTTGTTATGCTCTGCTCCCGTTGCTGAGATGAAGTAACCAGCGATCGCACCGAGGAAGCAACAGGGTTAGACATGAGCCACCGCCCGCGATAGCGCAAGCGCTGACTTGTCAGTTCGCACCCGTTGGACTCGGGTTTGGTGATGGCCATCGTCTGAGAGTGAGATTAGGCGGAATCCCGGTAGGTCGGCATCCGGCCCGGGTTGGGCAGGGGATACTTGCAAACAGGTGGAGGGACAACCATAGAACCAGATTGGGTCCGCGCCGGGCGTGAGCGATCGCGACTGGGCCAAAGCATGATGAATATGCCCAAACAGCACCATCCGCACCTGGGCAAAGTCTGCCAGAACCGCCAGAAACTCGTCGGCGTTCTGCACAGGCATTTGATCAAGCCAATCAATGCCCGTGGCAATCGGGTGGTGGTGCAGGGCGATCAGGGTGGGGCGATCGGGGCAGCCTGCCAGTTCTTGCCGCAGCCAATGGAGTTGATCGGCTGCGAGATAACCTTCCCCCCATTTCGCCTGGGGCAGTACTGAATTCAACAACAGCAGTCGCCACGCCCCCAAATCCACAGCTTGCAGACCGTACCATTCGGGAAAGGGACATTGCGCCTGGAGTTGGGTCACGTCATCATGGTTGCCCGGTAGCCAATAGACCGGGCAATCGTTGGGCTTGCCCCCGCGTAGCGGTATCGCGCCAACGGCCTCAGCAAGGGCCGCATAGGCCGCTGGCTGGCCTTGATCGGCGAGATCACCCGTCAGCAGCAAACCATCAGGTTGATGCGCCGTCACCTGACGTAGGCAGTCCTGGAGCGTCTGCCACGGTGTGCAGCCCCGCAGTTGTGCGGTCGGCTCAGCCAGCAGATGGGTATCGGTGATCTGGATTAACTTGAAAGCGGTCATGGTTGGAGGGGCTGGTAATAGACCAACTCGTGGTCGGGCATCAGGTCAGGGTGAAAAATTTTGATCAGATCAGCCAAAATCCAATGGGGATGGCTGATCCCGCTCTCCCAATAGTCATTGCCGCCACTGGGGTTGAGGCGGGCATTGTTGTTAAACACTTGCTGTTGTTGCCAAGCCTGAAATTCACCATAGCGGGGGTCAGCGGCGATCGCATCCTGGCGCGTCTGCCAGTTCTGGCTGACATTGACCCAAAAGTCGGCGGTGGCGGCGCGATCGTACACCACTTCAAAATCCAACGGCAGACTCCCGGCTTGATTCGTATCCGCCCAAAGATAATCCGCTCCCGCATCTTGCAAAAATTGCGCCATATAGCTCTGCCCTCCGGGCATATACCAAGTCCCGTCATAGCTAAACCCGGTAAAGACGGTGGGGCGATCGGTCAGTGCGGCCGTCAACTGTTGCATCGTTTTATATTCATCGGCAATTTCAGCAAAAACCTCCTGCGCCTGCGCTTCTTGGTTGAAGAATAACGCCGTGAACTTGAGCCATTCTGATCGCGCCAGCGGTGAGGCTTCCATATATTCAGCGACGATCGCCACCGGGATGCCCGCCCGCATCAGGCGTGGGTAGGTGTCGGTTTCTGGATCGCCAGTGGCAAAGGCCAGCACCAGATCCGGCTCTGCCACCAGCAAGCGCTCTAGATCGAGGATGGTTCCGGAATTAAATTCCTCGATCGCGCCCTGGTCAATTTTTTGACGGACAGCCTGAGTGTTAACCCGTTTAAACTCACCCACGCCCACCAGGGCTTCGAGTTCGTCGAGTTGCTCCAAGTGGGGCAGATGGGTGGTGGAGAGTGTGACTACACTCTGGATGGGCACGTCGATCACTTGGGCATCTTCAAAGCCATTGGGTCGGGGTGTGCCGCATTGCACCAGCACATATTGAAAGTGGCGATGTTGCTCCGCAAGGCTAACGCCAACGGCATTTTTCCAGGGCTGATTCACCGTCACCACTTTGTAATGGTTGTGGTACTCCACCGTAAAGCCGGTTGCCTGGTCGAGCTGGACTTTAGCGGGGAAATAGTCCTGCTCGGGGTCGTAGGTCTGGACGCAGTGGGCGCGGGCGGATTCAGTTGGGGTTGAGTCCGGTTCAGCCGTTGGGGGGCGTTGGGGTTGGCAGCTACTCCCGAGGAGGCTGAGCAGAAGTAAGCCTAGCCCCCAGCGCGTCCAACCCTTACACTGACTACGATTCGCCATGACTAACGCGGGGGTAATGATGCTCGGTCATTTTTAACTCGCAATCGTATCTTTCGCGCTTATTGTAACCGGGCGTTGGGCTTGCCCCCGCGTAGCGGTATCACGCCTCTGCTCAGAGGTTTGTAGCGGGTTCTGTTGAGAGGGCGATCGCCCACAAAGTTGATAAACTGGTCGGTGTAGAACTTGAAGAGTAAAGACGATGCACAAAAACTCCTCGATCGTTACCATCTCTCCTGATACTATGGGCGGCACTCCAGTTTTTGCGGGGACTAGAGTTCCGATTCAGACGCTTCTAGATTATCTAAAAGCAGGAGAATCAATCGATGACTTTTTAGATGGATTTCCGACTGTGACGAGAGAACAGGTTATCGCTTTGCTTGAAGAGGCTGGGAAAAAGCTGATTGGTATGGTGGCGTAGCATGAAGATCCTACTGGATGAGTGTATTGACCGCAGACTTGCGAGAGAGTTTCCTGATTGCGAAGTAAAAACAGTTCCACAAATGGGTTGGGCAGGAGTCAAAAATGGTCAACTTCTGTCTCTTGCAGAATTAAAGAAGGTGTTTTGGCCGGGGAGTAACTTCTCAATAAATCAATCATTTTGGTCTCTGCGTAACACACCAAACCAACTAGCCATTTACCACCAAAAACCTTTTCTTTCCTTTACCTCAACATCACTGCGATCGCGGAAGACGCTAATCCAGACAGATGTATTAATCAGTAATAGGGTGAGTTTCACGCAGCGCTTTATGGTCAAAATCTGGGGAAAGCTGAATTTGCCCTGCTAAGTCGAGCAAGTTTTTCTTGCGGCGAGATTGTACAAGCTCTTGCAAAGCGAGCTTGATCAAATCTTCCTGAGTGGTCAGGTTAGTGATTGCCAGGGCTTCGTTAAGGAGGGATTCATCAAGATTAAGGACAATTTGCATAGGATGATAATTTCCAAAGTGCTATTTTTTTGAGATTTTAAGTGCTTGTATCAGAGTGATGTTCGGAATCGCCACCTGTTTATTGTCGATGGTGCTTTTACAGCACCTTTTACTCTCTTTTAAAAAAGAACAATCATGTTTGTTGGTGTTCAGATTCTTCTCTGGCGAAAGCGCTTCTCGCCCGTGCAGATAGATTCGGTGGCATCAATCGAATTCGCCCTATTCTTCCTCGTAATGTCTGGTCTAGGGTGACACGTTGCTGAGGCTTTGGTGCATTGGGAGATAGTACAGTTAGCCTCACGCGCAGTCCAGCTAACTCAGGTGCATGGCGTAGAATTTCTTCCCACGTTCCTTCTAGCATTCTTGGCTCCATCCGATTATCTCAAAATACTTTAATGATCACGCTTATTTTAACCTGGCGATCGCATCCACTGATCACAGCCTAAAGGGCGATCGCGCCTCGACTCAGATGTTTGTGGCCTACTCTGTTGAGAGGGCGATCGCAGATTGAAACAACCACGCTTGACCGTGATAACATCGCTGTATTATCCAAGACCAGAAAAAACAGCTAACGCCCCCAATCACCGGACATAAACAAATTCTACATCTCACCGATCGCTTGACTTTGTTCCGGTGCATTGGGATTGGTATGCGGCGATCGACGACTACTTTCATGTTCAGCTTTACGACCCAATATACACAAAGTAGTGAGGTCATCCCAGATTCCCCCTTCAGTTTGGAGAAGTTCTAGTTCTGCCTCAAATTCCGCTTTGACTTGTACCAAGTGTGCTGATGATAGGTGCGACAACCCATCGCCTAATACCTTGAGGGACGTAGACGAAGGACGCACAATAACCCCTTCCCAAGTTGATTTTGCTTTCTCTAAGTTTGTGTAGCTGCCGTGCTGTTCTGTTTTGACGTCAACCGCCTCAAAACCAGCATTCATGAATAAATTCTGACACTGCTCAACTGAGCCGATCCGATTGCTAGCTTCTAACGAAATACCGTATTTTGCCAACACTTTTCGTAAGACAACAGCCCCAACATATGCTGTATCAGCGGGAGTATGAACACCAATTCGACCACCGGGCTTAAGAAATTGATGCCACAGCTGTAATGTCGCTTCTTTGTTTTCCATCCAAGGAAATGTGTTTGCACACAAAATATGGTCGAAATAATTAGCTGGATAAGCGATAGCTTCAGCATCTGCAAGTTGAAACTCTATGTTGTTGAGTTCTAATGCGCTAGCTTTGCTTTGTGCTTGCTCTAGCATTCCGACAGAAATATCTATTCCAATCACCTGCCCCCTATCGCCAGCAATTTGAGCCGCTGCGATCGCAAGATGCCCTGTTCCTGTTCCGATATCTAAAACTGTCTGTCCAGCACCAACTTGTGAATACTCAAGCAGACGATAACAAATTTGTGCGTGCCAATCGCTATCGTCATAAGTTTGACTTCTGCGATCGTAGGAGTCCGCAATTCCTTGCTTATACTCATTTAATTTAAGTTGGTTTACCATAGAGGTTTCCTGAAACTACGACTTAGTCTAACGCCAACCTAAATCTAAGTACCTTACCCAAGACTTTCAACTACCGCCTCTGTCAACAGACTAAGCCGCATAACGTATAGGTCAGGCGCGGCGCGGCGCGACGTTGCCTGCACTGATTTGTTCTACACATCTCGCCAATTTCGGCTTCAGAATATTGATATATGAAACCTTGTCGTAATGGTGATCTGTCCTGTTTGAGCTTAATAGCTCTTGATTCACAAGCCCGTCATCTCCAAGTGACTCAGCATCAAGATCGATAAACAAGACACCAGACTCCTTTGCATAACTTTTCATTCTTTGGTTCAGTTGAATAGTAAGTTCTGTTCGTTCAAGTTGAGATGCCGTCACATCCTTTCGGGCATTTGCTATCTCACCCCAGTCTTGACCGTCTTGAATTGTTGGAAGGGGTGCCCCGATGACAATGACGTGCTTATCGAGTGGTATTTTCTGAATAAATTCAATATATCTCGATACAGTTTGATCTAGAATTTCTTGAACATTGTAGTTATGCTTTTTCGCTCGATACCAAATCACAAATCCTGTATCAACCTCTCCTAAAAGAGTTATCAAAATCTTGCCTTTATAACTGTGGATTGCCTTTTCGAAAATTGGCCGAGCTTGTGTAGCAGAGTTGGGATTCTTAAGGCCTGAAATAGTGGCTCCACTGACGGTCATCACTCTAAATCGGTATCCATCTAACATTGCTGATGGGTGAGAGAATACGCCGGTGTGTGAGTCTCCCAGAACCAGGATTTCGGATTTTTCGAGAATTTTCATGGCAGAAAAACGGATACTAGTTTCTTGCTAGTTTTTCGAAGTAACACTTTTATTCTGTAGAACTATAGATTATACGGACTTTTTCCATCTAATCATTCACGTGCGGGTTGTATTAAGATTTTATCCGTATAATCCTCTTAGAGTGCTGCCAGAAAATAATTATTCCATCGGTTTTCAAGAATTGGGCTTCGACTCCGCTCAGCCCGCACACCTTGGATGATTATTTCCTTGGAATACTCTTATCAGCGTTTTATAGCGTTTTATACGGATTTGTTTATTCCTATGACTGCCTCCCCACTGCCAAAGAAGCGGCTAGACACGGTTCGAGAGATGATCCGCCTCAAACACTAATCCTAGCGTACTGAGCAAACTGACATTGACCCAAAAATCAGCAATGAGGGCGCGATCAGCCCCCAGCACCGCCAACCCTCACACCGCTTACGATTCGCCATGGCTAACGCGGGGATAACGATGCTCAGTCAACGGCTGACCTTGGACAAGCTGCTGCTGAACCAGTTGTTGAGCCACTTCCGGCGTGACGCGGATATACCAGGTGCGATCGCCCGAATAAAACACCACCGGCCCCAACTTACACACTTCCAAACAGCCCGCCGTTTGCACTTTCACATCCAACCCGGCAGCATCCACTGCCGCTTGCAGGGCATCAAAGGTCGGCTGCCAGTTGCGCGACGGGTTACAGCGACCCGAGCGACAGACCGCCAAATAGGGTCGCTTGAGGGGGTTTTCGGTGTAGGGGATGGGCTGCTCGCCGAGCACGTAAATTTGTCGCAGGGTTTCGTAGAGTCCGAGTTTTTCCAGTTGCGGTTTGCCGAGGGGGAGCAGTTCCTCGCCCTCGCCCAGGTAGGGATTGGGCAAAAATAGGGTCATCATCCGCTCGTCGCTGCCATTCCAAAACTGGATGCCCCAACTGACCGGGCGATCGCTGGCATTAAAGCGTCGATAGAGGGCGGCCCGTTTGATCAGGCGCTCCTGGCGTAAGGGTTCTGGCGTACGCTGTTCTGGCCCGCCCTGGTTTTCTTCAACGCACAGATGGAGGTGCCAAGCTTCGGTGACAACAGTTAGGTAGCCATCGTAGAGGGTAAAGATTTTCGGCGGCTGCGTAAAGGAGAGTTCCAGCACGCTGCCCTGGACCACATGACCCAGTTCCACTTCCTGCCAATGCTCTTGGAATAGGGTGTGGAGTAGGGGCCCGGTGACGGCGATCGTGCAGGGAAAGTCTTCGTATTCCACACGACCGCCCGCTTCGGTGGGTTCTTCACTGCGGCGTTTTAGGGGGGTGATCCAGCGGGAAAATTCAGTCATTGATCATAGTCTAAAGTGCGATCGCACCTCTACTCAAGGGATGCTGGGTTTCTTGCCCTCAACTCAACCTACAGCAATGGGCGATCGCCTTACTTTACCGAGACAGCGATCGTTCACAATGTTGATCAACGGGTAGGTTTTGTTAGGCAGTCTCTTTGCTCGGCAGTCCATGAATAACCTCAAAAACACTGCAAACCACCGTCATTTCAGGAACGGGAATGCGGCCAACGCGGTTGCATTCTCGGGAAAAAAAATCCCAGTGAACCTCTTTCCAGTGTGAAAGCGTTCCGTCACCCTCACCTTCTAAAGCAGCGTATTCAGCGTCCACTTCATTGAACGGAACATACTCAACGTTCGTGAAACGAGTGACAAACACTGGCTCGCCGAAATGATCGACAACTATTCCAATTTCACCCTCTCGTGGCACTGGTTCTTGCTCAAACTCGTGAGCCCACAGTAGCGACGTTCCGGCACGCTTCGCTCCACTGCGAATTAACGCGAGTAACTCGGCAGACAGTTCTGGTGAGTCCCCAAATGTCTCGATGTGAACGGCTTCAGAAGGCAACTGGATGCCACAAGACTCGACGTACGCAAGGAGAGAATCAATTGTTGGTCGGTTCGTCATTCTAGTCTGGCCATTCAATCTCCATACACTTGCCAAAGTGGGTCGCACGCCAATGCCCCTTCAGTTGACGAACGCGCTCGTGAATCGAAGACGATAGTCTGTCGAGGTTAGAGTGATCAGGAATGAGTCGTTCGAGGATGGGGATATAACTTGATGCGGGCGCATCATTTTTAACGAGCTTCTGTATTGGTCCGGCTAAAGCCTCAGCTTTCACAACGTCGGCCCCATGGCAATCAGAGCCTGAAAGACTGGCTCCGTTCGCGACGCTGCCCCAAAAGCCGTTTGCTAAAGGGAGCTCTAGTTCAAGCGCGAGGTGAGCGATGTCGTGAAACAGGAAGCTGCGCGAATCCAAGGATCTTGACTCTTCTGTACCGTCTGCTCGTGTGATCGACACTTGATGCTGTGTATCCGAGTGCTTGCAAAACTGAATGCGCATGCAGTACCACCTAACGCCATGTTGAGCGGCGCTTGATCGGCATCGAGTGAAGCGGTAGCCAAACGAATTGACTGTCAATGCGTTCGCTCCAAATACTCGTTAGACGGCTACAGTATACAGTTCTCATCGGCCGAGGCTTCGTGACACACGACTTCAATGTTATGACCATCTGGTCCAATAACGAAAGCGGCGTAATACGTTCCACTATATTCCGGGCGTATGCCCGGCGCACCATTATCTTTTGCTCCAGCTTCGAGCGATGCACGATAAAAATCATCAACCTGCTCGCGATTTTGCGCAATGAAGGCCAGATGAAGGTGTGCGGGTATTTCCTCAACTCGACGGATACACAGCGACGACTTGCCATCAGAGCTCAGCTCAATCCCGAGCGGCCCCTCTGAAACGACTTCTATGCCGATTGGTTTCAGGGCTTTGAGAAAGAACGCTTTACTAGCCTCATAGTCGCTGGTGCCAAAGACTACGTGATCAAACACTTTTACTCCTAGAACATTCGATTTGTGTTAATTTCTACACCTGAGCCACTCAACATATTATAACTGGGTTTCTTTTCGATGACTCTCGGCAAACTTGGTCATTCCCTTCGCTCCTTAGCATCCACAATCAAGTTCTCGCCACGAAACACCCTTTAGTGGTGCA
>JBCDEB010000152.1:0-17540 GCA_039180005.1 Cyanobacteria bacterium P01_G01_bin.54 | reverse complement strand
TCCTGGCTCATAGCGAAAACCCGTTAAAACGGGTTCCGGAGTTTTCTGGATGAGTGGGCTTTAGCCTACTTTCGCTATTAGCCTGGGGTTTGAACCCCAGGCGGGGCAGGCATCCCAGCGTTAAGTTCACACCAGTGGTTTGAAACCCTCCCGCACCGGGTATTGTCATGGTGCAACCGTAAGGCGGACAAAATCAGTTCTCTCGTTACTTGGCTCTGCCAAGTCATGCCCTCTGGGAGACTCTGCCTCCTGATACACAAGCGGTAGAGCCGCAGATTGCCCATGTCACGGCAGAGCCATGAAACAAGATCATCTATGCCACTGCATATCCATTAAACTGTCGCTTAAAGGGAGAGTGAAAACCAATAACAATATCAGACTTTTCTACACCCTTTTCAACCATCTCTTGAGCAACAAAGCTCTCCGTTCCGTTATGCTGAATCCAGATTTTTCCATTCTTAATATCAAAATGCAGAATCAGATTAAAAATTCGCTGCTGACCCTCCCAGCCAATGTAAGAAAGTTGGTAATGGTTATGCTCAGTGTCACAAATCACTAATGTATCCACATCATCAGAATGGGCATAGGGATGGGCTTGCTCGTTGAGGATTTCACGAATCACTTGTTGGTATCGTCGAATCTTATCCACTCTTTTATATCCTCCTGAACTGGATCATAAATAATAAGGTTGATGCCATAACGTTTGATGGCAGTTTGAATGAAGGGAATCTTAAAGAACTCACTATAGGTTCCACTGGGAACAGCCAAATACAAAATGCGCTCTGGCTCTCTTGTTTCTAGCGCTTGTAAATAATTCAGGTATTGTCCTAGAGCGGTATGAAATTCACTAATCTCTGATTCAGTAACAAAGCTTTTGATTTCAACAGCAATCTTTTCCTGGTCTCGTTGGGCGGCGATCGTGGTTTCTGCCCCTAAATCAATTTTGAGCTTGACCGTCTCACTGATTTGGATAGTGAAGGGATCGTGAGTAATCAACCAACCCTCTTTTTTGAGTGCAGATTTAACCGCATCATGAAAAAGGTCTTTACGTGACATCCTTACCCCTCTACATTCACTGTCAAGCACGCATCTTCAATTATGACAGAGATAGCAGGGGCAGATTTCAACCTGCCCTCACAAAGTTGCCGCCAACCGATCAAGCCGGATAGATCCGCAAGCGTCGATTTGGCTCCTCCCCAAAGCTATCGGACTGGAGGCGATAATGCTCCACCAGCTCATGCTGCATCTTACGCACCTTGGGCGATCGCGGTAGCAACTCCACCGGCTGACCCTTCGGCAGCACAATCTGCTCCACCGCCAGCCGTGCTTCTTCGAGGGCCTCTAGCTCATCATCACTGCCGTTGTAGCTAAACAGGCGCACATCCATCTCATCATGCACCTCCAACTCCTCCAGCCCCAAGGCGCGGCGCAGGGCTTTGGAGATTTGCGGGATGGTGTTGGACTTGACCGGATGGATCGGGATCTGCTTGGCTTTGGAGATTTGCCGCAGCTTGGCATGGTTTTTGATCTGCGATCGCAGCGCCAAGACCACATCCGCGCTGCTCATGTCCTTGGTCAGCACCACGGGCAGCTCCAGAATTTCGATCGCCTGCTCTAGCTGCGAGCGGCCAATGCCATAGGGATAGACATAGAGAGGAGCATCCTGGCCCTCAAACGCATCGGAAAGCGAAGGGGCAAATTTTGCTTCAGGGGGTTCAGGATGTAACGCCGACTGCAACATCTGCTCAAAGTGGGCATTGCTATTGGTGGAGTGAACGTTGCGGGGCTCATGGGGCACGGGTTGCATTCGCCCAGAGGCCTGCCAGCCTTGGGGTTGGGCCACCCGCTCCGCTCGCTTTTTCTGCTTACTACTAAAAGACAGGGGCGGCGGCGGCGTCGGTTGGGTAATCTCCAGCTCACCCGCTTCTGTTACCGTACGGATCTCCGGCACCGGTTCCACGCCCCGGAGGCTTAAGTCCACCGCTGCCGCCACATTGGTATGCACGACCCAGCGTTGGCGCTCGAGCATTTCCACCGCAATGTCAAAGGTGGGCGGCGCTTTACGCTCCAGGACGGTTTTTTGCGATCGCCGCCGCCGGGCCTCATCATCCCCGAGGGTGACGGCTTGGATGCCACCGATTAGATCCGAGAGGGTCGGATTTTTGATCAAGTTCTCCAGTTGGTTGCCGTGGGCGGTGCCTACCAGTTGCACCCCCCGCTCAGCAATCGTGCGAGCGGCCAGGGCCTCTAGCTCGGTGCCAATTTCATCAATGACGATCACTTCTGGCGTATGGTTTTCCACCGCCTCGATCATCACCTGGTGCTGCAACTCCGGCTGGGCCACCTGCATCCGCCGGGCGCGGCCGATCGCCGGGTGGGGAATATCCCCATCCCCGGCAATCTCATTGGACGTGTCGATGATTACCACCCGCTTTTTGAGATCATCGGCCAACACCCGGGCAATTTCTCGTAGGGCCGTGGTTTTGCCGACACCCGGACGACCCAACATAAGAATCGACTGGCCCGTTTCAACCAGGTCTCGAATCATACCGATCGTGCCAAACACCGCCCGACCCACTCGGCAGGTCAAGCCAATGATCTTGCCCTGGCGATTACGCAAAGCACTAATGCGGTGCAAGGTGCGCTCAATACCGGCCCGGTTATCACCGCTAAACTGACCCACCCGCTCCACGCTAAACTCCAGATCAGGCGATGTAATTGGCGTTTGGCTGATAAATTCTGCGCCACCCGGGAAGCGTGCCTCCGGCCAGCGCCCCAGATCCATCACCACCTCAATCATCGTGTCACGTTGGTCGTGGTTGAGGAGCACCTCGCGCAGGTGGGGGGGGAAAATATCCAGCAGTTGTTCTAGATTATCCGTGACCTCGGTACGACCGTGTTCAAATGTTGACGGAGAAGGAGCGGGGGCGGAATCAACAGACATTAATAATGGGGTTTTATCTTTGCTGTATACCATGTTCATGGCGATTAATCAAAATGATTGGAAGGCGCTCAAGGAGGTCGAGCCCTGCGGTGTGATAGGGCTACCGCGACTATTGGGGGCGATCGCCTCCCCCACACTGGGCAAAATCGACAAGCGTTTGAGCGGTTGTACCAGGCGTTGAGCCAAGGCGATCGCTCTCTGGAGCAAGTCAGGATGATCTTCGAGTCGCTCGCTGCCGCGCTGCTCGAGTTGTTGCCAAATCGGCAGGAGTCGTTTGCGGGCAGAGCTACCGTAGGCCACTCCCGCCACAGTGGGACGGTAGTCTGGCGAGGTCTGCGGTAGTAAACCTCGCTCAGCTAGCTGGATCACGGTATGTTCGTTGGTGCCCCCTGCCAGTTGCACATATCCTGATAGCCCAGCAGCGAGAACCTTTTGGGCCAGCCGCACCGCCGCATGGGTCGTGCCCCGACCCAAATCACCGCTCATGGGCCGACCATCGGTTTGCCAAATCAAGGGGCAAGGCAGATCCCCCATGATGGTTAGGAGGGCTCGGAGATAGGCAATGAGCTCTGGGTGATCGGGGCAGCTAATGGCCAATACCTGGAGGCGATCAACCTGGGAGGCTAGCACCTGCCAGAGTCGCCGAAAGCCTGCCAGATTCCCGACCTGGGTGTGAATCTCGATCGCCTCAATGCCAAGATCCAGCACCAGGGGAATCACCACGCTGGGGGTGGAAACGTAGGGATGCTCGGTGATTAACCCCTCGGGACACACGGGCCAACAGCGACCGCAACCGTAACAGCGAGCTGCGTTGATGCCGGCCGGAAGGGCGATCGCCTCGGCAGGGCAAACCGTTTCACAAGGGCGGGGGCAGTCCGCTGGGCATTGGTTGGGGTCAAAGCTGGCTTTGCGAAAATGGGGATCAATGCCGTCATTGAGGCTGACCATTAGCCAGGGTCGGTGAAATGGAGATCGCAATTGGGGTGGTAACGGAGTTGGCAAGTCCTGGGCAACCGTCAAGGCAACTCGGGCAGCTCGCACCACTGCCGGGTCTGCGGCAACATCCACACAGTCTGCACCCGCCAAGGCATAAGTCAGCACGAGGTTGCGGATCGTGGGTAAATCTTGGAAACTCGCCCCGCAAATAAGCTTGAACCATTGGCCCCTTTGCAGCGAGTTGAGTGGAGAGATTCGGGTCATCACTTCCCTATCCTAAGACTCAGTTCATCTCCCTGGGGGGCGCTCAGCCCGAGGGGAACAGAACGACACCATTCCTGGCGGTTCTGCTATTGAATCGAACGCTAGGGGCAGCGCCCAAAGACATTGTTCACAATCCTTAAAACTCCTGAATTAATATACCATGAGCGTAATACAATTATGTTACACAAAGGCGCATTTAAAAGCAACCGCTTCAGTCGGTTGCTAGCATTGGCTGATTCATCGTGTCGGTACGGAGAGGGAGGGATTCGAACCCTCGAACGAGTTGCCCCGTTACAGCATTTCCAGTGCTGCGCCTTCGACCACTCGGCCACCTCTCCAGAAAGTGTCACGGTTCACCATCCTACCATAGGATTACAAACAAATTCACGCAGCCAAATGGGCAGCGAGCGCCGCTGCAGTCTCCTGGCCACGACGGATACAATCCCCCAGGGCTACCCCATCGGTAAAATTGCTACAGAGCATTAAGCCGGGGTGGTCTTTGAGGGCGGCGTCAATCTGGGCCAGGCGATCGCCATGGCCGAGCTCATATTGCGGAATGGCCCGGGGCCAAAGATGCACCGCGATGACTTTGGGCTGGCTCTCGGGAGCGACCAAAATTTTGCTTAGGTCCTGATGCACAGCCTGGGCGATCGCCCCTTCATCCAGCTCCCCCAGCGCCGGATCTGTTGCCCCGCCGATAAAACTCGTCAGCAAGCACCAGTCCTCCGGACAGCGCCCCGGAAAGAGCGACGAAGACCAAATCGTGCCCAAGGTACGCACGCCCTGACCCCGAGGAATCAAATTACCAAAGCCGTCGAGGGGTCGCTTCAGCGCTGTTTTGGGGTAGGCCAACACCACACAGGCAACAGGTGGATAAAAGATCTGCCCCAATGCCTCACTGGCAGCGGGGACGAATGCTTGCAAGAGCTGGCTGCTGACATGGGCCGGCGTCGCTAAGACCACGGTGCGAGCCGTCACCGTTTGCGATCCTTCAGGGGTTTCAAACTGAGCGACATAGCCTGATGAGGGAGTCTGCTCGGGGATTGGCTGAAGATCGGTCAGTCGCCATTGCAGTCGCAACTGTTCACTCAGTTTGGCAGCGATCGCCTCCGGTAACATCTTCAACCCTTGGCGAAATGAACCCAGCTCACCCGGGCGAACCTTGGGCAAATTCGGATCAGCGGCCGACGCCGCTGTAGATGAGCGCTGTAGACGACTGATGATAGCTCCCATCAGCAACGCTCCCCCTCCGGCTGCTTCTTGGAGGCGAAAGACCTTGCGAAAAGCAGCAGCCATACTCAAGGCATTAACATCTCCCGCATAAACCCCGGAAACAAAGGGGGAAATCAGCCGCTCAGCGACCTCTTGACCCAAATGACGCGAGACAAATTGCTCAACAGTCTCCTCCTGCTGAGGAGACCGGAGGTAACCGACCATAACCGACGGTGCAAAACCCAATGCCCCCAGTACGGCCCGTAATTTCCCCCCGGTCGAGAGTAGGGGAGTGGCCAGCGCCGCTCCCGGTGTCATCGGTATCGGGAGTAGCTGCTCTTGCCAGTAGACGTAGCGGGGCAGATGACGATCGGCAAAAACGAGTTCATCACGCAAGCCCAACTCCACAGCCAACTGGAGCATGGGGGGAGTGGGTTGAAAACTGGTGGGGCCCTCTTCCCAAATGAATCCTTCGCTAGCTTGAGAGGTAATATTGCCACCCACTCGTGATTGAGCCTCTGTCAACAGGAGCGAATGGTGTGTTTTCAACTGGTGGGCGATCGTCAGACCGCTCAAACCTGCGCCAACGACTAAAGTGTCTAGCATCGGGAACCCCAACAATGAACCGAGGGATAGTTTAACCTACCCACCGGCCCGACCCCAATTGCATCATCTCGCTTGGAGTCGGCTAACGGTAGAGGGAATCAAAATACCTAGGTTTGAAATAACGTTTCCAGATAAACCTGAGCACAGACTTGAGCATCCCGATTGTCCTCCAAGGGTAGCGGGCTATTCTCAAGCGGCAATCCCAAAACATGACGTTTGAGCAAAAAGAGCGATAAGGCTGCCGTGATAACCTGATCCTGATCCCATGTCGGATGACAGTCCAAATATTCTCGAAGTGAACCATGAAGCTCTTCAGGAATTTCTGTCAAGATACTGATTGGAGTTGCCATATTGACCTCGGTACAAAAGAAACATTAATGCTGAATCCGTAGAAGAGAGACCAGCACATAAAACTGAAGCAAAATCGTAAAAAAGTCTGATTCGCAAGCAAAGCCAAATCTTTTATTACAGCCAATTTAGAGAAAAAAAACGCCAAAAGTTTCAATTATAGAACCTCAGCCCGGCAAAAAAATAAATCATCCATGAGCTGAACAGATTTGTCCCCAAAATTGATAAAAACAGACCAGTAATTGTCATCAGTTAGATAAAAACCAGTGCCATAAATACTTTATAGCTCATTTCTTATTTGCTGTAATCAACAGAAAGATAGTTAGGACATCATATAGAGTAGTCCTTGCACATCAGAAAAGAATTGGGACTTCCTATGTAATGTCCTGACCCACGCGATCTGCATTGCAGCTCAGGTTTATTATCAACTTGTAAGAATTTCAGGGTAATTTGATACAGTATCCAAGTATTGAAATAAAAAAGGTCTAGCCTTTAGCGATAAACGCACTAAAAACAGGAAAACACCAGCTAACAAGAATTTATTTTGATTTTGTGAGTTGAATGTGGCTTGCTCTCGATTGTACTGGTGGGAAGCCAGTCAAGGTGTTAAAGGAAAAAATGTGCGGTCTCTGAACTTGAACGCATCTCAGTATAGCTCAGGATGCCAGAGGAAATAGAAAAAATTGAGGGGGCGTTGAATGTCAAAAACAGACTGTGGAAAAAAAGAGCGTGGTTGTGGAAATTTTTGGATCTAGCTGTGGATTAATCGTTTAAATTTGTGGAAAGCTCTAAAATGCTGTGGAAAAGCTGAGGAGTACCTGGGTAAAAGAGCCGTTCTTCAATTGAGTCGATTGTATAAAGTTTTGTAGCGCACTCGATTGTTCTTTGGGGATGCTTCACCTCAGAGCATCCCCAAAGAACAATCGTCCTATTTAATCCTTTGCTGCATCAGGCGTTGGCCAAACTCGGCTAGATCTCACAACCTCACGTTTCGTCGTTTCCTTCGGATTGAACATTGGGAGAGGCATCAAAGATGGCATCCAGCTTCTCTCGTGCCTCATCCACATCAACCGAACGAATCACCAATAGGGGTTCTTCAATGGGTCGGCCTTCGTCATCCAGCAGCTCTGGATGGGGTACAGGCGTTTGAGCAGGGTGCTGGGTGGACTTGGTCCGTTGGCGTGGCTCTGCATTCAGGTTCATCAGACTGCGAATAATGCTACTCATCGCTAAGAATGCAATACAAGTGAATGCGAGGATGTAGAGTAAGTGCAACATAATGATTTTGGGAAGGGATAGGGGAGCAGAGGCGTAAGTGCTGTCATCATTTGATTGCCCAAGTCTTTCTGGCGCAATGGTTACAGCCCCTAGCTTATAGAGTTGAGTTGGGCGTATTATCGCTTGTCCCGTCAGCTTTCGAGGCCAATTGATGACACCCCCTAGGGCAGGTATTGTGTCTACATATTACCCATTGTAACTGTTGATTTACATGTGGCTGATTCCGTCAGTCGATCCGGTGTGTCGATTCGACGACAAGGGGAACTTCCACTCTCCAAACCAATGCTTTAAAAAAAGGGGAGGCCGCCGCAGCGACCCCCCCTTCTCAGGGTGCATCTACTTATCAAACCATAGCATTTTGGGGATGGGGGGTGTAACCCTTCTTTCTGATGAATCTGACGGACACTTCGTTAACTTAACGGGTGGTTATCTAATTTTAAGACCAGAATAATCTTGCGAGCCCCGGCCCATAGAGGATTTAGACTGTTGCATGTTTGTCGTTTTACCCGTAACAGTAGCAAGGAGAATCTATGCAAATTTCGTCATGGCGCACGTGGCTGGGTAATGCCCTCTTGAGTGCAGGTGCTGTTTTTGGCGTGGCTGAAGCTGTCTCCACCCAAGTTTGTAGCTTTGTACCCCTGACACAGTTTGCCGTGGATGGGGCTGTGGCTGAAATTATTGCGGCCATGCCCAATGGTCAAACCGTAGTCTATACCAACCCTCTTCTAGCCTGGATGATTCATCGGGCAGGCTAGACGCACTTTGACTCCGCTCAGCGAACACCTGCGCTAAGGCTTTTCCTCAATTACAGTCCGTAGCGCAGGCATCTTGCCCGCCACCTAGCTGAATCTAGCTTCCAGATTTTGTCATGAATAATCCAGGCTAGAATTTCTGGTATTTTTTTGAGTCTGAAATTCTTGCCGATGGGGATTGTCCAACCCTATAGAGAATGAGTTGTAACATGGTCTTGAATGACTAGATATAGAACGAGAGAACTATGACTTTTAAAATCCTGAGTCTAGATGGAGGCGGCATCCGGGGCGTTGTATCAGCAACCCTCTTGCAAGAAGTTGAGAAAATTATCACGGCTCACGATCCAGGCAAAACACTGCATGAGTACTTTGATTTGATTACCGGTACATCTACAGGTTCCATTTTGGCAGCCGGAATTGTGTGTCAGCGAAGTGCAACGGAGCTTGTGAATCTTTATCAAAAACGAGGCCGAGAAATCTTCCTTGAGTCGGTGCGTCAAGAGCGTGACTGTCCCCTATATTATCTCGCTCAATTACCTATCCCTGAACTTTTTGTGCCTTTCAAACAATTCCTACCCTCTACTTCAGGACAGGGCTACGGCTTATATCCCAATATGGATCCAACCCAAGGTTTACGCCATGTTTTACAGAACGAATTACGCTATCAAGGAAAGCACCCAAAAATTGGTGAGCTCCAAGGCCAAGATACTAATCTTCTGATTTTAGCCTATGATGTTTACTCACGCAATACCACCTGGTTTTCTAATGATCCAGAAGCTTGGTTTAAAGATTTGCCCCTCTGGCAGGTTTGTGCTGCCTCTGCTGCGGCACCTACCTTTTTTCCACCAATTACGCTGCCTTACAAGGGCCGTTCTTTGCCCCATATCGATGGTGGTGTTTCTGCGAATAATCCAACGTTGTCAGCGATCGCCCACGCCCTCTGGATACATCCAACATTGGAGACCCGTGATATTGCGATTCTCTCTATTGGTACGGGGCACACCACTAAAGCCTATCCGTCTGAGGAGGTAGAGAATTGGGGACTGCTTAACTGGGCGACGAATATTTCTAATATTTTTATCGATCCGGGGGCAAAAAATTCAGAGGATATTGGTCGTCAGATCTTAAACAGTATTGAAAGTCCTTATCTCCGCTTAGACTTTGATCTCAATATACGCTCTCAACAAGGTCAAGTTCAACGCCAATATAATAAATATCTCTATCAAAAGACTGGCGGACAGTATAAAGTAAAAATTAATGAAAGTATCGATGATCCTGGGGCTTGCCCCCAATTAGTTAAAGCCACAAATGCATATATTGACATTGCAACCGTGGATTATATGGGTGAGAAACTATCGATCTGTGGCGCAATTGAAAGATTCATTTGTGACAATTAAACCAAGTCCAATTCTGAACCGCCCTAGGTGCTGTCCTGGGCGTGTTATCGCTCGTTTTATCAAGGATTCAGAACAATCTGATGACCTATTCTGATGTCAAATTGTCTGTTCCACTGGAGCATGGCGTGCCACCCAAGCTTGCAAAATTGGGTTCACCACCTCAGGGGCTTCATCCTGGGGACAATGCCCGAGACCCGGCAGCAGAATAAAGTCTTCTACGGTGGGGACAGCAGAAATTTGTCGGCCCAGGGCGATCGCCTCCCACGGATCTTCCTCACCCCAGAGGACGATCGCCGGACAACAAAGTCGCGGCAATAGATCTTCCGCCAGCGGTCCCTGAGAATAGGTCGTAAAGGCGGCAAACACATCCACCGCCCCCGGATCACGAGCGGGTTTGAGGAGCATCTCCACCAGTTCCTCGGTAATCGCCTCTTGGCGTTGATAGGCCTGACCCAAGACATTGCGGACGGTGCGGGGGGTCGCCAGTTGGCTAAAGAAAAACTGACTAAACCAGCGCTGTTGCAAGCATTGCTGCATCACAGTTGCCCCCCATTGTTCATACCAGGGCAGGGCCGATCGCTTGCGCTCATGCAGCATCCGCAGAGAAAAGTTCAACGCCGCCACCCCTCGAGCGAGCTCCGGTTCATTTACGGCCGTTTGCATCACCACGATCGCCCCAATCGAGTTGCCCACCAGAAAGGCTGCCTCCCCCACCACCTCACGACAAAAATCAGCCACCTGCGCCGCCCAGGTCTCAAAGGTGTATTGCACTGTCTCATCGGGACGGGGTTTGGCTGAAGCACCGAAGCCCAACAAATCCAGCGCATAGCAACGGGTGCTCTGTCCCAGCACGGGTAAATTCTTGCGCCAATGACCCCAGCTTGCGCCAAAGCCATGGATCAACACCACCGCCGGGCCGGTCTCTCCTGTCTGTTGATAGCAAATCGCCTGGTCGCGCCACGTCCAGGTTTGGGGCAGATTAAGCATTACCACTATAATTTTAGGCTAGAACTTTACATAGCTTAACAATTTGTGCTTGACGCTGCGGGCAGCAGAGATGGGGGATAATACAGATCATCCCGCATAAATCTGTGATATAGCAGTTTTTGGGTAACGTTTAAGAACAGAATGCAGGGGTGGCCGACCCCCAAACACCTCGGTCATCGCTGCGCGAGACCGCCCCCCCCAAGCGGGGATGTTTGGCCTTAAAACCGTATTCCCCTAAACCCAGCATCGTAAGCCCCAATGATCTTTCCCGAATTTTCCCAGTTTCAATCTCTTGCCAAACACGGTAACTTTGTCCCCGTCTATCGGGAATGGGTCGCAGATCTAGAAACGCCGGTTTCAGCTTGGTACAAAGTCTGTGCCGGTCATCCCTATAGCTTTTTGCTTGAGTCTGTTGATGGGGGCGAAACTCTGGGACGCTACAGTTTTCTGGGCTGTGATCCGGTTTGGGTTTTAGAGTCGCGGGGAGACGAGACCGTGCAACGTCATCGTGAGGGCCAAGAGCAGCGGTTTACGGGGGATCCCTTTGCGGCATTGACCGACTGTCTGGCAGGCTACCAGCCGGTAACACTCCCCGAGTTACCCGGTGGGATTGGCGGGCTCTTTGGTTTTTGGGGCTATGAACTGATTCGCTGGATCGAACCAACCGTGCCCATTCACGACGCGACGGCAGCAGACTTGCCCGATGGGGTTTGGATGCAGGTGGATACCCTGATCATTTTTGATCAGGTGAAGCGGACAATCTGGGCGATCGCCTACGCCGACCTGCGCGATCCAGACGTTGATCTGCGAGCGGCCTACCAGGCGGCTTGCGATCGCGTCACCAAACTGGTGCTCAAGCTACAACTGCCCCTGCCCACCGACGCCAAGCCCCTAGAGCCCTCGGTCTTAACCAGTGGCCCGGTTAGTTTTCAGAGCAACACACCTGAATCACAATTTTGCGCCAACGTGACCCAGGCCAAAAACTATATTGTGGCGGGCGATATTTTTCAGGTCGTGCTCTCCCAACGCCTCTGGACCCAGTACCATGGTCAGCCCTTTGATCTCTACCGGGCACTGCGCTTGATTAATCCGTCACCCTACATGGCTTATTTCAACTTCGGTGATTGGCAACTGATCGGTTCGAGCCCCGAGGTGATGGTCAAAGCCGGAAAAAACGGGGGCGAACGGATGCAGGCTCTGGTGCGACCGATCGCGGGAACCCGCCGTCGCGGCGCAACGCCCCCCGAGGATCTCGCCTTGGAAAAAGACCTACTCGAAGACCCCAAAGAAATTGCCGAACATATCATGCTCGTAGATCTGGCCCGCAATGACCTGGGTCGGGTTTGTACCTGGGGTACGGTTCAGGTCGATGAACTGATGGTGATTGAGCGCTACTCCCATGTCATGCATATCGTCAGCAATGTAGTGGGAGAACTCGCCGAGGGCAAAACGGCTTGGGACTTGCTCAAGGCAACTTTTCCCGCAGGCACCGTCAGCGGTGCGCCCAAGATCCGTGCCATGGAGATTATCCATCAACTGGAACCGGAACGGCGGGGTCCCTATTCCGGGGTCTATGGCTATTACGACTTTGAAGGACAACTCAACAGCGCGATCACGATCCGCACCATGGTTGTGCGCCCCGAAGCCCCCGAGCAACATCATGATCAGCACACAGTGGCTGTACAGGCGGGGGCAGGGCTGGTTGCCGATTCGATTCCGGAGAACGAATACCAGGAAACCCTCAGCAAGGCCCGGGGCTTACTGACAGCGATTCGTTCGGTGCAGTAGGGGCAATCCCCACCCTGCTATGAAGCCGTCATAATCACGGCTTCGTAGGGAATGACCCCCGTATCCGTGCCCTTGATGCAGCGGGCCACTCCCCGAGAGAGATCGAGGGTGCGCGGTGGAATGTAGGGACCCCGATCGTTGATACGGAGAATCACTGAGACGTTGTTATCGAGGTTCGTCACCTTCAAGTAGGTGTTGAAGGGGAGTGACTTATGGGCCGCCGTAAAGGCTTCTTGATCATAAATCTCGCCATTGGCAGTCAATCGACCATGGAAGTAAGGTCCGTACCAGGAGGCCAGGCCATCAAATGCCTCCTCTGTGGCCGCTAAGCGATACATGGCTTCTTGGGCCTCAACCAATTCCAATGGTTTTGCACCCAGCGCCTCTCGGAGCTTATTGACCCATTCAATCACCAAGAGATCGGGGTTTTCTTGATCGTTGAGCTGGATGTCGTCGTTAAGCTGAAGGACGATGCGATCGCCCACCCGAATTGCCGGCTGTCCCTTAAGCTGCGTGGGCAGAATTTGCGCTGGATCCAGCTCTGGCGTGTCGAGCGCTGTCCGTAGGGATGTGGCGAAGGCATCCACCCAAGCCAGCTCTGGACGCTTCAAGATCAGTTCACCATTCACCCAAAGATAAAACTGCTCGTCATTGGGGGTAAGGGTCTCAGCAACGGTAGTGTAGAGCTGTTGCCAAACGTGCCAAAGTTCACTCGACTGATTATCGAGCAACGGCGCATGGGCATGGTCGGTCACTTCGACCTGGGGGGCCGCTGAATCGACAGATTGACGAAATGTCTCTGAAACCAACTGTGCCATCTGAAGACGAACGCTGAGGTTATCACCCACCTCGGTATCGGGTAAATTTTGGGGTAGCGTATCACGAACGGTTCGCTCCCACCCCTGAGCATAGGCCGGACAAGTATTGCGGGTCTTATCATCTGACCAAGCGACCTGAACTTCGCTCAAGTCAGGGGACTCAGGGTTTGCTGCCTTAGCCAGATAAAGACCGACAGCCAAAGAGCTATCTTGGCCAACCGGCTTCAGGGCCCGCCAGGGACGATCGCTAGCTTGGGCAGGCTCAGGCTGAAGCGCCAAATCGAGCGGCTCTGAAAGCTCAAGAGAACTGGAGACGGAAACAAGTGCAAGGGTGGTCCAGGAAATGACCCAAGCCCGTTTTTGTACTGACATGGGCAACTTAAGTGGTTAATGAAACTGCAACTTTAAACACAAATCTTAAAAACCGTTCACCTAGTATAGTAAGATTTGGCCCCATAAATACAACCGTCAAGATGCCCATTAAAGCGCCAAAACCCTGTCTCGCTTAATGTTAACCCTTTATCATTACCTTTGCTTATCGCTCGTATACGAAATGACAATCCATCAATCTATCATGGCTGTAGAATACCGTGCTCTGTTCATTGGGCCAAGGGTGCAGCGAGTTTGCTCGATAGTCGAAGCCCTGTAGCTAAAGCCAACTTGTATGCAAGTTCCTTTTTATATTGTGGATGTGTTTGCGGCCCAACCCTTGACGGGCAACCCGTTAGCCGTTGTTCGATTAGACTGCACGACAATGCTAGAGGGAGGGGCGAATCGGCAGTCGCATGAGTCCTTATTCCAAGCGATCGCCCGCGAGATGAACTATTCCGAAACCACGTTCATCCTTGACACCACCTCTCGCGAGTCCGGGTATCCAGTACGGATTTTCACCCCGGAGCAGGAACTGCCGTTTGCCGGCCATCCCACCTTGGGAACCGCCTATGTGTTGCTCAAACATATTTTGGCCCAACCCCAACGCCAACTGACTTTAAATCTGGCGGTGGGGCCGATTTCCGTTACGGTAGAGCAGCAACAAGGCCGGGAATTGTTATGGATGCGGCAGAACCGACCAGAATTCGGTCAGACATTAGAGATTACTCCCTTCATTGAGGTGCTCGGCCTGGATGCAGACGCCTTTGATATCGCATGGCCGATCCAGGAAGTCTCAACGGGCGTGCCATTTTTGCTCGTGCCGCTGCGGCGCTATGCCGACCTAGATCGGATCGTGATCAATCGAGCTGCTTACTATCGTTTAATCGAGCCGCTGGCCACCAAAGCGATTTTGGTCTTTTGCCCCGAAACCCAATCCCCCGAACAGCAGTTTGCCGTACGGATGTTTGGTGAGGCGCTCGGTGTTGCTGAAGATCCGGCCACAGGCAGCGCCAACGGCTGTTTAGCCGCCTACTTGAGTCAGTACCAAGTATTGGGCGAGGCGAGGGTTGACATCCGGGTGGAGCAGGGCGCTCAACTCCAGCGGCCCTCAATTTTACATCTGCGATCGCACCCCTCCCCAGCCGGGATTGAGGTTCACGTCGGGGGCCAGGTGATCCCCATTGCTCAGGGTGTTTTGACCCTTTAAACCATCAACAAAACCTGACTAAAACTGGTGTTTCAATCAGGTTCTGCATTAACCGCATGGATCTTAAAACCCTGCGAAAGGCGTTGAAACCTTTCCGGGAGGATTTACAACACCTCTGCCCTAGGCTGGCAGTTTGGGGTCTGTAACCACCCGGCCACTGCCCCGCTTTTTACTGCGGGTCGCATCCGGGTCAACCCGACCGCTGCCCCGCCGTTTGTTGTTGGCTTGATGCCCAGCATCAGTTTGGTTATATTGTTGGTTGCGTCGGCCACTCCCCCGATCGGTGGTGGTGCAGCTTTCGGTACAGTTAGCCAATACGGCAGAAGCGGTTGAAATTGAGGTGTTGGGGCGAGAGAACAGGGTCGTCGGGTTAGCCATTCCCAGCGCCGGGACGGATAATGCGCTCAGTAGAATAATAGCGATAGACTTTTGCATGGTGAATCTTTCCGTTTCAGGAGTTCTATTTCCTGTTACGGATGAGCGCTGGAGCGATCAGGACAGAACCATCTGGCGACAGAATCATCTAGCCGTTGAAGAGCAGTGCAATTCCCACCAAGGCGATCACGACCCCCAGCAGCGATCGCAGCGTGAGGGTTTCGCCCAGCAACGCCACAATCGGCAAGACAAAGAGAGGGCTGGTCGCTAGCAAGGTCTGAGCAATCCCGGTGGGCGCATGCTTGAGCGCCGTTTGCTGACACCAGATGCCGAGATAGGTTCCGCCGAATGCCGCCAGAGCGATTGCGAGGCATCCACGCTCCGACATTTTCCCGCCCCGCCAGCAGCTGCTTCCCAACGTTTGACCCCGCCATTGATACACCGCTAGCAACACCACCAGAATCATTTCGCCGCCCACAAGACGAATTAAGCTACTCCACAGGGGCGTCATTGCCGTATCGGCCAGGGCCTGTCGAGACAGGACAGCACCACTGCCTTGGGCGAGCTCCGCCAGCAGCCCCCAGCTCAGACCCCTCCAGTTGAGAGGCGGTACGATGGCCTTCATGGGTTGGGCGGAATTTCGTTCGACAATCACCCAACCAACCCCCACCATGGTGATGCCGATACCCGCGATCGCCGCGCCCGAGAGCTGTTCTCCTAGCACCAGCCAAGCCAAAAGGGCGGTGATCGGTGGTGCGAGCGTCTCCAGCAGCAGCGCCCGCCGCACCCCAAGCTGGCTCAGGGCCATCAGGTAAGCGGTATCCCCCAGACCAATGCCCACCACACCGCTGAGCCAGAGCCCACCCACCGCTGCACCCGCGACAGCAGGAAACGTTGCCCGTTGGCTTAGGAGGGTTAACAGCAAGAGGACAATGGCGATCGCGCCCTTGAGTAGGTTGAGCAACAGGGCAGGTAGGCGCTGACCCACCATGCGCCCGTAAACCACCGAGGCGATCGCCCAAAGCAACGCTCCGGTTAAGGCAGCGAGTTCACCAATGCCGACTTGCATGTCCTGTTATGTCCTTATGAATCCCAGCAGGATTTTAGCCTGACGCTCGGTTGACTATCCGCCAAAACCCCCGAGCCCCGATTGGCTCAAGGGGCCTGCGCCTTGACTAACGCGGATTGCGGACTGGGAGAAGACCTGGAAGGCTTGGCGAATGTCTTTATCGCTGTTGCCGGGGGTCAAGATCCATTCATCCCGGATGCCCATTTCCTGAAAAACCCGGCGAAAGTCGGTGGACTCATCCTCAATGCCCATCGCCGCTACGATGTGATTTTCCGCCCTTAGCATATCTTGCACAATTGTCTTCACCTCCTGGGCACGCGATCGCTGGGAATGGGCATCCGCCCCATCCGTAATCAACAGCGTAATCGTCCGCACCGGCACCCCATTGTCTTCAAATTCCTGGGCCTTCGCCAGCACCGTCCCTAGCAATACCACCGTTTGATCATAGAGCGGTGTTCCTTGATTCGGATCATAATTCTGCGGGTTCATCCGCACCGCCTGCTCGATCGGGCAATAGGGATAGAGCACAAAACCATTGAGATAGCGGGTGTGGATGAGAATATTCTCGCTCTGGGGGGTTCCCGTGAGGGCATCGAGCACCGTATTATGCCCGCCGCGCACCGCCTGGGCATTACCACCAAAACGGATCGAGCCCGAATCATCCGGCATGATCGTCACCAGCACCACCTCGCTGGCCATCACATCATCGACGCTCACGCCAAGTCCCGCTTGGATCTGAGCGCCAATATCAATCACATTGAGGGCTTGCATGGATGCATTGGATAAGGTGCCGTCGGCTTGAGCGGTATTGAATAGGTTGTTGAGATCAGGGGTTTGAGAGGTCATGGGAATTTTGGGTTTGGATAGGAATGTAAGAAGGCGGAGTAATGAAGGCAAAGTAGAAGTCCCCTCCTGGGAGCTGTCATTTAGACAGATCTCGCCCAAACCCGCATTCTACCGTTCTAATTTCGGGAAGTTGGGGATCGGGTGAAAGTCTAGATTAGTAAAGGTTCCACAGACTTTTGGCTAATGGATAGCTCCTGGGAGGGGCGGTTAAGCGCAGCGCCAACCAGGGTGGGTTGGGTTTGATACTGAATCCGTAAAGCATAGGGAGGGATAAACTGCTGATTATTCCTCGGGCAGGCGGGACGCAGATTCGACAAGCTCACTGACCACCTGCGCTACGG
>JBCDEB010000151.1:0-17815 GCA_039180005.1 Cyanobacteria bacterium P01_G01_bin.54 | reverse complement strand
GGTTTTTACAATTTGGCCGTTGCCCTCCCGGTTTTTTTGGGTTACGGAATGTATGCGGCTATCGCCCCCGGTAAGACGGCGATCGCCGCCACCGATGATCCGCATGCCATTTACCAAACTATTTTGGCCGCCGATGCCCTCCGCTACCTCACCTTGCAAATCACCGCCAGCAAGCAGTCCGGTCATCCCGGTGGCTTTGCCAGCATTGCCGATGGCATTGCAGCATTGGTGATGCTCGGCTACAAGAACATCATTACCGAGGTCGGCCACCATGCCCCCGGCTTCTATAGCAATGTCTTTCTCGATCGCTCCCTGGAGCAGATGGGGATTGAGACGGTGCAGCAGATGCGCGATCGCTTCCGGGAGACCCATGGCCTATTGGGGCATTTGTCGGGGCAAATTCCCGGTCTGCTTAACCCCGCTGGGCCCTTGGGTCAGGGTCAGCATTTTGCCATGGCGGCCGCCAAGCTCAACCCGGGTGTGCTCTTTCCCGTGACCATCGGGGATGGCGGTCTGGGTGAACCCTACATCATGAGCAGCTTTGGCCATTTCAATACCTCGTTTCCTCAGGTAACGAATGTCTTGCCGATCCTGGTCTGGAATGGCTACAGCCAGGAGCACCACAGTATGGTCTCGACCAAGGGCAATGCCAAGATGATGGAATATTGGTACGGCAATGGCTTTGAGGAGGTGATGCTCGTCGATGCCAAGGAATATGACGATATGAATCAGTCAGGGGACTACGTCGATAGCACTGCCTTCACCGCCAAGGGGCGGCTGCGTTTTATGGAAGCCCTGCTCCAGAAAACGAAAAAGGCGGCCGAATCAGCGCTCGGCGGCAAGCTAACCGTGTTGATTGTTAAGCAACTCAAGGGTGCCGGTGTCCATAAGCGCGGCGCGAAGTCCCATAACCTCTACCCCGGCGACTCGGTGGACAAAGACTATATTGCAGCCGCCCTCAAGACACGAGCATTGACCCCCGCCGCCTGGGAGCTGGTGCGCACTAACTACGAACGGGCCGGCGGTGGCGCTGCTGCGCAAACCGTGGTCACCGAAAGCGTTCGCCCGGTTCCGGAGCTGGGCACCTTGCCCCTGACCGAGCATCCGGTGGGGGGCGAAAAAAAAGTGGCGACCACCGCCATGGGGGAGCTGGTTGTGCATGTGGGGCAAAACGACCCCAGCTTTATCGTTGCCAACGCTGATGGCAACGCCGCTTCTGGGATCAACAATATTAATATGGGTCTCAAGATTCTCCACCCCACGACAGACGCGCTTTATTTCCAGCAGCCTCAGGGCCAAGTCTATGAACCCCTCAGTGAAGATGCCTGTGCCGGACTGGCAGCGGGTCAGGCGCTTTTTGGGGCGCGATCGCTCTGGTGCTCCTATGAGTCTTTTGTGGTCAATGGTCTACCCATCTGGCAGACCGTCACCCAGGCGATGGCGGAACTGCGTCGCCCGACCCCCTCGAGCATTTGCCTCTTTACGGCTGGGGCGCTGGAACAGGGTCGCAACGGTTGGACTCACCAACGCCCAGAAATCGAGAACTACTTTGCCGCGATGATGCGCAACGGCAATGTTTTCCCCCTCTTTCCCTGCGATGCCAATAGCATCCAAGCCTGCTACGAATGGGCGTTGGGTACGCAAAACAAAGGTGTAACCATTACGGCATCCAAATCCCCCCTGCCGATTCGGAGTACTTTGGTTCAAACCCATGAGGCACTGGCAAAAGGCGGTGTGGTGCTGCAAACCACGCCGGGTGAGAAAACCGTCGTCTTTGCCGTGATTGGTGATATGACGCTGATTCCAGTGTTTGAGGCAGCGGCACAGCTCAAAGCCCAAGGGATTGGCTCCAAGATCGTCAGCCTTATCAGCCCTCGTCGCCTCTACCGCACCAGCGATGTGGCCTGGAACGCTTGCAGTGAGACGGATGGGGAGTTTTTGAGTGATGCCGAGTTTGCCGAACTACTCGGTGGGGATGCCCTACTGGGCGTAACGGGTGGCTCTAGCGCCATGCTCGAACCCGTGATGTTACGCAGCAGCGCCCCACGGGATGTCTTTGCTTGGCAACGCGGTGATACAGCGGCTAGCGCCGGGGCCGTGATGGCACTCAATGGCTTGACGGCTGAGGCATTTGTGGCGCGGGCGCAGGCGCTGTTGGCTTAGGTTGACTATGTTAGGAACGGTATCTCCTCACCCTGGCCAATGACTCCGACCCCAGAAATTGCCCCCGCCCCTGCCCTTCCCACCGAGCCCATTTGGCGGTTGACGGTAGCGCAATACCACCAGATGATTGCGGCGGGGATTCTAACCAGCGACTCGCCTGCTCGATGAATAATCCAGGTTAGTGACTCTCATCAGGAAGAGGAAACTGTTCTGAGGAAACATTTTGATTGGCGTAGCGAATTGCTTCTTCGATTGAGTCATTGAGAATGGGAAAGGTCTCCGACGGTATTTCTGTATTTATGTATTGCATAGCTTCTTCAATTGGAGCATTACGCAAATGAACAAATGCAGCGTAAACATTATTACTTTCTGGCTCAAATCGCTGCAAAATATACTGAATTTTCACATCGACATTGTCTAGCTTAAGTAAGGTGTATTCCTGTAAAGATCCTATTTCTGTCATGGGCAGTTCTTGACATAAACGCACTGCACCAATCTCAAACCCTATCAGTCGCTGGATTTCCGAGCTTTCCTCCTCAATGATCCATTGCGGTTGCCATTGATCGGTATGAATAGAAGCATATTTCTTGGGAAGAAAAGAGCCATGGTTTGCATAGCAGGCGAAGTCATCTGAGAACTCGATTGCCGATTCCCCTTCACCATGGATTTGGTTATCTTCATCGAGCAGGATCTTCGTCGGGCGATCGCACACCACAACAAGATTCTCTGCAGCGAAGAGCCAGCCTGAATTGGTTACAACTCCCTGTAGGGTTTCCCACATATCCCTCGAATGTTTACAGGTGAGAGTTGAGAAAGCAAAATCCAACCAAATACAATACGTCAGAAGGTTCTCGGGAAATAGAATGGGATTTGTTTGAATAAACATCTGCTCCGAGAAAGATTTCGTGCTAGACTCTTTTTGCTTGGCGTTGACTTTTCGACCGGCCCAAAACGCCTGCCAAAACATAAGCAGGAAAGAATGAAACGTAAATTCTGGCGTTTAACCTCAGAAGCCTGATGGGACAAGTGATGGAGCGCCCGACCCAGAAAACAGAAAAAGGGGCTGTAAGCTAGCCATAGTAAGAGTTTGCAATCTAAATGATGACAGCCCCTAGTCCAAAAACACTCCGAATCCACCCTGGTCATCGCTACGCGAGACCGCCCCTCTCGAGAGCTATCCATTAGCCAAAAGTCTGTGGAACCTTTACGAATCTAGACTTTCACCCGATCCCCAACTTCCCGAAATTAGAACGGTAGAATGCGGGTTTGGGCGAGATCAGTCTAAAGGACAGCTCCCGAGAGGGGAGGGGGGAGGTGTGTCGGCGCACTCCGCTTCTTGGAGAGTGTTTCTGCTGCTTTTGGGTCCGCCTTTGGCGGATTCCGACGTGTTGAACTCTGAATCCTGAACCCTGAATCCAACCCATGGGGTAGAATGTAGCCGCTCATCACCCCCTTCCCACCATGCCCCAAGGCCCCGGACTGCTGCTGACTTTCCTGTATTATTTTTCTACCGCTACCCTGATCGCGGATCTGGTGCTCGCTCAGCAACTCCAGATGGGATTGAACGATCGCTCCACCCTGCAACTGAGCCTCTTTGTGGGCATCATGACCGGGTTGCTCGGACTTTACATGAACCGGAGCCGCACCCTTAACTTTACGGTGGGTAGCCAACGCCGCTTTGCCAGCCGACTGGAGGCTGCCCTGGAAGAGATGGGCTTTGACAATAAGGAGAATGCTGAGGGCTATAGCATCTATAGCCATAGGGGTTGGCAACGTTGGTTTGCGGGAAAAATTTTGGTCAAGATTGAGCGTCAAGCGGTGACGATCACCAGTCGCGCTGACAATATTCGGCAGCTTGCGCCCAAGGTGGATCAGCAGGTTTAGCGCGTTACATAACGCTGTTGCAATTGCTATCTAGACCCGACCCACCCTGGTGTCGCTGCGCGAGAGAGCCCCTCCTGAGAGCTGTCCTTTAGACACCACAAGCAACACGAGACTGAATCTCGAATATTAGATTCAGAATTCCCGGTTGGGAATTGAAGGCCGTTAAGATCACGAGCGATCGTCCGTTTGGATTCTGACCCTGACCCTCTTTTTCATCATGCGTTTGCACCACGTTCACTTTTACGTTGACGATGCCAGCCTGTGGCGCGATCGCTTCCGCTGCCTCTTCCAAAGCCTCTTGGGTTCTGTCCCCACCCTTTCCCAAGCCCTGACGCCCTGGACTCACCAATTCCAGGGGGGCGGCCTCCGATTCCATCTCTCTGAACCTCAAACCCTAACCGACCCGGTCGCTCAGTTTCTGAACCAACGCAGTCCGGGCATTGGTGCCTTGGGGCTCACGGATGTTGATCCAGCGGCGATCGCAGCTCGCCTGGGCCAATCTGGCGGTCAACTGGAAGCGAACGTATTGCGATCGCCGCTGGGGATTTGTCATCTACTGCTACCCCCCGAGCCAGCATTGCCAGCGTCACCCCTCAGCCCACAGGTTGATCATCTGGTGCTGAATGTGCCTCAGGGTCAACTCGAGCCGGCGGTGCAATGGTATGAAGCCATTTTTGGCCTGCAGCGACAGCAGTCGTTTGCCATTGAGACCTGTCAGTCGGGCTTGCGATCGCAGGTGCTGCGGCATCCGGTCACGGGTCTGACGTTACCCATCAATGAGCCCACTTCCCCTCGCTCGCAAATTCAGGAATTTCTCGATCACCATGGGGGTGCTGGGTTTCAGCATCTGGCGATCCGGGTTCCGCGTCTGATTGGGACGGTACAAGCCCTGCGCCAGGTAGGGCTGGATTTTTTGTCCGTGCCCCAGCGCTACTATGCAGACCAGCCCGACCCGGTTTTTGAGGGCGATTTGAGCCCGGCAGAATGGCAGCAGGTGCGATCGCAGCAGATTCTGCTCGATCGCCCCTCCACTGGCGGACTCTTGCTACAAATCTTCAGTCAACCGATTTTTGCCGAGCCCACGTTTTTCTGGGAATTTATTGAACGACGAACCCAGGCCCAAGGCTTTGGTGAGGGTAACTTTTTGGCGCTATTCCGTGCCATTGAGCAGGCCCAAACCGAGCGGGGTAGCCTTGCGGTACAAGCCAAACCCGCTTAAAATCATAGGCTTCAGACTTTACTTGCGACTACTATGCGTCTTGACTGGATTGCACCTGCTGACCGCCTCAGTGCGCTGCCCCCTTATGTTTTTGCCCGTTTAGATGAGCTGAAGGCCCGCGCCCGCGAACAGGGGTTAGATCTGATTGATCTAGGTATGGGTAACCCAGACGGCATGGCCCCGCAACCCGTCATTGACGCGGCGATCGCCGCCCTGCAAGTACGCACCAACCACGGCTATCCGCCCTTTGAAGGCACGGCTGACTTTCGTCATGCGATCACCGCCTGGTATCACCGCTGCTACGGCGTTGAGCTGGACCCCGACAGTGAGGCCTTGCCACTGCTGGGCTCCAAGGAAGGCTTAAGTCATTTAGCGCTAGCTTATCTCAATCCAGGCGATCAGGTGCTGGTACCCAGCCCCTCCTATCCTGCCCATTTCCGGGGTCCCTTGATCGCCGGGGCTGAACTCTATCAATTGCCCCTGAGCGCCGAGAACAATTGGCTGATTGATCTTGGCGCAATTCCTGACGAAGTGGCTCGTCGCGCTAAGATGCTCTATTTCAACTATCCCAATAACCCCACCACTGCCACCGCTCCTCGGAAATTCTTTGAGGAGATTGTCGCTTTTGCTCGCCGCCACCAGATTTTGCTGGTGCATGACCTCTGCTATGCCGAGCTGGCTTTTGATGGCTATCAGCCCACCAGCTTGCTAGAAATCCCCGGTGCAAAAGAGATTGGGGTGGAGTTTCATACCCTCTCCAAAACCTATAGTATGGCCGGCTGGCGGGTGGGCTTTGTGGTGGGGAATGCGGCGATCGTCCAGGGGCTGCGCACCCTTAAAACCAACCTCGACTATGGCATTTTTGCTGCCATTCAAACAGCAGCCCAAACCGCATTGCAACTGCCGGATCACTACATCAAAGAAGTCCAAGACCGCTACCGAGAACGGCGGGATTTCTTGATCCAAGGCTTAGGCGAATTGGGCTGGACAATTCCGAAATCCAAAGCCACCATGTACCTTTGGGTTCCCTGTACCGTCGGCATGAATTCTACTGATTTTGCCCTGGAGGTGCTGCAAAAAACTGGGGTCGTGGTCACACCCGGTAATGCCTTTGGCGAATGTGGGGAGGGCTATGTGCGCATTAGCCTGATTGCCGATTGCGATCGCCTCGGGGAGGCCCTGCGTCGGCTGAAGGAAGTGGGGATTTGTTATCAGCCAGAGCCGGCTTTGGCGAGTTAATTGATTCACATTTAAAAGTTCTCGACTTGAAGCTAAACCTTGATCGTTGCAATGAGCCCAGTTCGATGAATGGGCTTGTTGACATTTTCGGCGGTTGCAATCGCCGTAGCATCAACGGCAAGGGCAGCCGCAATATGCAACGCATCGATCGCCCCTAAGCCAAATTGGCAGGCCAGCTCTAAAGCATGATCGAGCAGTGTTGAGCTGGGCTCGGCCCAGATTGATACGCTCTCAAAGAAGGCTTGGTAGAATTCAGACTCATCAGTTTGCTGATGATAAATGGCTTTAGGAAGCACTTCAAGTCTCACCCAAATGCTGGCCGCAAAAGTACGGTCAGGATCATCGAGAAGGGCGATCGCCTGCTCACTGACTTCAGTATCACCACGAGCAGCAGCGATCAAAACGCCTGAGTCAATGTAGGTCAGGATCTGCATTATTTTGCTTTAAACTCGATTTCGACTTTCGGCAAGTTCCGCTGCGATCGCCTCCCGATCGAGTAATGGCGCTCCAGAAGCAACAATTTTTTGTCGCAAGCCACGCAGTCGCTGACCCAATGGTGTCTGAGCTTGAGCGTGGTCTCTAGTTTCCGTTGCTGGGAGTTTTGTCGATACTAAGCTGCGCTGGGCGACTTTGTACTGCAAGTAGTCCAGAAAGCTGGCCAGTTCTGGCAGGGCTGTTTCGGGAAGGGTGTTGACGGCATTGAGTAAATCCTGCCGTTTGACAGTGGTGCTGTTCATGGGTTGTTGTAAAGGCACGTCCATTCATCATGCTTACAAGATCAGCTATGTTATTGATGTGTAGCCAACATCAATATATTGATCTCGCTCAACATTACCAACAGCATTGGTCACTGGTGCATAAAATTCCATTCTTATATTATTATGATTGGTCTTTCCTCTTGTAATTCTGCCAAATGATTCAATAAACTGACCATCTAACTTGGCTCGTTCCCTCAATTCCTCACGAATAATTTCAAGCGACAATTTGATATTCTTTTCTCTTAACCCTGATGTAATCGGCGACTTCACCATCTCATGGGTCATATTGATCAACGATGTGATTTGTCGAGATCTTACATCTGATATTGACTTATGATTTTCTGAAAGAGCTTTACAGACAGCCATTTCATCTATGCTTTGTGGGGCTTCATAACCAAATAGAGAAAAAACTTTTGGATCTTTTGAACTGGCTTGATTGGTAAATTGACTACTCTCTCTAGAAACTATAGGTTTTGCATGATGTTTATCAAAATCATCTTCCACAGGATTTAGAGCAAGTGGAGGATTTAAAATAAATGAATTTTGGACACCAAAAGGAATGAGCCTTTCCTGGGATTTGTCCTCATTGATTTTGTCTGTGGTGCGCTCAATTTTTTTAGGGATTCCTGGTTGAAAACTGGGAAGAAAAGATTTTTCTCTGGGGTCTAAAGACTCGATCATGGAGTAATCAACACTGATCCCTATAGAACCTCCGGGAAGTGAAGTTCCAATCTCAAAAGGGATGACATTCTCTTCGTTGACTTCATCTATGATGTGAGCTTTTTTCGCAGGAAGTTTTAGTTGAAAACCAAAAGGAGAAGACTCTTCTTCAAGTTCAGTCAAATTAAGTCTGTGATTATCAAGGCAAATCTCTATTGAAGGTAAATTCTGGATATCTAAAAACCCATTAATGTGGGTGTCCCTCTTGAAAAAATCTGAATCAATATTACTATCAATAAAATGAGTTTTAGTTATCTCAAATCCGTAAGATTGAATAGCATTTTTTTCTGTCTTATAGAGTCCAACCTCAGTAAAACCAGTTTCATGTCCCAAATTCCCCTTGCACCACATATCAGAAAAATCAATAATTCTTTTGGCGGTTACCAGATGCTCTGAAGCTGTCACGATCATCTTTGATGAATATTGTCTTTCAAAGTATAGCTTGTATTTCTTGAAAAAGTCAGATGTTTGGTTATTAGTGTGCTGACTGTCAACGGCAAAATCGCAGCCGTGCTACAAAAGCCACCAACGCCTAGTAAGTAGTGTAGAGATTTAGGGGTGTTCGCCCTCCTCTACACTATCCATCAGGTCACTGCCGTAACCCCGCCCTTATGGATCGCGCTGCCAATACTCTCCATCCCGATTCACCCTTCACAGTGCGCCCCCTGCACGAGCACGAAGTGGAAGACGCGATCGCCCTGATCCATCAGTCTGTTCGCCAAATTAGTCCCCAGGACTATCCCCCCGAGCAGGTCAAAGCGATCCTTAAGATGTACGATGCTAAAACCCTGGCACAGTATATGGTGTTGGTCGTGCAAGCGCAATCTCAGTTGGTGGGGGTGGCGGCGTTTCAGGTTCCAGTTAAGGTCTGCTTCATCAGTGCCGTATTCACCCATCCCGATTGGCTGCGGCAGGGAGTGGGTCGCAGCTTGGTACAAGAGATTGAGCGTCGCGCCTTAGGACAGGGTGCGATTTGGGTGGCAGTGGCATCTTCCTTGACAGCGGATACCTTCTACAAAGCGCTCGGCTACAAATCATTGGGGAAGGGGACTCTGGCTGAGAATGTGGCTTGTATCCATCTGCACAAACAATTAAGGCCGTTAACCACTCTGGAGCAAGTCAGTGCAACAGTGGGCAAAATTCTCGGCTGGATGCTGCTGGGGGCTGGGGCAGTGGTTTTGATGGATCGGCTCTTGGCGATCGTTGCGCTCATCTTAGACGGGCGCTGAGCCTTGATTTAGGGCGCGTCATCAATTAATCTCAGAAGCCTGACAGGACAAGCGATAGAGCGCCCGACCCCAAAAAATAGGAAAAGGGGCTGTAAGCTAGACGCAGCAATAGCTTGAAATCTAAATGGTGATAGCCCCTAGGTTAATGTGAGTTTCGTTTAAGCGCAGCGATCGCATTCCTCGGGAGCCCTAAAACCTCATTGTCAAACCCGGTTGTCAGGGGTTCAGCCCCCCGACACTTCCTGCTGAGGGTAGGGCTGTTTGATGTTTACCAGAGAAAAACAAACCAACTCGTTACCGGGCTCTGCCCGGTAATGCTAACGGGGAGGCTCTGCCTCCTGTTCATTCATTTGTTCGCAACTCTGCAAGCGGCAGAGCCGCCGATGATGCGTATCACGGCAGAGCCATGATACGAGATTTTTTCTCTCCAGAACATAAAACAGCCCTGCCTTACCAAGGGGGTCGGCGTAGCCGGGGGGATTTCGCTAGCTTCGCTGCAAATGCATCAGTCCCGTCTACTTTCAGAATAAATTGCCATGAATCAGGATCTTTAATTGATCACTAAACCTGAACAATTACTTAAATCAAGCACTTCTGCTACATTCGCTACCCTTTCAGGGATCATAGCTCAGTACCATCAGTCCGTCCTGACCCCCTGATGGAAACCTGTTATGACTGGAAATTCTGGCCGTCTCCAAGCGGTGCTGCAAATTAGCAACCGGGAAATGCTTCCCCCTAAAGCTCCAGCGAGCTTAGAAGAAATTTGGGCTGAAAATGTCTTTAACCTCAGCAAAATGCAGGCAACCTTGCCTAAATCTGTTTTTAAATCGATTAAGAAAACGATCACGACTGGCGAAAAACTGGATCCCTCCATTGCCGATGCGGTTGCCACGGCGATGCGGGACTGGGCGATGACCAAAGGCGTTTTGTACTATGCCCACGTGTTTTACCCCATGACCAACCAAACGGCGGAGAAGCACGACGGCTTTATCTCCGTTCAAGGCGACGGCAATGTCATCTCTGAGTTTTCGGGTAAGGTGCTGGTGCAAGGGGAGCCTGATGGTTCCTCGTTCCCCAATGGCGGAATTCGCGACACGTTTGAAGCCCGTGGCTACACGGCTTGGGATGTCACCAGTCCGGCTTACATTATGGAAACAGACAATGGGGCAACCCTCTGTATTCCCACCGTATTTGTCTCTTGGACGGGGGAAGCGCTGGATAAGAAAGTGCCACTGTTGCGCTCGATCGCAGCCATGGACAAAGCCGCCAACAAGGTTCTCAAGCTGTTGGGCCATACCGACATTGCCCATGTGAATTCGAGCTGCGGGGCCGAGCAAGAATATTTCTTGGTGGATACCAATTTTGCCAGCCAACGCCCTGATTTACTCCTCGCGGGTCGCACCCTGTTTGGCAAACCTCCTGCTAAGGGTCAAGAATTTGACGACCATTATTTTGGTGCCATTCCCGAGCGGGTACAGGTTTTCATGCAGGATGTAGAAGAAACCCTGTATAAGCTCGGCATCCCGGCCAAAACGCGCCACAACGAAGTTGCGCCCGGTCAATTTGAAATTGCCCCCTTCTTTGAAGCCGCAAATGTTGCCAGCGATCACCAACAACTGATGATGACCACGTTGCGGCATACCGCTAAGAAGCATGGTTTTATGTGCCTGCTCCATGAGAAGCCGTTTGCGGGCATTAATGGCTCTGGAAAGCATGTGAACTGGTCGGTGAGTAACTCAACCCAAGGCAACTTATTGGATCCGGGCGATTCACCCCATGAGAATGCTCAGTTCTTAGTCTTCTGTGGTGCGGTGATTCGGGGTGTTTATAAGTATGGTCCCTTAATGCGGGCGGCGATCGCAACCGCCAGTAATGATCATCGCTTGGGGGCCAATGAAGCACCGCCTGCCATTATGTCGGTGTATCTGGGCACCCAACTTGAAGAAGTTTTTGATCAAATCAAGACCGGCTCCGTGACCGATTCCAAGCACAAAGGGGTGATGGATCTGGGGCTTGATGTGGTGCCGCCGCTAACCAAGGACGCTGGCGATCGTAACCGAACCTCTCCTTTTGCCTTTACCGGCAACCGCTTTGAGTTCCGAGCTGTCGGTTCGAGCCAATCGGTTTCTGGCCCGTTAATCGTGCTCAACACGATGCTGGCTGAATCGTTAACCTGGGTGGGCGATCGCTTAGAAGCGGAACTGGGCAAGGGCTTAGAACTCAACACTGCCATTCTGACCGTGCTCAAGGAAGTCATGGAGCAATATGGCTCCGTCGTCTTCGGTGGGAATGGTTATTCGGAAGAATGGCATAAGATGGCCGTTGAAGAACGGGGCCTCGCCAATATTCCCACCACCGCTGATGCGCTGCCCTATTTAGAATCGGATGAGGTCAAAGCGCTGTTCAAGAGCACAGGGGTTCTGACACCCGTGGAATTGGAAAGTCGCTTTGAGGTCTATTCTGAGCAATATATTCTCTCGATTGAAGTGGAGTCTAAGCTGGTTGTCAGCATGGCAAAAACAACCATCTATCCAGCAGCGGTCGAATATTTATCGCAGCTATCTTCAACCATTTCTAGCCTAACGAGCCTAGGGATTGATCTTGAGAAGGAAAGCGCCAAGAAAGTTGCGGATCTTACCAACTCAATGACTACAGCAACCGACAAGCTCAGCGCAGCGATGACGAAGCATGACTTTGCTTCAATCACCGAGCATATGCAATATTGCGCCACAACGATTCGTCCCTTGATGGATGAGGTGCGTGAATATGCGGATGCCTTGGAAGGATTAGTTGCTGATAGTTTCTGGCCGCTGCCAACCTATCAAGAGATGTTATTTATCAAGTAACATTTGATCCCTGCGTTAGTGTGATCGCAAGCGGGTCATAACTCGTTGATATGAGACGACCATCGCCAGTGGAGCTTGTTCTCAACTGGCGATATGTTTGGTCGAATGACCAGTTTCAAGCTAGGGGCTGTCATCCTTTAGATTTCAAGCTCTGAGAGTAACTGGTTTATAGCTCCTTTTTCTGTTTTTTGAATCGGGCGCTCTATCCCTTGTCCCATCAAGCTTCTGAGGTTAATTGATGACACGCCCTAAAAGTGGCTTAAAATTAAAGGAACCTCGAAAAACTCAAATCTTGAGTGAGATCGCAACAAATTCTCGCTGTTCCAGCTCTCGCATATTGCCAAAATAGCAGTTAATTGAGGTTCCCAACCTGTTCATCCAGGTGAAAACGAATTTTCTTGTTCACCGTTTATCTGTCTCCAACGGTCTTGAACCTTTGAAGAAGCACCATTAATTTCCATTTGCGTGACAACTTGCTCGGTTTCAAGACGATGCTGATCAATTTCTGCTTGATGATCGTAGTAATAGGCCATTGCCCCATGAACTGCAGCAAGGGGCAAATTGTACTTGTGAGCGATCGCTTCTGGCGATTGTCCCGTTGCTAAATATAGCTGGGCGATCGCCGCCACGGTCATTCATGTGCCCACAATCCGAGGTTGACCACTGCAATAGTCGGAGTGGATAGCAATATGCTCTGTGCTAGTGGGTTGACTGAGCATCGGTGAACAGTTGGCATCAGGAACTCGACCATTATAGCGGTGTGCAGATCAAGCAAGCACGGCAAATCCTGTCACTGGAGACATTCCGTTTTCGAAGGTGTACTTAGTCAAAGTGAATATCGTTATATATCGGTTGAGAACAGTTGGTATTGCGCCTTGCACAATACCAAAGACGATCGCCCCTTCGCCCCACCTTCAATTGCCCAACCCCAACTCCAGCCCTATGATGACTGTAGCGGGAGAAATTCTCTCCATACGAAAAAATCTGCGATCGCGCCCCCTCCTCCATGGCCCTCACCTCCGTTGTCCGGATGCTCACTGGCTCGCCCCTGACCCAAGAATTTGCCAGTAAGCTCCAGAAGACCCAAACCCTCCAGCTCAACGGGGCGGCGCGGTTGCCAAGGGGCTTGGTGGCCAGTGCGATCGCCCAACACCTCAAGCAGAATCTATTTGTGGCCTGCGCCACCCTCGAAGAAGCCGGTCGCTGGGCCGCCCAACTCGAACTGATGGGCTGGCAGAGCGTTGCCTTTTATCCCACCTCCGAAGCCTCTCCCTACGAACCCCTCGACCCAGAATCCGAGATGGTCTGGGGTCAACTGGCGGTCTTGAGCCAGCGGGTGAATGCCTCTGAAGATGAAAAACCCTGGGCGATCGTCTCGACTGAACGGGCTTTGCAGCCCCTGCTGCCCCCGCCGGATGCTCTGAAGAATACAGTGTTTACGCTTAAGGTGGGGGAGAGCTTCGAGGGTCAGACCCTGGATTTACAACTGGCCGCGCTGGGCTATGAGCGCGTGAATCTGGTGGAAACCGAAGGCCAATGGAGCCGTCGGGGGGATATTGTCGATGTCTTTCCCGTCTCCAGTGAGCTGCCGATTCGCCTGGAATGGTTTGGGGATGAACTGGATAAGATTCGGGAATTTGACCCGGCTACCCAGCGATCGCTCGATGCCATCGGCCAACTCCTCCTCACGCCCACAGGCTACGGGGCAATTATTGCTCCAGCTTTACAGGAGAAGGCAGAATGTCCCCTTAATGAAGCAGATCAAGACGCCCTCGAACAAGGACAAATCCCTGAAGGTTTAGGACGTTATCTGAGTGTTGCCTTCGGGCAACCTGCCTCGCTGCTGGATTATCTTCCTGCTGAGACCGTGGTAGTGCTAGACGAACCCCTGGCCTGCGCTGCCCATTGCCGCCGCTGGGTGGACGCGGTACAAACCCAGCACGCCATCTTGCAGGAAGGAACGCAGACCTCCGTGCCGCTCCTCCATCGCCCCTTTGCAGACATCGAAGCGATTCTGGCCGAGCATCCCCATTGTTTGCACCTATCAGAACTCTCAGAAGAAGGCGCAGGCATTAACTTATCGAGTCGATCGCTCCCCACCACCCCCAACCAGTTCGCCAAGCTGGCCGAGATTTTACGGGGCAAGCGGGATGTTTTCCCGGGCATGACGCTTAAGGGTTACACCCCCTGGGTGATCTCCGCTCAGCCCTCCCGCTCAGCAGCGCTCTTGCAAGAACATGACTGCCCGGTGCAGTTTGTGCCCAATGTGCGGGATTACCCAGCGATCGCCCGCCTCCACACCCAAGGGGTGGTTGTCGCCCTCAAATATTCGGGCCTCGCGGAACTGGAAAGTTTCATTTTGCCCACCTATAAAATCATCGTCGTCACCGACCGAGAATTCTTTGGCCAGCATAGTTTAGCCAGTCCCACCTATATTCGCAAACGTCGCCGCGCCGCCTCCAAAAAAGTTGACCTTAATAAACTCTCACCCAAGGACTATATCGTCCATCGCAGACATGGCATTGGGCAATTTCTCGAACTCGATTCCCTGAATCAGCGCGACTACCTGGTGATCAAATATGCCGATGGGCTGTTGCGGGTTCCTGCTGATGCCGCCGATAGCCTCTCCCGCTATCAGCAAAAGGGCAAGCCAGAACTGCATAAGATGGGGGGCAAGGTCTGGGAGCGCACCAAGGCGCGGGTGGAGAAGGCGGTTAAAAAAGTAGCGGTGGATCTGCTGGCGATCTATGCCCAGCGGGCCGAGCGTTCGGGCTTTGCCTACCCGCCCGATACCCCCTGGCAAACGGAGATGGAAGACTCGTTTCCTTACCAGCCGACCCCCGACCAGCTTAAGGCCACCCAGGATATCAAGCGGGACTTGGAGAGCGATCGCCCCATGGATCGGCTCGTTTGCGGCGATGTGGGCTTTGGCAAGACCGAGGTGGCGATCCGGGCGATTTTCAAGGCGGTGACGACCGCGAATAAACAGGTCGCCTTTCTGGCTCCCACCACGATCCTCACCCAGCAGCATTACCACACCCTCAAGGAGCGTTTTGCCCCCTACCCCATCCATATTGGGCTACTCAATCGCTTCCGCACGGCCTCCGAGCGCAAGGAGATTATGGAGCGGCTGCAGACCGGGGAGATTGATATTGTTGTCGGCACGCAGCAAATCCTCAATAAATCAGTGCAGTTCAAAGCCCTGGGCCTATTGGTCGTCGATGAAGAGCAGCGCTTTGGCGTCAACCAAAAGGAGAAAATCAAGGCCCTCAAAACCCAGGTGGACGTGCTGACCCTCACTGCCACGCCGATCCCCCGAACCCTCTATATGTCGCTCTCGGGCATTCGGGAAATGAGCCTGATCACCACACCGCCGCCCTCCCGCCGCCCGATTGAAACCCACCTCTCGCCTTACAACCCCGACGTGATCCGCACGGCAATCCGCAATGAATTGGATCGCGGCGGCCAGATTTTCTATGTTGTGCCTCGGGTGGAGGGCATTGAAGAGGTGGCGGGCCAACTGCGGGAGATGATTCCGGGGGCTCGGGTGGCGATCGCCCACGGCCAGATGGACGAGGGGGAGCTAGAGGTGACGATGCTGGGCTTTAACAACGGCGAGGCGGATATTCTGGTCTGTACCACGATCGTTGAGTCGGGGCTGGATATCCCTCGTGTCAACACCATTGTGATCGAAGATGCCCAACGCTTTGGTCTCGCCCAGCTCTACCAGCTCCGGGGTCGCGTCGGTCGAGCCGGGATTCAAGCCCATGCCTGGCTGGTCTATCCCGCCCATCGCACCCTCTCGGACAAGGCGCGCAAACGGCTACGCGCCATTCAAGAATTCACCCAACTCGGTTCTGGCTACCAACTGGCCACGCGGGATATGGAAATTCGTGGCGTGGGCAACTTGCTCGGTGTTGAGCAGTCGGGTCAGATGATGGCGATCGGGTTTGACCTCTATATGTCGATGCTCCAGGAGGCGATCCAGGAGATTCGTGGCCAAGAGATTCCCCAGGTGGATGAAACCCAGGTGGATCTCAAGGTGACAGCGATGATTCCGGCCAGCTACATTCCGGATCTAGAGCAAAAAATGGCGGCCTATCGACGGGTTTCGGCGGCAATGTCCAACCGAGAACTGGTAGAAATTAGCACGGATTGGAGCGATCGCTATGGCGAATTGCCCAAGCCCGTGGTGCAACTGGTCGAAATCATCAAGCTTAAACAGGTGGCTAAACCCTTGGGTTTTTCACGGATTAAACCCGATGGCAAGCAACATGTGGTGTTGGAAACTCCCATGGAGGAACCTGCTTGGAAGCGCTTACAGGAATACCTCCCCAAACACCTCAAATCACGGTTTGTTTATTCCCTGAATAAGGTCACGGTGCGAGGCTTGGGCGTGCTTAAACCGGAGCAGCAGTTGAGTAGTTTGATCGAATGGTTGGAGGCGATCGCGGCGGGGTTGGCAAAGGCGGAGGAGAGTTAGCGCGTTACGGTCAAACCCTAACCACAGGGGGGACATCACGGATATAAGGTGGCTATACGGTTTCTGTACCGTCGCTGCCGGGGTGTATTAGTGAGGGGGATGATGTCGATGAGGCGTTGAGTAATATCCAGGAGGCGATCGAGCTTTACCTAGAACCGATTGAGAATGATGTCACCCTACAGGATGGGGTGATCGTTCGAGAGTTGGTGGTATGAGTAAGGTTCCCAGCTTGTCTTATTGGAGTTTAGACAAAGCGCTATATCTAGAGGAAGCCATTCGACTAAATAACACTACCTATAGTGCTTTCTCACTATTTGTCTAAAGTCCAGGTCTTACAAGAAAATCATTACGGCGTTAGAGTGGGATGGTTGGCGGGTGGTGCGTCAGAAGGGAAGCCACATTCGCCTAGAGAAAACGTTGCCTCAGGAAACATTGAAGATTACGGTTCCAGTTCACAAACCCGTAAAGCGATCAACATTGGCGAAGACTTTGAAACAGGTAAAAATCGATGTAGATCAGTTTTTGGAGTTGCTGTAATAGCTAAGATTTAGCCTCGTTATCCCAGCCAATTTCTCGCACCAATGGTGCGGATTTTGTGTTTGATGTCGATGAGGAGGGTTGTGTAGAGGGTGGGGGGGTTAAGTTGACTCATTTTCACGGATTTGTTGGAGGAGGCTTTGGGTGAGGGGATGATCACTGAGGGTATGGGCAAAGCCTGCTTGGTGGGCGGTGGTGAGACAATCAACAAAATCATAAAAAACAGTTCGGCTGTCAGGATGGTCTTCACCTAATTTGCTCAAGAAAATTGGTAGAGAATTCAGGTAAAGAGATTCTGCTATCTCATACTTTTCTAATTTTCCCAAAACATCAGAAATATCACTCAATATCGTTACCATGAAGTGAGGATCTTCGGCAAAGAGAATATTTCCCTTGTTCACAATCTCAAGATACAGTTGGCAGGCTTCACCATATTCCTCCAATAGCTTGTGCATTGATGCGATTTTTCGATTTGTTATCGCAACATAAATATGATCTTCACCAAAGTTGTTCCGAACAATATTCACAATCTCAAGGAGAATTGTTTTTGATTTATCATATATCATCTGATCTTGATACAAAAGTGATAATCCATTTAAGATTACGGCTATATCTAGATGTTCTTCTCCAAGTATTTCTCTTAAGATTTTTAGAGCCCGAAGATAAAGAGATTCAGCTTGTTCATATTTTCCTTGCAGTCGATATAGTTCAGCAAGGTTATTCATTATCATTGCAAT
>JBCDEB010000150.1:0-17827 GCA_039180005.1 Cyanobacteria bacterium P01_G01_bin.54 | reverse complement strand
TAACTCTTTAACGATGAACTCAAGATAATTCCCTGCTTCATTTTCTGTGCTTTCTCCAAATGGCGGTGAGTTAATGGTATTTATTTCTGTTTCAGAAGTAGTGCTTTTACCTCCTCTAAAATCTACTTCTGCTAAAGGGATTTGCTTTTCTTGAGATATACTTTGATTTACAGCAGCACTAGGAATAGAAACGGTTAGATAAACCTTGCTAGGATTCAACTCTAATGACTCAAAGAACTCAATGACCTTGACATCTTTAGGTTGATTTAGACAAAGAGCGATCAATTTACCGCTGTATTTTCTCATCATCTCAGTAGTGATGTTTTCGCTTTCTCCGGAAATCACCTCTGTTAAAGTGGATTGACTCTCTTGAGATATACTTTGATTTGTAATGGCACTGGGAATGAAAGCGGTTGGGTCAACATTGATCTTGACGTCTTTGGGTTGATTTAGACAAAAAGCAATCAATTCTTCGGCAAGTATGGATATATTTTTGTTCTCAGCAGCAGATTTATCCCTTAACTGCTCATACAACGCTTGTGGCAAAGAAATGGTGATGTCCTGTCGCTCATGAGGGGATTGAGTGGCAGATTCGTTATCTGTGTTGTTGTGAATTTCGTCTTGCATACCATTGCCCCACTACTCCTGTATGGGTTTATTGTACCCATTCACCTGGCAGGTGACACGGAAACGTACTCAAGTGCCGTGGCCCACTTTAATGGGTAGCCAATCCCTGTAGGGGCAATCCCCCCGTGGTTGCCCTGGTGTGTTGCGTGACGGAGGGTTGATCGGTGAGCAGCCGAGACCGGGGTAGAAGGGCGCGACCCCTACAGGAATCAAGGTGCATTACTCAGCTACAACCGCAACCCCACCCCTTGCCCTAAAGATCGCCGCTCCGCCCCAGTCAATTCACGCCATTCACCCGGTTCTATACCTTGAAGGCTGAGGGACGCGATCGCCACCCGTACCAGTCTTAACGTCGGATGCCCCACTGCCGCTGTCATCCGGCGTATCTGACGATTTTTGCCCTCCGTTAATGTCAGCTCCAGCCAAGCCGTGGGCACGGTTTTGCGAAAGCGAATCGGTGGATCGCGTGGCGGTAGTTCGGGTTCCTTGGCAAGCAATTGAACTTGAGCCGGACGGGTGTGATAGTCTCGAATCTGTACCCCTTGGGTAAGGTGGGCGATCGCCCCTGCATCGGGAATCCGTTCCACCTGGGCCCAATAGGTACGGGGATGCCCATAACGGGGGCTACTAAGGCGATTTTGCAGCCGGCCATGGTTGGTCAGCAACAAGAGCCCTTCACTGTCGCGATCGAGGCGACCCACGGCATAGACCTCCGGCACAGCAATATAGTCTTTGAGTGTGGGACGGTTTGCGGTATCGGTAAATTGGTTCAAAACACCATAGGGCTTGTGGAAGAGTAGATAGCGATGACTCATGGTTCCGGCTTGACCACGCTCCAGCCCTCCGTCGTCGCCACGATCGCCCCCTCCGGAATCTGCAAAGCCCCCAAAGCCGCCTCATTCAACAACAAAAAATGCCCCTCAGTGCGGAACTTGGCCAGCTCTTGGGGGTTACTAATGGGGAAGACGTAGCGATCGCTGTAAAAATCTAAACTCGGGCGATTGTCGGCATAGGAAGTAAACACGGTTTTGCCCACGGGTGTATGGGCGGCAATCATCGTTGCCACATTGCCCACCGGAAAGGTCTCATTCAGCTCCCAAATCCACACGGGCGAGAGCATTAGCAGCAACAGGCAACTATAGATGCCCACCAGCAACGTGCGGATAAAGCGGGGGTCTCGGTGTGAGAGTTGCCAAGTGACGATTGCTAGGGTGACAGAGAGCACCAGCGACATCAGGATCAGCGTTGGGTGGGGCTCACTCAGGGCAAAGTAAACCAGGCCACCGAGGGCGGCGATCGCCACCACTCCAAACAGCCAACGGAGGTGATAGGCATAGCCCCGCACCCGTTCTGAGAGTTCACTCAACTGCCAACCCACCGCCAACGCCATAAATGGATAAAACGGCATCACATACCAGGGCAGCTTTGTACCCATTGCTGAGATCAAACCCAGAAACAACAATGTTGCAGTCAAGATCAAAACGCCCCGCGAGCTGCGCCGCCCTTGGCCGGCCAGCCAGAGCCCGCCCGGCCAAAAGAGCAGCCAGGGAAAGCTGTATTTGATGATTTCTAAAAGGTAATACCAGGGTGGCCCGGCGTTGCCTTCCACAGCGCTAGAGAGCCGGGCAATGTTTTGCATCCCCAAGTGGACTTGCAGAAAAATCTCGCCATAGCGTTGCCATTGGGCCCAATACCAAGCCACGACCAGACCTGACCCTAAGAGCACCCCCAGCCAGGTGTAGGGGTTGCGCAGCACCGGCCATTGGCGATCGAGCAAAATATAAACCCCGACAATGCCCCAGAGCGCAAAGACCAAAACGCCTTTGGTCAGGGCAATGCCCGCTAAACAACAGCCCATGCCCAACGCCCAGAGGGGGGCTTTACGGGACTTAAACAGGCAGAGCAGCAACAAAATCAGTAGACTGTTAACCAGGCCATCCAACATCAACAGCCGACCATGGCGCACGACGGGCAACAGCGTCAGATAGACGCTTGCGGTGAGGATGGCATCGCGGCGATGGGGGGTTAGTTCGCGGATGAGGGCGTAGAGCAGGGGCACACCCAGCGCTGTGGACAGGGCCATCGGTAGGCGTAGGGCAAACTCGTGCATCTGACCGAATATCCCCGTACTCAAGGCCACCAACCAATAGACCAGGGGCGGCTTCATAAAATAAGGCTCACCAAACCGAGTGGGATACCACCAATTCTGGGCACGGGCCATCTCACGGGTGATCAATGCATAGGTGCCTTCGTCCCAGTCGCGCAGGGGCAGGTTGCCGAGACCGAATGTCCAGAGGGCGATCGCCGCCACCGTCAAAATCAGCAGCCAACGCAGGTCGGGGGGGAGGGTACGAAGATGCAGCGAAAGTTTGCGCACGAGATGGGTCAAGCCAGGGGAAACAGTCTATATGACTGTAGAGCAGGATTCACGCAATGGGAATTTCTGGGTAAACCTGAGTTCTGGGTAAGCGAAGCTATCACATTCTCCAAAGCCTTGAAATCTCAATGTCAAACCCGGTTGTCAGGGGACCAGCCCCCCGACACCTCCCGCTGAGGTGGAGAGGGCTACCGATCAACTCCTGCAATACCGGAGCCAGTATTGCCAACCTTGTTGAGTTTCGTGGGCTTTCGCACCATCTGCTTATCCAATACTCCGGCTTCATTAACCTGCCATTTTCTTTAACCGAGTCAGCTCATAATCAAGCAGTGCTTCCACCTGGGCACGAGTTACACCCGGAAACCATTCTAGAAACTGATCAACCGAAGCCCCGTCTTTGAGGTTTTCAAAAAAGGCCGAGACAGGAACTCGTGTTCCTGTAAAGACCCATGCACCGCTGACCCTGTCAGGATGGCGCTCTAGCATATTGAGATTATTTGTACTGTTCATGGATTTCACAACTGAATCTCTTTCCCAAATCTTAGGGCGTGTCATTCACGAAAAACAGGCGACAATGGGAGAGTTGCAATCTAAAGAGTCCGAATCCCCATGACTGAGCAGCTTCCTGTGCTCTCTTCCACCTTTTTCTTGACCCTGTTGATGTTTATCGGGCTGTTTTTCTTTATCCGCGCCTCGGTCAAAGCCCGCATTGAGGAGATGGAACTGAGGAGCGATCGCGCCCGCCAAGACCTCTACACCGGTCTCATCAATTACTTTGAAGGGCGAGCCTACCAGACCATTGCCCAAGACCTTGATGCGAGCCAGGTGACGTTTGAGGGATTTGTCCGTCCCAGCCTGTTCCTGGCGGTGTTCCTCTCGTTTCTGGCCGCCTGCGGTTGCTTTTGTTTGGGGCTGGTGCTGGCCTATTTGATTCCAGCAGTCGGGGGCTGGAGTCTGCTGTTTTTACTCCTCGCGCCTGGGGCAGGTGTCTTTTATTGGCGTCAGGCAGGACGTCTAGAGCAGGTACAGGTGAAGATCAGCGCTCAAGCGTCCCAATCGAACCTGGTTTGGGTGCAGGGCCATCGGGATGAATTGACGCAGTTAAAGAAGAATTTTGGGGCGATCGGTTCAACGTAAATTTCTGTACATCTCCTCTTGGGAGGGGCGGTCGCGCGTATCGGCGTGAACTTAACGCTGTATTCATCTCCTGGTGGGAGTTTGAGCGGGTCGACCCACCTCCCCCTTCAGGGGTACTCCTCCCGGTCGGAGATTTCAGAACAGAACATCCCCCCTCGGGAGGGGCGGTCGCGCGTCGCGCAGACCGGGGTGGGTCGGGTCTAGATTGGGATTGCAGGGTTGGGTTTCCTTGCAGTGTGATGCCGCCAATACACCGCCACCCCGTTGAGCAGCCAACAGGTCAGTGCCAATGTCAAGAGAATAAACGTCACCGGTGTCACCACCCCAATCAAAAACCAGCTTGAGACATGGAGACAGAGGATGAGCGCGAAAAAGGCGGCGATCGCCCCACTCCGTTGCAACTGTTGTAACGGTCGCTGAAAATAGCAGCCGATCAGGGTTGTCAGCGTCAAGCCCAGGTTGAGCGGCACTAAGACAGCACAGATTGCCACACAGTTGGCTCGCGAAAACTCACCCAGCCCAGCCAAAATCGTCATCAACACCTTGAACCTATCCGTAACATTAACGTTTCTGAAGATATCTTACTGAGGATCGCCAGATTTCTAACGGAATATTGCGAATCCTTGCACTCTGAGGGGTTCTGTATCATCGGGCTTGCCCTCCAGGACTCGATTTCCCAGGATGGAGATAGCCCCTGATCAAGAAAAACCGTCCTATGACTCCGACCCCCACCGCAGTAACCGCTCTCGTTGACCTGCCCCTCTTCCCCTATCTGGATGCGTTGGGGTCGATTCCTGAGGCGCTTAACGGCAAGATTGGCGTCTATGCCATCTTTGACCAACAACAAACATTGCAATTGGTCGCCTTCTCGCGCAACGTGTTCCAGAGCCTGAAGCAGCATCTGGTGCGCTGCCCCAATCGTTGCTACTGGCTCAAGGTCAAAACGGTCGATCGCCCGAGCCGCACCGTGCTCAACGAGATTCAAACCGCCTGGATTGCCGAGAATGGCAGCACCCCACCGGGCAATGGCCCTGAGACGGCGCTCTGGCAGGAGGCGATCGATATAAAACCGATGCTGACGCCGGAGGAGCAAACCACCTATGCCAGCAGCGGTGAACGAGAACAAGCCAAACTGCTCAAGCGTGTGGCTCGCCGTGTGGAAGCCGAAATTCTAGAGCAACTGAAAGTCCGGGGCGTGATGATGGAGATTCGCTTCAACCCCAAGCAAAAGGAAGTCGGCCGACTGGATCTCAAATAATGGGCCGCCCCTAGCGTTGACCTTATATGACTGAGAATGTAGTTTTATGTTTTCGAGTAAACTATAGCGTTAAAAAAAAGTTAAAATCTAGAGCAAACATTAACGTCAGAGTAGGTCTCCCTAAACCGTCCGGTATCGAGATGTTACTCACGGTTAACAGCCCTTAACAACCATCGACATAAAACGAGGACACCATGACAGCGGCAACTGCAACCCCCGAAAAATCCACTGAGGCGGCTCAACCGCAAGCAACGGGGATTCAAGTCTATCAACAGGGCGGTGCACCCCTCCCGCTCCCCCAAAATCGTCCCATTGAGCCCAGCAATCTCAACGTTGTCAGCACCTACAACACGATGGGCCAGCGCCCAGTCATCTCCAGCGGTCTAGAAGTGAGCGATAGCATTGTGATCTCTGGCAACCGGCCGATCATGAAGAGCACCCTGGCTGTAAGCGAGACCTACAGCGTCATGGGCCAGCGTCCCGTTGCTTCCAACGAGATCGAAGACATCGCCACTCTGATTGGTTACCTAGATTAGGGGCTGTCATCATCTAGATTTCAAGCTCTGAAAGTAACGGGCTTACAGCTCCCTTGCCTATTGTTTGGGTCGGGCGCGACCTTCCTTGTCCCATCAGACTGCTGCGGTTAATTAAGGATCAATTGTTCGATTCAACTGTAGGGGCTGGGTTTCCCTGCCCTGCTTTAGGTCGATACATCCTGCAACCCATTTGTCCAGGTTTGGGTTTGCCCCCTAGTGGGCTGGGCGCGGAAACCGCGCCCCTGCAGAAGATCTGGAATTTTCTCTATGTAGAGAATCAGTCCTACCTTAGCAAGGGGGTCGTCGCAGCCGGGGGGATCTCGTGAGTCATGCGACTTGGTGACAGTGTATAAATTCTGATTTTTTAGTAAACCTTGCGATCGCACTCTGACTCATCCAGAGGGCGATTTTTATTGCGTTTCATTCTTATGAATCCCCAAATCTGGATCTTGGCTGCGGGCCGGTTGCTCTCCCAGGTGGGAACCGGGTTTACCCTCTTTTACGCCGCAATTTTCTTTGTCAACCAGGTGGGTCTCTCGGCCACCGCAGTGGGCATTGCTCTCGGGAGCCAGTCAGTATCGGGGGTATTGGGGCGTTTTTGGGGCGGTGCAGGGGCTGACTCGCCCCGTTGGGGTCGCAAGCGCATGCTGATCCTTGCTGCCCTCTGTTCGGCATTGGCGGATGGGGTGTTGGCGATCGCCCCCAATTTCCCCCTCCTCTTGCTGGGTAATATCTGGATGGGTCTGGGGGGCGGGCTCTATTGGCCCGCCACCGAAGCCATGGTGGCAGACCTTACCACTGATGCCCAGCGCAGTGAAGCCTTTGCGATCACGCGAATGGCAGATATGCTGGGCTTGAGCCTGGGTACAGTCTTGGCGGGTCAATGGATCGCCTGGAGCGGTAACTACCGACTGCTGTTTGTACTCGATGGGGTGTCGTTTGTGCTCTTTGGGCTGCTGATTACCGTGGCAATTCAGGAAACGCGACCCGCTCAGCTAAGGCAGGCATCTGGTCAGCAATGGCAGCGGGCGTTTCAAGATCGTATTTTGCTCGGCTACTGTGCGGTGAATGTGCTCTTTACCGGGGCGATCGCCCAGATCCAGAGCACGGTGCCCCTGTATCTAACCAACTTTGTCCGTTCCGGCAATGTGACGCCGACCCTCCTGAGCGGTCTAGTGACCTACCACACCGTTCTCGCGGCGCTGTTGCAACTCCCCGTTGCCCGCCGGCTCAACCGTCTCAGCCGTTGGCAAGCCTTAAGGCTCTCAATGCTGCTCTGGACAGGCAGTTTCCTGGGGGTTTGGCTCACTGGAATCAGTACTGGAAGGGCAATTACCCTGGCAACGCTCAGCTTTAGCCTTTTGGCGTTAGCCGTCATTACCTATACCCCCTCGGCCTCTGCTCTGGTGGTGGAACTCGCCCCTGAAGAGCTGCGGGGCATTTATCTGTCGCTCAACTCCCAATGTTGGGCGGTGGGTTATTTTATTGGCCCGCTGGTGGGGGGCTGGGCAATGGATCAACCCGCAGCGATCGCCCATGGTCTTTGGCCCGTCGGTGCAGGTTTAACGCTATTGGGTTTCGGTTGGCTTGGGTTTCTCGCCCGGCAACAGGCTGCTCAACATCAGCAGCTCAAAGCGTTGGTTTTGCAAGCCGCCGGGGCCTGTGAAGCAAAGGATGCTAAGGCGTTTGCAGCGCTGTTCACACCCGATGGTGAAATTCAGTTGCCCCAGCAGCAGATTCAAGGGCGGGCGGCGATCGCCGCGATCACTCAGGACTATCTGGCAAGCTGTGGTCCGATCACGATTGAAGTGCAGCAGGTGAAGGTCACGGGGGGCGATCGAGCCCACGTGCGTTGGCAATGGTCAGAACCGGGTAAGCAACGCCTTAATCAGCTTGAACTGCGCTTCGAAGCTAGGCAAATTCAGCGCTGGCAGGAATTTTGAGAGAGAAGGTACAGAGCTTGATAGAGTACATCCTAGCAAGACCATTAATTCTTTATTAAAAATCATGAGCGAACGACCGATTCTCCTGGGCATTGTCGGCGACAGTGCCGCAGGCAAGACAACGTTGACCAAAGGGATTGCCCAGGTGCTAGGGGAAGAGAACGTCACAACGATTTGTACTGATGACTATCACCGCTACGATCGCAAACAAAGGGCCGAGATGGGGATTTCCGCGCTCCACCCCGACTGCAACTATCTCGACATCATGGAGCAACATCTCGCGCTGTTGAGAGATGGCAAAGCCATTCTTAAGCCGATCTACAACCACCACACCGGAATGTTTGATCCGCCGGAATATATTGAGCCCAATAAATTCATCATCGTCGAGGGCTTGCTCGGCTACTCCACCCGTGATATGCGGGAATGCTACGACGTGAAAACCTATTTGGCCCCGCCCGAAGACCTCCGTGCCACCTGGAAAATTAAACGGGATACCCGCAAGCGGGGGTATAACGACGAACAAGTCCGGGAGCAGCTTCGCAAACGGGAACCTGATTCTGCCGCCTACATTCGTCCCCAACGGCAATGGGCAGATGTGATTGTGTCCTTCTATCCGCCGGAAGCGGGTCCTGATGAGGAGAATTTAATGCTCAATGTGCGGCAAACCCTGCGCCCCACCATTCCTCACCCTGACTTTAGTAATATTCTCGACGCCGAAGGCAGTCACCTCGGCTCTGCCATCCGCCTCGAATTAGATCGGGATATGGGTAAGCCTGTGGATGTGCTGGAAATCGATTCCAAAGCCACCGAGGAGCAGGTCATCGAACTCGAACGGTTGCTCTGCAATGATGTGCCCTACTTGGGCCAGTTTTGCAGCTTGGAGGGGAATGAAGACATTGGGTCACTCGTCGGGACGACGGGAGAGACGCTCAAGAGCTACCCGCTGGCACTGACCCAGTTGTTGATTACCTATCACATGCTTAAGGCGATGAATCCGGTGGGTTAAATCCAGTCTGGAGGACGATTGTAGCGCTGTAGCACAGCTTAAAAAGGGCATGAAGATTTTATTTTATGCACTCCTGTAAGGGTAGCGCCCCCGTGCCTAACCCGGTCTCTGCCGCCCACCGATCAACTTTCCGTCACGCAACACACCAGGGCAACCACGGGGGGATTGCCCCTACAGGAATTTCCAATTTCGATTTGCCTGCCATGAATCTCGATCAAGCCCAAGCGCAATACCGTGACTTTGTGCCCAGTTTCCAGAGCCTGATCCTGGGAACAACCACAGCAGAGGGTCAACCCAATACCAGCTATGCACCGTTTATCTGCGATGCCCAGTGGAATTTCTATTGCTTTGTCAGTGGGTTGGCCGTGCATACTCAAAACCTCCATGCTAACCCCCAGGCGACGGTGCTGTTGATTGAAGACGAGGCCAAGAGCAACAATATTTTTGCTCGCCGCCGCCTCAGTTATGACTGCACGGTGAGCTGGCTTGAGCGCGAAACCTTGGACTGGGAGGCGATCGCGGATCAATTTCAAACCCAGTTTGGCGAAATTGTGGGGCTATTGCGGGGCTTGGGGGATTTTCAAATTGTCTGTTTGACACCGCGATCGGGTCGCTTTGTCGTCGGCTTTAGCGCGGCTTATCAGATCCAAGGCAATGATTTAAGCCAGCTCGTCCCACTCTCGAAGCCGATGTAAGCTCACGGTAGCGGTAGATAGATGGTAAAGGTGCTCCCCTGACCCAGCTCACTGTAGACATCAATCGTGCCCTGATGGTTTTCAGTAATAATTTGCTGGGCGATCGTCAGCCCTAGCCCAGTGCCTTTACCAATTGGCTTGGTCGTAAAGCCCTGCTCAAAGAGATTCGCCTGGGTTTCCACGGTCATACCACCGGCGTTGTCTTGAATTTGAACTTCAATTTTCCCTGCAGCGGTTGTTGTCGTGATCATGATCGAATTAGAGTTGGCCATGATTTCAGCAGTAGTTTTTCCTTGGTTCAGCTCATCAAAGGCATCCAGAGCATTGGTAATAACATTCATTAAAACCTGATTAATCTGTCCTGGAAAGCATTGAATAGGAGGAATATCTCCATATTTTTTGAGCACTTTAACACTTGGCTGTTGCTGATTTCCTTGCAGTCGATGTTGAAGAATTAAGAGTATATTCTCAATGCCCTGATGGAGATCATACAAAGATTGAATATCATGTTCTTGGTGTGAGAAAGTCCAGAGGCTCTGACTCAATTTATAGAGACGTTTAATGCCCAGATCAATGGATGCGAGCAATGCCGGCAAGTGCTCTCGAATCTCTTCTAGATCGATTGCTGGAGGTTCACTATTTATCACTTCCTCAAGTGGAGGACTATTCTGTTGATAAAAATCGATCAAGCGGAATAGGTCTTGAATATAATCCTGAGCAGGCTGAATATTCCCTGTCAGAAACCGAGTCGGATGATTAATTTCTTGAGCAATCACCGTGATCAGACTATTGAGCGTAGACATTGGCTCACTTGGCAATGGCTGGAGTTGTGCCACCTTGAGCGAGTCGGAGTCAGTTGTGGATTTCTCATTGTGGCCAGCAAGGTTCTGTTCTAGAGTTTGGCTATGACGTCTTAAGTGCAGATGATTTTGCACCCGGGCGAGCAACTCTTGCTCTTGAAAGGGTTTGGTAATGTAATCGACAGCACCCAATTCAAACCCTGCGACTTTACTCGCGGCATCATTGAGGGCAGTCATGAAAATCACAGGGATTCCAGCGGTTGCCGGATTAGCCTTGAGGCGGCGACAGGTCTCAAAGCCATCAATGCGTGGCATCATCACATCCAGCAAAATCAGTTCGGGGGGATGTTGCTGTACCAGTTTTAGGGCTTGTTCACCACTCAAAACGGTTGCGACTTCGTAGTCAGCATCTTCTAAGACTTGGCTGACAATTTCAAGGTTTTCCGCCACATCATCAACGACCAAGATTTCACCCAAAACCATGATTTTTTTCCCTAAGAATATACTGACTCAATCGCCGCTCAATTTCAGCTGCCTTATATTGTTTGGTCAGCGATACAATGGGCGCGGCAAAGGTATTGTATCGCTCATCCTGCTCGATTAAAGTTTCGAGTTGCTGACGGATTTTGCGGAGCTTCCCTTTTTGAGCAAGCTGAAGTAAGGATGCGAGGTGGTCATAGGGGGGAAGGTGTAGCGGTGCTTCATCCGCCGGGTCAGCGGCTGGAGATTGTACGTTCGTCGGGGTATAGCACCACGTCAAGTCAAGCTGCTCGGCGACAATGTTAAAGAGCTCTTGGGCATCAACGGGTTTGGGCAAGAAGGCATCACCGCCCTGTGCTAGAGCTGAGTCGCGATCGGCGGGTGAGACTGAAGCGGAGGAGACAATAATTCTCAGATCTTTTAAGGCACCCTGTTGACGAATCTGAGTGATGAGGGTCAACCCGTCCATGCCAGGCATGACTTGATCCGTAATCACTAAGTCGAGGGGTGTTGTTTGGAGCTGACAGAGAGCCGCTTGTGCGTTTTCGGCTTCTAACACCATAAAGTCTAGGGGTGTGAGGAGGTTGACCAGCACTGCCCGGTTTTCCCAACGATCATCGACGACAAGGACTTTACGGCGTTGGCCCTGATAGCCAATGATGCGCTCGCTGGGCTCCAGGGGATGGGATAGCTCCGCCCAATCGGTCACGCAGGGCAGCTCTACCTTGAAGCAAAATTCACTTCCTTGCCCGAGCTGACTCCGCACCTCAATCGTGCTGCCCATCAACTCCACAATGCGTTGACTAATCGCTAAACCCAGGCCGGTGCCTTCACGCTGTTTGCTGCGATCGCCCACCTGCTCAAAAGCCTGGAACAAGCGATCTTGTTCGCTGGCCGCAATGCCAACTCCCGTATCAATCACTTGAAACAACAATAAAACACGAGCATCATCGAGACTCATCACCTCGACGCGCAGCACGACTGAGCCCCGATCGGTAAACTTGATGCCATTGCCGAGTAAATTCAACAGGACTTGCCGGAGCTGTTTTTCGTCAGCGATCACCCCCACCGGCAATCGAGAACTGGGTTGATAGATAAATTCGATGTCTTTTTCCTGGGCTTTGATTTGGCTCATTTCCACCACGCTTTGTAGCAATGCAGGGAGGTGCATGGCGTTAGGGTTCAGTTCTAGCTTGCGGGCCTCAATTTTAGCTAGATCCAAAACATCATTAATCAAGTTCAGGAGATGGCTACCACATTGATGAATGATATTAACGCCGTGGTGCTCCTTGGCTGGCAAGGCTGGGGAACGCTTCAAGATCTGGGCATAACCCAAGATGCCATTGAGGGGGGTGCGCAGTTCATGACTCATATTGGCTAAAAATTCACTCTTGGCGCGGTTGGCGGCATCGGCACGTTCCTTGGCTTGGGCGAGCTCGGCGGTGCGATCGCGCACCCGCTGCTCTAGGGTTTCAAAAGATGTTTTTAGCTGTTTCGCCATGCTATTGAAGGCGAGGGCCAGCTCCCCCACCTCATCAGCCCGATTCAGCACAACGGTTTGCTGCCATTGGCCTTGGGCCAGCGCTTGAGCGGCACGGTTGAGTCGGGCCAGCGGTTGTGTCACCCACCGTGTGGTCAGCACACCAGCGGCGATTGCGACCCCCAAGGCCAAAAGACAGAGCAACAGCGTGATTCGCTGTTGAGCCTGAATCTCTGCCATAAAGTCCGATTCGGGTACGGTCAGAAAAATCAACCAATCAATGCCCCGCGCATCTCGAAACGGGATCACCTGAGCAAAGTGCTTCTGGGTATCCAGGCGAAAGTTGAATGTTTCCACTTGATCGAGCTCCTGAAAATCAGGAATCTGGGCTTGAGCCTGCGCTAAGGTTGTGCGGATGAGCGGGGAAGGACTATCACTGGCTTGGGTCAGCTCCGTCGCTGGAGTGTCGGGGTCGATTGACATCGGCAACGAGCTCGAGAGTAATTCGCCGGTGCGCTGCACAATAAAAATTTCGCCAGATTGACGAATTTGCAAGCTCCCCAGCAGCCGATTAAATTGCTCAAACAACAAAACATCAGACGCCACCACCGCAACGACCTTGCCCTGGTCATCGTAGATCGGCAAAGCGGCGGAGGTGAGGAACTTTTTGGAGGTGGTGTCTTGATAGATGCTCGTCCAGACCGGCCCCTGGGCAGCCACCGCTTCTTTGTACCAGGGACGCACCGTCGCATCATAGAAATCCACATCTTCCGGCAGGGGCAAGCGCTGACCGGAAGGCTGAACTTCATAGCTGAGGTAGTCCCCTTTGGCAAAGCTCTGGGTGAAATTAAGTCGGGGCAATTCGCCATGAAAGAGACGGGCAGTGACCACCCCCCCTTGGGGATTACCCATGTAAACATAAATGATTTCGTCGAATTCTTGGACTTGATTCAGGAAATGCCGCCCTAGGAGATCTTGGTTGTTCGGGGGCAACGGGCCGAGCTCGATCAGATCACGGTTGAGCCGATTGATCTGGTGGGGAATTTCCAGCGTGGTCTTGAGGTTCTCTTGGATGCGATCGCCCACCTCCCCCATCAACTGTGTGGCCAGATCTTCAACTGCTTTGTGACCGCTGCGAACCGAGAGCCACCCTGTGAGCCCGACCGCTGCCGAGACTTGCAACGCGTAGGAAATAACCAATACAAGGAAGAGGGAGGAGCGCTTAGGCCTTGGCGGTGGGGATGCAGTGGGAGGCTGCGCTGGGGAAGCGACAGGCGGCAAATGCGGAGGAGATGCGTTCATGGTGACAGGGTGCTTAGACAGGCGAAATAAGGCAAGAAGAATATCAGTTCGCAATTTACAATTCGCAATTTACAGTTCGCAGTGATAAAACCATTGCTGTAGGAGGCTTTGAGCCTAGCGATCGAGGTCATATCATCAAAGTATTGTGCAGCAAAGTATTTTGCAGCCCTGATTGGGATAATTGATAACCAGCCCGACCCAACCCACAGGAAAGGGGCTGTAAGCCAGTTACGGCGATAGTCTTAGATCGAACTCATGACAGCCTCTAGTACCGTAAGGCAGAGTTTATGGTTCAAGATTCAGAGTGCTTGTACGACAGGCATCCTGTGGATTTTGAACGGATCGCTTATGTCTGCCGTCCTGTACTTGGCCAACGATACTCGCCCAACAATTTGTAATTGGAGCATTGAGAGAACGGGTATTCTGCCCGTCTAATAGGGATTTTAATGGGGATTGTCGCAATATGTTGTTGTAATTAAAACACTTATGGCGGGTCATCAGATTGTTCTGGAAAGCTTCATGGCTGGGTTTTTCCTTAGAGCCTGTGCTTCATCAACGCTAGCTTTCTCTTGCGCTTGTCGCAGCATCGTAAGGTATCACACAACTGTCAGCACCTCCTCAGCACTGCCTCAGCCACACCCCGTTAGATAGAAGCAATCGCCAAATCTCACACTTTAAAATCCATGCAGATCCACTCTTTCAACAAAACTGCGATTGCCACTCTCCTCAGCTTAGTCGTTGCCACAGGCTGTACCACCACTTCCTCTGACAACGCCACCAGCAACACCAGCACGGACAGCACTGAGACGACCACTGAAGCCACAGCAACAGAAGTCCGCTACTTTGTAGACGAGAGCGGCTATGCCATCCGGGGCACTGACCCCGTAGCCTACTTTACCGAGGAAGCCGCTGTTGCCGGGAGCGATGAATTCACCCACACCTGGGATGATGCCACCTGGCGCTTTGCTAATGCCGAAAATCGTGACCGGTTTGCGGCTGATCCCGAAAAATATGCACCGCAATACGGTGGCTTCTGCGCCTGGGCAGTGAGCCAAGGCAACACCGCCCCTATTGACCCCGAGGCTTGGAAAATTGTCGAAGGCAAACTTTATCTCAACTACGACAAACGCATCCAAAAGCGCTGGGAGAAAGATATTCCTGGCAATATTGAGAAGGCGAATGGGAATTGGCCCGGCGTACTCGGTTAATGCCCCGTGTATTTCGTTTTTGGAGCATTCCCATTGGATTTGATATAAAAATCAATTTACACTTCATGTTTCATCATGCATATCAACTGTGTCAATAAGCTGGCGATCGCCGCTGGGCTTAGCATTATCGTTGCGACAGGCTGCTCCACCGCAGCCTCCAACAGTAGCAACAAGATTGCCGCAACGGCTCAAGAAACCACGACGCCCACCACCCCGACGGAAACGATTTCAAGCCTTGTTTCACCTGCGGCCAATGGGACTGAGGACAGTACGCCTGAAGTCGTTACATCTGAGAGCAATACGCCCGAGCACAATGCCGTCGCAGACACCACAGTCATCACTTACTTTACAGACGCTGCGGGCCAAGCGATCCGGGGCACAGACCCGGTTGCCTATTTCACCGCAGGTGCAGCCATAACGGGTCGTGCTGAATTCAGCTATACCTGGGGGAATGCCACCTGGCAATTTGCGAGCGCTGAAAATCGTGACCGGTTTGCGGCTGACCCCGAAAAATATGCCCCCCAATACGGTGGCTTCTGTGCTTGGGCAGTGAGCCGAGGCTATACTGCATCAACCGATCCCGAAGCCTGGAAAATTGTCGAGGGTAAACTCTATCTCAACTACGACAAAGGGATTCAACGGCGTTGGGAACAAGATATCCCTGGCAACATTGCCCGAGCGGATCGTAACTGGCCAGGCGTTTTGACCCAATCCTAGTCCCGCAGGGCGGAAATTCAAAGTTCAAAGTGCCTGCATGACAGATATTTGATGGATTTTGAACAGGTGGGTTATTTCTGCTATTAAGTACTAGAGTATTTCAAACCTGAGTGTCAGTTAAACCAAGAGCACGACAAGCTCAGCCCTCATCCCAGTTTTATTTGGGGTTTACCTAGCGGATTTGGTATCATCCCTCTTTTGTCACTATGGGGAGAGAATAAAGAGAAGGAAAAACGAAGAAACGCTGAAAGCAAGGCAAGACAATGACTCTAGCCAGAGAAGCCAAACCTGGATCCGCCCTCATTGAGGAATATTGTAAACAATATCGGAAACTCTTTTCTGATGTTAGGAATTATGAAGCCTTTCGAGATCTTCATATTGGAATATTATCAAATGAAAAAAGGAAGAGCCTACCAGCAATAGCCAAGATAGTCGGCTTAAAAAATCACCAAGGATTCCATCACTTCTTAGGCAAAAGTAAATGGAGTTCAGAAGAAGTGAGCGAGACAAGGATAGAGATGCTGAAGCAAGCCATAAAAGGGAGAAGTATAAGACTAATAGTGGATGAAACAGGAGACCCAAAGAAAGGAGGAAAAACCGACTATGTCGCTCGTCAATATATTGGCAGACTAGGCAAGACAGAGAACGGAATAGTTGCGGTTGTCATCTATGGTGTATTGGAAGGAATAACATTTCCGATACGATTTGAAGTGTACAAACCCAAAACTAGGCTGAAAGAAGGGGACGTATATAGAACCAAGCCTGAAATTGCAAGTCAGTTAATAGAAGAGATTGTCAAGCATGGATTCAAGATAGACTGTGTGCTCTCAGATAGTTTATATGGAGAAAGTAGTAGTAATTTTATCCGAAAACTGGAGGAGCTAAAACTAGAGTATATGGTTGCTATTAGGAGTAATCATGGAGTCTGGATGTCAGAGGAGGAGGAGGTTATAGAAGATGAGTGGAAACCCTTTGAGCGTAGGTTTAGCGATGGGAAAACAGAAAAGCGGTATGTGAAAGAAATCATCTTTGGACAGAGAAGACCTCAGACATACTGGTATGTGACAACAGACCCCGAGACCTTACCTGGGGTGCATCTCAGTTATGCAAATAGTACACAGAGACTAAAGGATAAGATAGAAAGAGCAACAAGTGAAGATCAGATGGACGACCAACGCCAAGCCCAACTCAAAGCTCACGCCAGAGCAATAGCAGAAATCTTGCTAGAAGAAGTGGAACCCGAAGAAATCAAGACATTTAAAGGGATAGAGTACAAAGTCAGGGACTTAGCCCAAGAGTACGTCACGCCAGAGATCGGGGATTTTTTTGTCAGGCAGCAACAAACACAACCGCAGGACGTAAGCGAGAAATCGTCAGCCTAGTGGGGAAGATAGAGCTGAGCAGCCAGCAAGCCCAAAAACTGGAAGTCACCGCAAAAAGTCGCTGGAGTCCAGGGGTAGAGGAGAGTTGCCTGATACTGAGTGCCCAAAGCTCATATGAAAGAGCAGAGAAGGATTTGGTCAAACTGACGGGCATCAAGGTCTCCCATAGTACCCAGCAGAGAATGGTGCAACGGCGGGACTGGAAACCAATTAAGGTCAAAGACCCCAATCACAGACATCAGTCTTGATGGTGGCACAATTCGCTTGAGAACACTGCTGGGACAAGAATGTGAATGGCGAGAGTACAAAGCGGTTAGCCTTCATGGGCAGGGACAAGCTGCCTTTTTCAAGGATAACGAGAGCCTTCTAGCTTGGCTCAATGCCCAACCGCTAGCCTCAAAAGTGACTTGCTTAGGTGATGGACATGATGGGTGGGGTCTGGAACCTGTTTGCTCGGGTGGGTCAGCCAGAGCGACGTCTCGAAATTCTCGATTGGTATCATCTCAAGCAGAATGCCCAACCTGTCCGGGGTTCACCGACACAACTCGCTCATATCGAGCATTTACTCTGGCAGGGGAAAGCGCTCAAAGCGCGACGCTACATCCTCCAGCACCGTTTACTCGGAGCGACCACGTTTGTCGGCTATCTTCAACGTCATCAACATCGCATCATCAACTACGCTGCTCGACAAGCTGCTGGTGGGCCTGTTGGTTCCGGTTCTGTCGAATCTCTCATCAAGCAAATCGCTGCTCGGGTCAAAATTTCTGGCGCTCAGTGGTCTCCCTGTAATGTCCCCAACGTTCTTCTCCATCGTTGTGCCTATCTCAATGGCGAATTTGATTAATTACTATGTACTATCTACTTAACTGAGATGCACCC
>JBCDEB010000149.1:0-17914 GCA_039180005.1 Cyanobacteria bacterium P01_G01_bin.54 | reverse complement strand
TTTACTTTTTTGCTTCTCTACTAATCTTTCGTATAGCTCGATGAACGGTTGCTTTTCCCTTGTCTTACTGGCTTTGGAGAAAGTCGATATGTTAATACCTATGCCACGCAGATTAATCCTCTTGAATAGATCTCTCATACTGCATAGGCTTTGATCTAGTACGAACTCTAGCCAGATAGATATAAATCTTGATGTATCTAGGACTGGATAATCATTGGTCGGCAGATGCCCTAGATATTTTTTGACAATCTCAGGGAAGTTGGATAAAATAGGACTAATAGTTTATTTTGATTTATTGGCTCTCATTCTATCCGATTGAGGGCTTCTTTTTTTGTTTTTTTCCTATCATTCAACACTTCTGGCTATTACCCTCAACACCATTGACAAAAAAACGTTGTTACCATTGAGGCTACTTAGCTCTAAACTACCGTTGCTACCAATATTATTCCCGCCAAAGATAACATAATTCCCTCCATTAGATTCAGTTCCAATAATGAGGTCATGAATACCATCCCCATTCATATCTCCTGCGTTACTGACCGAGCGTCCTGATAAGTCATCAACATTAATGCCATTGAGCACAAAACCATTGCTGCCATTGAGATTGCTCAGCTCGAAATTGCCATTGCTGCCAATATTCGTCCCGCCAAAGACAACATAGCTTTCTCCTGCACGCTCCTTACCGTTCGAGTCAGCTAAGAAAGCTCCAATAATCAGATCATCAATGCCATCATCATTTACATCGCCAGCGTTACTGACTGAAATTCCTGAGAAGTCCCCCGCAGCAACACCATTAATCACAAAGCCATTACTGCCATTCAAGCCACTGACGTTGAATTCTGCAGCGGGGAAGGTTCCGGGGTAGGTTTGCTCTAGCTCAGGGGTGAAGGCAGAGGCGGATTGGATGGTGCCAAGCTGCCAAGACAAGTCCCAGTTGCCGCTTCCTACGGGTTGGGCTGAGGCGGCCAAGGCAGCTCCGGTTAGCTCGTGTAGGGCTTGCAGGAACTTGGGTTCCGCCGCCACATTGCAGCTATAGAGCAAAATTTCTGACACGCCCCATTCTAGTAAGAGTTGACGATAGGCGGGTAGCGTTCCTAAGGAAAGGACGCCACTGCCGAGGCGCAAGGCACCGGGAATGCCGTGGGCGACGAGGTGCAGGCTGGTGTACTGCCCGTCGGCTAGGGCGGTGGTGATCTGAGCGACGCCATCCTGATGGGGGTCGAGGAGTAGGGGGGTTGCGCCAGGGCGCAGGCCGGTGAGCAATGATTCAGGCGCATCGACCGTCGGGTCAATGACCACGAGGGCAGTTGCGGATGGAGCAGAGAGGGTTGGGGACGCCAGCGTGATGGTCATGGTGTAGATGAATCCTGAAGCGAAAGAGTATGTACTGAATACTTACGAATATTACTGATTAATTGCATCTTTGAAACCGTGAAAATATGTAATATTATGATCGTCTTTTTGGATGTATACACGTAAATATCGATGCAATTTAATATTCAGACTTGTGCTTTAAGTGTATATGCGTAAATATCAAACAAAAGCGAATCATGACAAGCCAAGGGCTGTATCGGTGACCAAGACCCCGAACTCACCTGGGTTGGCGCTGCGCTTGACCTGTCCCTCCCGAGAGGGGATTTTCCGCTCTGCCTCTCATTATTTAGAGGTTTGTAAAGATCAGTGTTTGTAAAGATGTCGGCAGCAAAGCTGTAAAGGGTTCGCGTCATGGCGGTGCCATAACACGAGAGAAAAGGTTTGCCGGAAAGAGCGATACCCTGAACCCGCCCCGGTCGTCGCTGCGCGAGTCCGTTCCTCCTGAGCAGGCATGTTCCGCTCTATGGTTGTTGCACTAACGTGATCAATCTTGCCCCTTTCCCTCTTTACTTTCCCCGCTTTGCCGATCGCCCGCCTTAAACCCAAACACCACACCCTAAGCTAAGATCGACCTGCTTACTGATTTATCTTTCCTTCCCCCCTGCCCTCTATGGCTCTTGATAGCGCGATCGCGGACATTTCCATTAAGCAAAACTTAGAGCAATTTTTGGTTGTGCTCTCGGTTTCCCTCAGTGTTGCCACTCTCTCCCGACTCTTTAGCTGGTTCCGACGCATTCCCTACACTCTCCTGCTCGTCATCGTGGGCTTGGGGTTGGCCTTTGTGAATGTGCGCCTGGTCAACCTCTCCCCCGAGCTGATTCTGGAAATTTTCTTACCACCGTTGCTTTTTGAAGCCGCCTGGAATATCCGCTGGCGCGATCTGCGGCAGAGTCTGGTGCCGGTGGGGCTCTTTGCCATTGTCGGTGTGGTGATTTCCGTGCTGGGCATTGCCTGGCCCGTCAGCCAATTCACGGGGTTATCTCTGCCCATTGCCCTGCTATTGGGTGCTAGCTTATCTGCGACAGACCCAGTCTCAGTGGTAGCCCTGTTTCGGGAGTTGGGCGCGGGCAAGCGTCTGAGAGTGGTGATGGAGGGCGAGAGCCTCTTTAACGATGGCGTAGCAGTGGTGGCCTTTGTGCTGCTGGTGGGTATTCCGCTGGGCACGGAGGACTTTTCTATTGCTCTGACGGTTGCTCGTTTTGCCACCTTTGTGGGTCTGGGGGTGGGCATTGGTTGTCTGGTGGGCTTTGGCATCTCCTACCTCACCCAGCGCTTTGACTATTCCTTGGTGGAGCAGTCCCTGACGCTGGTCTCGGCCTACGGAACCTATTTGCTGGTGGAGGAATTGGGCGGCTCGGGCGTGATTGGCGTGGTCACGGTGGGCTTGATTTTGGGTAATTTTGGCTCACGCATTGGTATGACACCGCGTACCCGGCTGATCGTCTCAGAGTTTTGGGAGTTTTTAAGCTTTTTTGTCAATTCGATCGTCTTCTTACTGATTGGTGATCAGATTCGCTTTGGCTCATTAGCGGGAAATTTAGACTTGATTTGTATTGCGATCGCCGCAGTTCTGGTCACGCGGGCGATCGTGATCTTTGGGCTGGGCTATCTGGCCAACGGGCTCAGTCCCAGTAGCCGTTTCAATTGGCGAGAGTTTGTGGTGCTCTGGTGGGGGGGACTGCGTGGTGGTGTCTCGATCGCCCTGGCGTTGAGTGTGCCCACCCTCCTCTCGGGCCGTCAAGATATTATTGATGCCGTCTTTGGGGTGGTACTCTTTACCCTACTCATTCAGGGTTTAACCACCCAGTTTTTCTTAGAGAAGCTCAACCTGATTGAAGATCAGGCCCAGCGCCAGCAATATACTGAAGGGCTAGCCCGCCGCGCGGCGCTCAATCGGGTATTGCAACATTTGAGCGCGATCGAAGAACTGCCGGAAATCGACCCAGAGTTTTATCAGTATCAACACAAACTCGTTTTGGGCCAACTGAAATCGGTGGAAGAAGAAATTACGAAGTTGCAAACCCAATACCCTCAACTCCTGACCCTAACGATGGCGCAGCTCCAGGAAGAACTCGTTGATATTGAAGCCGATACCTACGCTGAGTTTATCCGTGCTGGACGCTTGAATGAAAACCTCTCGCCGATGCTCCAAGGGGTGCTGGATCAGGCAATTGAAAAGATGATGGACAAGGAGCGAGATGCCACCTAGACAAATGGATGATATTAGATATTGAAGTGTTGAACAAAAATTGGTGAAGGTATTGATTGAGCGACAGCAATGAAGATTACTCTGACTGCCCGTGACCCAGAACTGTATAATGCATGGCAACAACTTTGTGGTGATTTGCCGAATGTTATGCTTCATTGGGGCTCAATTTTAGAGCTGTGTTGTGATGCAGTGGTCAGTCCAGCCAATAGTTTTGGCTTTATGGATGGGGGTCTTGATCTGCTCTATAGTCAGAATTTTGGTTGGTACGTGCAGACTCGTTTGCAGCAATAAATTCGCACCTATCACTATGGAGAGCTCTTGGTTGGTACAGCCGAAATTGTTGAAACTGACAACCGGGCAATTCCCGATATGATTGCAGCACCAACAATGCGTGTACCAATGATTTTGCGAGACTCGATTAATCTCTATTTGGCAGCATGAGCTGTTTTATTGTTAATTCAGCAGGGGATTTTTCGAGACGATATTTCGCAAGGAAAACGGATCGCTCATGCAGTACAAACTGTTGCTTTTCCTGGCTTAGGTACAGGTATTGGACAAATTGATCCGAAGACTTGTGCTCACCAAATCAAAACAGCAATTCTCCAGATTTTGCACTAATGGAATACATGTACCATGTCTTGGGCGGAGGCTCAAAAACACCATCAACAACTCTACACGGATACGCTGCGATTTTTATAAAAACCTTAGCGGAGTAGGGCTATTTTGGCTTAACCCTTTTGTATGTATAGCAATGATAAAGATGGTTAGGGCATCACGTAGGGTGGGCATTGCCCACTAGCAGAAGATCTGGACTTCCTAGAATGTCCTAACCCACCATTAAGTCCTTGTAACGACAAAAGGGCTAGCGAATAACTGCTAGCCCTCACAGTTTGAGAACACAAATCAGAGATGAGAGGTTGACATTGTTGATTGAACCAACAATGCTACTGAACCACCAACTTCACGTTGGCATTATTGAGGCCCCGTTGCTGAACCTCAGCCAAGGTTTTGTTGACCGCATACTTTTGGTTAATTGCGTTGATCAACTCGGTCTGGTTGTGCTTTTTGGCCACACCCCAGAGGTCTGCGATCAAGTCATAGGTGCCATCGCTATTGGCCGACCAACCCAGGTCATAGTCGCCTTCGAGAACAGCGACAAGGTCAGCGCGGACATGTTGGCCGTGGTAGCCACGCACATCAGCGTTTGTCTTGGTGGTGATCCCCAATGCCTGCAAGGAGGTCTTGAGGGTTTCAACATCGGTGATTTTGGTGCGTAAGGTGCTGAAATGGGACATGGGATGTTTCCTCTTGAGATTGAAAACGACAGAAAACGAACAGTACGAACTTAAGAACTCAACAACCACAAAATGCGGTCACACAATGTGGATTTGATTTGAGTTAAATGTTAGTTCCGAAGAACTAACCTTTGCTGCAACCAACAGCGTTGCAGAAAGCTTGGTCAAAACTCCAGTCGCTGGTACTCTGCGGTGGAAGAAGCTGCTGGCCGGGCCCGTTGTCCCGCCCATTCTCGCAGGGCATTAACCTGCTCAGTCATGGTTGTGGAGAGGGGCTTGGTGGCCTTGAGAACAGCAATGATTTCGAGTTGAGTAAACTCGCGATCTTGGGCAAAGGCTTCATACATGGCTGCAATAATCGCTTGTTCAATTTCAGCGCCTGAAAAACCATCCGCCATTTTTGCCAATTGTGCCAAGTCGAAGCGATTGATATCGGGGCGACGCTTTTGCAAATGAATGCGAAAAATCTCTTCTCGTTCAGTCGGATTCGGTAAATCCACAAAGAAAATCTCATCAAAGCGCCCCTTCCGCAAAAACTCAGCGGGTAGTGAATCAACGCGGTTAGCAGTGGCGATCACAAAAACAGGAGATTTCTTTTCCTGCATCCAGGTGAGAAAGGAACCCCGAATGCGACCTGAGGTACCGCCATCTGAATCGGCTGAACTCGCACCTCCTGCAAAGCCTTTTTCGATCTCATCAATGAAGAGGATAACGGGGGCAATCGACTCAGCGACCTTGAGGGCATTGCGCAAATTGGCTTCAGAGCGCCCGACCATTGAGCCATCATAGACTTTCCCCATCGACAAATGCAGGCAGGGCAGACCCCATTCTCGGGACGTTGTGCGGGCCACACGCGTCTTACCGCAGCCTGGAACCCCTAAGAGTAAAATCCCTTTGGGAAGCGGCAAACCATAATTACGAGCTTTCTCACTAAACGCTTTGGCGCGTTGCGTGAGCCAACCTTTCAACTCTTCAAGACCACCGATGGCATTCAGGGTCTCATCTTCTTCGATATATTCCAAGATACCGTTACGACGAATAAGTTGTTTTTTCTCGGAATAGATGAGTTCGACTTGCTTTGTCTCAGGATAGACGCTCTCAGGGGGTCTGCCCTGAGAAATCATGAGGGTTTCTTCATCCGGTGTTAAACGTGGAGCTTGGACAAAGGCTTTGCGGTAAACTCGCTCCGCTTCATCTTCAGTTAAACCCAATGCTGCCTGAACCAGCTTTTCTTGACCACGTTGACTCAATCGCTGGATTTGTCCGGTGGCACTTAATTGCTTTTCGAGGACTTTAGCGATCTCTGCGGCAGTGGGAGGAGCGAAATCTAGAACAACAGTATCTTTCTCGAGCTCAAGGGGCAGATCTTGCACTGGAGACACCAAGATAATGGTGCGCTGACTGCCTTTAAAGGCAGCGATCGCATCACGTAGCGATCGCTTCACACTCGCGTCGGCAATAAAGTCGTGGAGATCCTTAAAGATATAGATGGCAGGCTCTTGACGCTGGGTCGTCCAGCGGACGGCTGCCTCAGGAGAAATAGTATTGTGCTGGTGAGCCGTACGGGGTTGGCCGTATTCCACCATGCCCTGCGTCACCGTCCAGGTAAAGAGCTGTTTAGTCGGCTCACAACCCTGAGCAAGGTGGGCAATCACCTGTTGGGCACGATCTTCCTCGGGTGTTATCAAGTAGATCAGAGGGTATTGCGCTTGGATAAGGATGCTGAGTTCTTCTTTCATGCGCTTAGCGAACCTCAAGGGTTACGGCTTAACTGCGAACTATCCCAACAAGCCAAACAGGCGATCGCCACCGAGAGTTTTCCCTAACAGGTCACAAGAGATTCATTCTCTTGGGTCGCCTCTTGGGCTCTGATCTGCTCACGAACCCTCTCGACGGAGAGTTCCCCCGCTAGCTCATCTAAGTCGTCGGTCAATATACTCGGCTGTGAGCCGATCGCCATCAATTCACCGTCGCGTTGCACCAAGTCACTGGCACATTGAGGGCAAGAATAGATGCGATGGGTTTGACCTTGACTCTGCTGGCTGGCTTCCACCTCAGCAACCACATCTGGGTGCTGCAAAAAGAAGGCAACCGCGCGCTCAACTGTAGAGGACATAGAGGCCTCGTCGATCGCCGACTGAATCTTAAGTTGACGATGGAGTTGGGGTGGGAGATACAGAGTAACTTTCTGCTTGTCTTGCATCTTGACACTCATGAGAGATTAACCCGGGTATGCCACCCCATAGTAGAGAGATTGCCCAGCACCGTCAAGACACTATGCTGTCATGATGGCTGTTTTGTAATATTTGTTTACAACTTCTCTCCGGATATCTCCCATCCCACGGTTTTTGAAATATTTCGTTGCCAAAACCGATGGTTAGGTTTTAGGCACCCGATACTTCCCGCTGAGATCATTGCACCTCCCCCGCTCTATTAACGAATTGGTTTACAGTTGAGGAATGGATTGATTTACCCGCCTTGAGGTCGGCGCTAACCCTATGAATACTGAGAAAGACCGCATCATTATCTTTGACACCACCCTGCGAGATGGCGAACAGTCTCCCGGCGCGACGCTGAATATGGATGAAAAGCTGATCATTGCCCGCGCCCTGGCTCGACTGGGGGTCGATGTGATTGAAGCGGGCTTTCCGAGAGCCAGTAAGGGAGATTTTGCTGCGGTTCAGAAAATCGCTGCCGAGGTGGGCACGGAAAATGGCCCCACCATTTGTGGCTTAGCTCGGGCCACCCGTGAGGATATCCGGCAGGCCGGTGAAGCACTCAAACCTGCCGCCAAAGGACGGATTCATACTTTTATTGCCACGTCCGATATTCATTTGGAGTACAAATTGCGCAAGTCTCGCCAGGACGTGCTGGCGATCGTGCCCGAGATGGTGGGTTATGCCAAATCGTTGGTGGCGGATGTGGAATTTTCCCCAGAAGATGCCGGCCGGAGTGAGCCAGCGTTTCTTTACCAGGTGTTGGAGGCGGCGATCGCCGCTGGGGCAACCACCGTCAATATCCCTGATACAGTCGGCTACACCACCCCTGCCGAGTTTGGCCAAATTATTCGCGGCATCAAGGAGAATGTGCCCAATATTGACCAGGCCATTATCTCCGTTCACGGTCACAACGACTTGGGCTTGGCGGTGGCTAACTTCCTCTCGGCGGTTGAGAACGGGGCCCGGCAGCTCGAATGTACGATCAACGGTATCGGTGAGCGGGCGGGTAACGCCGCTCTTGAAGAATTGGTGATGGCGCTCTATGTGCGGCGTGCCTATTACAACCCCTTCTTGGGGCGACCTGCTGCGTCTATTGAGCCGCTCTGTAACATCGACACGACCCAGATCTACAGCGCTTCACGCCTGGTCTCCAACCTCACCGGGATGCTGGTGCAACCCAATAAGGCGATCGTCGGGGCCAATGCCTTTGCCCACGAGTCTGGCATTCACCAGGATGGCGTGCTCAAAAATCGCCTTACCTACGAGATCATGGACGCCACCTTGATCGGCTTGACCCAAAACCAGATTGTGCTGGGTAAACATTCGGGGCGTCATGCGTTTCGCGATCGCCTCACCACCCTAGGCTACGACCTCTCTGAAATCGAGCTCAACAAAGCCTTTTTACGCTTTAAAGATGTCGCTGACAAGAAGAAGGAGATCACTGATCTGGACTTGCAGGCGATCGTCAACGATGAAATTCAACATGTTCCCGAAGCTTACCGCTTAGAACTCGTACAGGTCTCCTGTGGCGATCATTCTTGCCCCACTGCCACAGTGACAGTACTAACACCAGACGGACAAGAGCTGACCGATGCGGCGATCGGCACAGGCCCTGTTGATGCCATCTATGAAGCGATCAATCGGGTCGTGAAGATTCCCAATGAGCTGATCGAATATTCCGTGAAGTCCGTTACCGAGGGCATTGATGCGATGGGGGAAGTGACCATTCGCCTGCGTCATGGCGATCGCACCTATTCCGGTCATGCGGCCAACACTGATGTGATTGTGGCGTCTGCCCGGGCTTATCTAAGTGCCTTGAATCGCCTCTACTATGCCCTGCACCAGGCAGACCAATCCGTTCATGCGCCGGCCGCAGCGGCAACGAATGCGATTTAGATCTTGCTTTTTCAGATTGTAAAAAAGTGGGGCAACTGGATCTTTAAGAGTTGCCCTGCTTCTTCTGTTTATTACCATCGGGAAAATTTCATGATTGCGATCGAACAGTATCAGAAAAATGCTGACTTACAGCGAAAATCATGAACTCGCATTTCCCCGCTTACCCGTAGCTCGAAAAACTTGATATCTCCAGAAATTTGTTTTTGAACAGCTTCAAGACGTGATTTTGCACCGCTGTTTCTGATTTCATTAACCCTATACTGTTTACATTTTAATCCATCAGAACGTTGAATTTGTGTCCAGGTCTGTTGAGAGAGCTTCCGAATGAACTGAGTAAGCTGCTTGAGATCTTGTTTTTTCCCAGTCAGAGAAACATTGCCAATCTCCCTGAAAGTATTTGAGAACAATGTATACAGAATTTTCAGAAGATTTTTTCTGAGCTTCTGCTTCAGAACTGACTAGACTGAAGATGCGTTGTTATTGAGGGTTAAGATTAACCTTGCGAGCTTCCTCCTGGATTGCTTCCTCTGGAATTCTAGACCGCTTCCTGTTCTTTGGTTGGTTCATTTAATTCCCGCCTATACTTGTCGAGGAAAGAACTCTTAATCTCCTGCTTGGGTATGATTTCGTTGCAACGTGCTTCTATCGCATACCCCTCACGAGTCTTAAGCCAGGGCTGATCACTGTGGGTCATTTTCTCTAGAGTTCTAGCAGATAGCTCACCGTAAACAGCTAAAATTTGGTTGAGTATCTCTTCAGTTTCAGAGTCCAACTCAAGTTCTACTTCAAGTGGATCGATAGGACGCCAACCATAGTCTTTAAACCCCTCATAAACTTCTAGAACAACTGGCCCATGAGTCCAAGCCTGAATTTGTTCTACAAAAAGCTCGTCATCAAGTAGAACCTGTGACCAGGCTTCCGCATAGTAGAGCAGTTTCTGAAGTTTGAGGGGAGTGATTACATCGCCAACATCAGGATCGAAATGACTCACAAACCATTTGGCAACGTCAATTGCTTTGTAAGGCATGATAATAACATTCCAAACTACGCTTGAATGACCTACTGATGATCATAGCAGATGAGTGCAGATGAATGCATTGGAGATACACCCTTAATGCTGTGTGATGACCTTGGCCCGAGGGATAAACCTGGGCTAATGTCATCGGAGTATTAGGGTGCGTTATCAGTTAGATCCAGAAGCCTTACGGGACAAGCAATAGAGCGCCCAACCCGAACAAGAGAAGAGGGGCTGAAAGTGAGTCACCGCAATGGTTTGAGGTTTAACTGATGACAGCCCCTAATTCTGATCGGCAACAGAGGTTAGCTGATTATTCGGATTGGTTTGCCCCGAGAGATAATGAAAAGCTGGATAATGGGCGATCAATACGGTGCGAGCGCCTTCTGTCGCTGGAGGGACGACCTGTGCGGGTTCCACATGATGGAAGACTTGATTATCTTCCCAAAAGAGGACGTCCCCTTCTTGTAAAACAAACGGTTCAATCACTGGATGTCGCCCTTGGGCGTCACGGTAGATGGCATTTTTTGCACCCGCTATATTGCGGCGCTGCAAGCAAATGAGCATGGCTTTATCCGCGCCATCGGAATGAATCCCCTGTCCGGTGAGGCAACGGGTTTCATCCCACGGATAAACATGACTGGTTTGGACTTGAACTAAGACCAGCTCCCCTTGCGGGATCTTGAAAGTGGCTTGAAAGTGCGACAAAACCTTCTGGGTCACGAGGCATTCGATAAAGGTGCGGGGTAATTCTTGGTAATAGCGCCGGTATCCTCCCGAAAAGTCGTTGTAGTAAGCGGCTTGAATGAAATAGTTTTGATTGATCTGAAACCAGCGGCCGTTGATGGAGAGGACAAAGGCAATATTCTTGGTACGTTTTGTGAAGAATTGGGAACTTGGGTCGGGACCCAGCTCACCGGAGGCAGAGATCAAGTCTGACAGCTCGCTTTGGCATAGCAAAGGAGCTGTAAAGGTGACAGCGTCCGTTACAGTCTGCATTTTCAGTTGTTCAGTGGTAGATGACCTGATGATGGTGGTGGCTTACAGATACACCAAGCTGATGCACTTTTATTCTCTCCGAAAAGTTATTAAATATCAAGCTAGTAATGCGCCGCAAACATAACCGTTTGAGAGATGTGCAACCCACGCACTCAGCTTAGAACGGGGTAACTTGACTGTTACTTTTGTTATGTAAATAATTGGTTTTCTTGGGTACGTAAGTACGAGGAGCTCTGGATTGTGTCATCAATGTTTCTCTTCGAGAGGAGACTAAGCTGAAATCCGCTTGTGCCCGCATGGGCTGAGCAACATACTTTTCGCTAAGACTACCCTTTACATAAGATGAAAATTGCCTGAGGTGAGCAGCGCATGTTCTCTCAACTCAGCAGATGGCAGATATAAAACGTTGCGGAATGATAGAAAAATGATACTTTCGCTGTTTCAAGTGGGATGGAGGGGCTCTCTCGGGACGCTATCATATGTCTAGGCTGAACCAGCCTAGGCTGTCGATTTCGCTAGGCTCTCACGTTTTGCACGATCGCCCCAATTGCCAAATTGGGTATGAATGGGGTTTCCCGTACGATTAGGAGAAAATTCCCTTACTATTGGTTTAATGCTGCTTCTCTGTCTTTGAGCGGCTGGGCAGAATTTGCGTGTGATGTATGCTCTTGTGGCAACGAATTCAAGTTTTCACGCTGGGTTGGTGTCTGAGTGGTTGGTTAACAATCGTTGGGTTCGGCCCGGTGTACGCCAATCCAATTGAGACCTTCAGCCCGGCTTCCCCCACAACGGCCGCTGAATATATTCAAAGCCTGAAACAGAATGGCCGGGTGATGGATTTACAACTGAAATACTATGGCAATCAACTCCAGACGGCGAATCAACGCCTCCGGGAATTAGAGGTGGCCTTGGAGAAAGAACGTAAAAACTATGCTCCCCAGGTTGAAGCTACGGCTGCGCGACTGCGCTTTTTGCAGCAGCAGTCCCTCAGTAGTCAGGGGTGGCATGTTCTGCTCAATAGTGGCAACCTCAATGAATTTTTCGATCGTCGCGATCGCCTCCGCCAACTTTACGAAGCGGATCGACAACGCCTCGAAACGCTACAGGTGAAAGCGATGGAGATCAATCGCCAGAAGGTGGCGATTGAAGCCCAACAGGTCAATATTCAGGCATTAACTCAGCAGATCCAAACCCAGAAACAAGATCTGGCCAGCCAACTTGAGCTTCAACGACGTATTTTGACCCAAGGGAGCACACCAACACAGCTCCAAGCCGCCCAGAACCAACTCAACCAAGACTCGGCTGGCCTAGAGCAACTGCTCCAACAGCGCCACTTAACCCCCGCGATGTTAGCGAAAACTGGAACCGGCCGCCTCTCTCCTCCCCATGGAGGGGAAATTACGAGCCTCTTTGGTCCCCGACGCCATCCCATGCTCGGTGGCAAGCGACTCCATACGGGCATTGACTTTAAGGGGAGCTACGGCAGTACGGTAACAGCGGCCGATGGTGGCGTGGTGATTTTTGCGAATTGGTATGGTGGCTATGGCAAGACAGTGGCGATCGCCCATGGCAACGACTTAACGACGCTCTATTGTCACCTCAATGCCATTCGGGTTGTAGAAGGCCAACCGATTGAGCAGGGTGAACCGCTCGGAGAAGTGGGCTCGACGGGTCTCTCGACGGGTCCCCATCTTCATTTTGAGCTGCGACAGCTCGGTAAACCCATTGATCCAGCACCTTATTTGGTCGTCAGTCGTCAAACATCACCCGGCTGACCGTCAAAGAGTTGAATGATCACCTCCGCTGCATCGCTGCGAAGGGGTTTGATGGCGGCATATTCGGGTGAATGCCAAAATACTAACGCCGCATCTTTGGAGGGCCATTCAGAAATCACCACCCGCCATCCTTCTGGCGCTGGGCCTTCGAGGCAAACTTGCTCACCGCCGAGCACTCGGTAGCGACCTCCGAATTGCTGGGTGAGGCGATACACAGCATCAGCGTATTGTTGGAATTGCTTGGGGTGGGTGATCTGGGCTTGGATTAGCAGAAATGCAGGCGAGGACATCGATAATCTTCAAGTTTTGACGGCGGTAAACTGAGCAAAAGAGGGTTTAGTACAACTTTGATGATCTGTCGTTGACGCGCTCTCAAGATCAGCTCAATCGACGGGTTTGCGCCAAGAGCCACTGACGCAATTCCAGAGGCAGATGGGAGAGCCAATGCCCCACTTGGGCCTTGCGTCCGGGTTTATTTTGAAGCAGTTTTCGCCCGCGTTCTGTTTGTCCGGTTTCAATCAAGCGCAAGCCGAGTAAGAGTTCGGTTTCTTGGAGGCGCGATCGCCGCACCCGTTCTAAATTGGCATCTGTAAATTGAAAATAGCGCAGATATTGTGCTTTATCAGTCAAATAGCGTACGGCTCGCGCTAAACTCGTTTGCTCCGGATGACGGCGATATTCCATCAACCGCTCAGGTAAGTAATACCCGACTTTATCCGCTAGCGCTAAACGGACTAAGAGGTCATTGTCTTCACAGTTTTGTAGGTTGGGTCGCATAAAGTCCACGGCCTGGAGGGCAGTATAACGAAACAGGGTCGAACCCACCTGAAAACTTTGGTGAACAAAAACTTGCTTGAGGAGATTTTTGACTCGACCCGCAGGTAAATTGTGTCGTTTCCAGAATTTTGAATTGGCGTCAGTTGCGGCAATATCGCGTTGACCTTGCTCATCAATAATCCAGTGATCGGCTCCCACAAAATCCACTTCGGGATACAGATTTAGAATGGTAACCGTACGAGAGAGAAATTCAGGTGTGAGGCGATCGTCATCATCGAATTTAAGAAAATACTCACCCTGAGCCGCCAAGTAGCCCGATCGCATATTATTGCTTTTGCCAATATTGCCGGGGTGACGTAAATATTGAATCCGGGCATCACTGTAACGGGCCATTACCGCTGCTGTATCATCAGTGGAGCCATCGTCACAGACAATCAACTCCCAGTCGGTGTAAGTTTGGGTCAGTACTGAGTCGATCGCCAAAGGTAGGAGATGCGATCGGTTGTAGGTGGGAATACAAATGCTAACGTGGGGCACGACAATTAAACTTATGCTTCAGGAAAACCAAACTATTCATATCTATCCTTCTTGGATTTAATGACTCTTGTTACATCGTCATGACGTTGTCCTTCGATAATATCCTTGAGCTGAATTTGACCATCAATGTATTGGATGTGGAGACGCCAGCCAGAAGTTTTATCAATATCAGCACGATAGATTGCTTTCTTGATTCCTCTGACTTTGTGCAAACGGGTCTTGGGAAATTGCCGCGTTCGATGGCATGCTTGATCTTCTAGTTCTGCTAAAGCTTCCAAGAAGCCAATTTTTAGCTCCACATTGGGTAAGATCTGCATGGATTCATAGATGATTCCGTATTCATCACAGAGTTTTAGGGTTTGTGCCATGCTACATAACACCCACTGGATCATGTTCTCTGCAAAGGAAGTCTTGATATAGTGACTTGGCTATATTGCAATACTCCTGTTCTAGATTGTCGGCGGAAGTAACACGAAACAAGGTTATAATGATTTGCTCAAAGATTGGATCTTCATCCAATGTTAATACGATGCGCAACCGACTTGAAACTCTCAGTATATATAGTGATAGCTCATATCCATTAATCCCAAAGGGTAAAGGCAGAGTATAAAGATTTTGGTTGAAAATATGACTACCTTTCGAGAGCCATTGCGCACATGAATTGACTTTATTTATGACCCTTTTTCTGTCTACATTGTCTAGCCTTTTCAGTTCTTTCTCAAATGATTTTGTTGACTCAAATAAAATCTTTGCTTTGCTCGCATTTGCGTTTGCTTCCATGGCTTTCACCTTGATATAGAAGAAAGTAGTTACTATGAAACTAACACATCCTTTTGATGGCGAGCAGTTTTGATGAGTAATTAGTTCCCCTCACCCCACTCCTAAAGCTGACACCTCCTATGAACATTCTGATGCTCTCTGCCACATTCCCCTACCCACCCACCAAAGGGGGAACCCAGGTGCGCACCTTTAATCTGCTCAATCAGCTGCGGCGTGACCATACGATTGCCCTGGTCACGCAGCGTGAGCCGGGCGTTAAACCCAATCAAATCGCTGCTTTGCAGGAGCGAGTCGCCACATTGAAAGTGTTTGCGGCACAACCTGCTCCCCGACTGGGGGCGATCGCCAAATTCCAGCGCCTGGGCAGAAGCTGGTTGACGGGCACACCGTCTAATGTGGCCGCTCGGGCCAATCCAGACATGCAAGCCTGGATTGATGACCAGGTGCGCTCGGGCCAATTTGATGTACTCACGTGTGAGCATAGTGTGAATGAAATCTTTGTGCGACCGGAATGGCAAAATTACCTGCGTACGGTGGTGAATATCCATAGTTCTGTCGCTGCTACGTGCCGTCAACAGTTGCAGATGGGCATCTCAGACAATGCCCTGCGCGATCGCCTGAACCGACCCCTGTTGGAGCGCTATGAACGCCGTTATTGCCGCAAGTTTAATCATTTGGTTGTGACCACCCCAGATGATGCGGCTCATTTTCAGCAGTTTGCTCCCCCGGAAAAAATTACAGTCATTCCTAACGGTGTGGATCTGGATTTGTTTACGGTTCGTCCACGTGATCCAGGGGGTCAAGTGTTGATTTTTGCTGGGGCAATGGATAATCAACCCAATATCGATGCGGCACGGTTTCTGGCGTTGGAGATTTTGCCACCTTTACAACAAAAATATCCTCAATTACAGCTCCGTTTGGTTGGGGCGCGGCCCGTTGCTGTGGTTCAAGAACTAGGGACGCGATTGGGGATTACGGTGACTGGAAAAGTCCCCTCCATGGTGAGAGAATTGCACCAAGCCACCGTCTGTGTGATTCCCATGCGTAGTGGTTTTGGTATTAAAAATAAAACCCTAGAAGCCCTTGCTGCTGGGGTGCCAGTGGTGGGAAGCGATCGCGCCCTCGAAGGCTTAGACTTCAGTCAACCGATTGCATTGCGGGCGAATAGTGTGGCGGATTATGGGGGGGCGATCGCAGCATTGTTAGAGGAGCCAGCACAGCGTCAAATGCTCTCCAGCACAGGTCGCCAATTTATTGAAAACGACTATACTTGGGAAGCAGCAGGGCAACGCTATGAGGCGATGTTGGCGAATGGTTGAGACAACAGCGTTGAGATCTTGACTTCAAGAGAGACTATAATACAAACTTCATGATGTGTAACTATCATTTGTAATCCAATATGTGAAGAGGAAGGTGAACTTTGTGTCTTCTAAACCCATCTCTCCCATTCGTAAATGATGGGCATGTCTGGTCGGGATTAATCACTATACCGAACCCCAATGTCCTGATCTAAACTTTTGTGTTAATGATGTAAAGGCATTGGCTCAGTTACTCAATCAGTTGGGTTACAGTGTGACTTACCTCCATGATGAACATGACCCCAGAAGTCCCCATTTTCCCACTAAGAATAATACCTTGGCAGCGCTAACCCCCTTCTGTGCTGCTGATCCAGATGATCTGTTGCTGGTTTATTTTTCCTGTCATGGTATCCTGAGCAAACCCCTTATCTGGTTGCTCAGGATACCCGTGCTGCTACGGTTGACCTGTTTCAGCAGCAGGCGATCGCGGTGAGTGACATTGAAGCGCTCCTACGCAGTAGCAACGCGACCCGCAAAATCTTGATGCTGGATGCTTGCCATACGGGCGTTGAAATGGGACGGGATATTGCTGATCCGAACTTTATTCGTAATGTCTGCGAGCAGGCGCAGGGGTTTGCCCTGTTGGTTGCCAGTACAGCGCAACAAAAAGCGTTTGAGCTGGGTAAGATGCAGCATGGGGTATTTAGTTATTTTGTGCTCAAGGGCTTGAGCGGTGCAGCCGAACAGGTCTCTCGGCAGATCGTTACCTTTGATGATCTCAAGGGCTATGTTTTGAATGAGATTCGAGATTGGAATAAAACGGTAGGGGGTTTTGTGCAGGAGCCGACCTACAAGAGTGAGGGGATTGGCGACATGATTTTGGTGGACTATCGAGAGCAGGCGAAACCGGATTGGAATGAGGCCGATCGTCAGGATGCTGATTCATCGTCGGGGCGGCGAGCCTCAAGCGAATCCGTAACCTTGAGCCAAGCGGATCAGGAGATGATTGAATCTTTGCAAAAGCAGCGACAGGGTATTAAAAAACAAATGGATGCCGTTACAGCGGCATTGCTGGGTGCGGATGTGGATGAAGAGGTGCGCTTAGAGGCAAAGCGAGATCGTTTATCGAGCAAGCTAAGTAAAATTGATCAGCGACTCAAGGAGTTAGGTAATGTCCTTTGACCAGGAACTATGAGATTCCCTGAAGCAACAGTATCAGTCCATTCAGCAACAATTTGAGGCGGTGTCTCAAAAAATCTTGGCTGTGGATGCTGATGAGGAGGTACGCTTAGACACGATCAGGACAGCACTGAGTGAAAAAAAACAAAAAATAAATCAGCAACTCAATGACTTGGAAAAAGCCCGTGACAATCAATCACTTCAGGAATTAGTTGGGCTGCTTGCCCAGAATTTTGCTGAGCATGCGAATGGCTTTCGACAGGCCCATGATTGGGCGATCGCCGGAGTGAGACAGATCCCAATGCCATCTATTAATGCAAGTGTTTTATACCAACGAGTCATGACGGGTTACCACCCCCAACGATGAAAACCCCCTTACCAAGGGGGTCGGCGTAGCCGGGGGGATCTCGCTAGCTTCATTTACTTGGTGCAAGAGTATTAATATTGTCTATTTTCAAAGTAAATCCGGATTGTATAAACACAGAAAGGGAAAGCTGATCCGGGTGGCGGGCAAGATGCCCGCGCTACGGGATATTGAGCCCAGAAGCCCGTAGCGCAGGT
>JBCDEB010000148.1:0-17986 GCA_039180005.1 Cyanobacteria bacterium P01_G01_bin.54 | reverse complement strand
GGCTCTGATACTGAATCCGGATTGTATGAACACAGAAAGCGAAGGCTGATCCGGGTGGCGGGCAGGATACCCGCGCTACGGGATATTGAGCGCAGAAACCCGTAGCGCAGGCGGGACGCAGATTCGACAAGCTCACTGACCACCTGCGCTACGGGTTTCTGCGCTCAATATCCCGTAGCGCGGGTATCTTGCCCGCCACCCGGATCAGCCTTCGCTTTCTGTGTTCATACAATCCGGATTCAGTATCAGAGCCAGAGCCCGATCTGGCTGTCGTCAAACCGAGCCCTGACTTTTATGCCCAGCAACATCCTGAGCCAGCGGATGTATATCTCCTGGTAGAAGTCGCCGACTCGACATTGGAGCGAGATTTGACGGTGAAGGCGAATCTCTATGCAGCGGCAGAAATTGTAGAGTATTGGGTCCTCAATGTGGCAGCCCAACAGCTCCATGTTTTTCGTAAACCGCAAGCGGATGGGTATCAACAGCAGTTGATCCTTAAGGGTCAAGAAACGATTGATATTTTGGCATTTCCTGATGCCGGATCTGTATCTGTTCAGAATTGTTTCGGTTCGTTGTTTCGTGAGCAGAAGTAGGGTGTGTTAGCAGGCAAAGATATTGATTGAGCGGAAACAATGATGTTTTCTGCGTAACGCACCGCGCCAGCTTAATATCTCGGAATCGGTGCGTTACGGCGGATTGAAGTCAACACTAATAATTCAAAATCATGACCGCCTAACACATCCCAGAAAAACCCGATCATCAATATTCACAAACTCTAGGCGAGTTTTCTACACGATTGTTTTTGTTGAGAAAAGTGCAATTTCCCCATTACCAAGATCAACAAAATAAAGTTGTATAAAATCAAATTGGCTCTGATACACCAACGTATAAGAATTAGTATTTTTGTTATAGTCAACTATGAAATCTTGATTTCTCAACTCTGCGAGTAATTCATTCTTTTTGTCCTCGCTTTCAATCTTACCACGCAATAATACATTTTCTGAGTTGATATTGGAAGGCAAATATGGATTAACATCTTCCCAGGCAACTTCTTCTAAATTCAAATTCGCTAGAGCCTTTTCCATTATTTGATCGTCAGGAGTCATTGTACTGAAATTCTGGTTGGTTTTCAGCTCTATCAGTGTCTGCGGTCGGCCAAACATTACAATAATTTGTTTGCTGTTGTATTCAATTAAATGGAGATAATTCTTCTCGCCATTTTTTTGGTTGGTGACTTCATGAACCACGAAGAAGCCCTCTTCTACGATTGTTGGATTGATCGTGAAATCCTTGAATTCATCTTGCTGCGTTTTGTTTTGGTAGGTGGCGAGGATATCAGCAAAAGAATGATCTGTATGTTGTGATTCTTCATCCTTGGTTGAATTCAGAAAAAAACCATCGGAACCTTGAACCGCGCCGTCGTAGAGCAAAAACGCTGAAAAGGGATCGGTATTGCCACCATCCTCTCCAGTATTCCCCGTGTCTTGACCCTGACTAACTGAGTTGTTGTCCAAGTCGTTGTCTAAACGATTGGTGTTGTCGGCTTCTGTGCTGGTGGTCAGGGCGTTATCAACAGAGGGTGTGGGCTGGGCTGGGCGATCGGCGGCAGGGGGAGCGGGTTCAGACGGGCGATCGGCGGCAGGAGGAGAAGGTGCAGACTGATTTTCCGCTTGATCCTTGCCGGTCGAGTCATCGGGTAAGGGAATGATCTGAATAATGTCTTGGTTGGCCAGCACATCTAGCTCCGGCGTCTCCGGTTCGTTGACAGGGCGTTCCTCCGGCAGCGGCAACCCCAAAAACACCCCGTGAAGCCCAAGCGAGATCAGCACCGTGCCCGTAAACAGCCAAGGGGAGGGGATATTGAGCCGATGGAGAAGAGAGGGGGTGGGTTTGCGGAGCATCTTGCGGTTACCTCACTGCACTCACACTTTAGCCAAGTATTTGCCCAGACGTCGCCAGGGGGTGGACGGTTTCCCTGGTGCTCATTTGGGCTTAAGATTTGGAATTTGAGCCGCCATCACTGCAAGCCGTCTAAAGCCTATGAACGTACTGGATCGAATTCGTCTCGGGGCAGCCGTGGCGATCGCCAAGACCACCACCGCGATCGTCAAAGGCCTCAAGCTCGGCGCGGCAAGTGTTCTGCCCGGTTCGATCGCCCAGCGGATTCATCCTCGGGTGTTGCCCTTGCTCTTTGAACAGGTGCGCTTTGGCGTGATTCTTATTGTCGGTACCAACGGCAAAACCACCACCTCACTGCTGCTGCGCACGATCCTGGAGCGCCAGGGTTGGCACGTCACCCACAACGCAACGGGTGCAAACTTGATCAATGGTCTGATTACGGCGCTGCTGGCCGACACCAGCCTGATCGGCACGCTGCGCACCGACTACGGCATCTTGGAAGTGGATGAAAATATTTTGCCCCTGCTGCTCAAGGACTGCCGTCCCCGCATTATTTTGGGCTTGAACCTGTTCCGCGATCAGCTCGATCGCTATGGTGAAGTGGATACGATTAGTCGGCGCTGGGGACAAGCCATTACCCCCCTGCCCCCCGAAACCGTTGTGGTGCTCAACGCCGATGACCCCACGCTCAACCATCTGGGTCAAACCCTCCAGCAGGAGTCTGAACCAGACAAACCGGGGAAAACCGTCCGCTTCTTTGGCTTAAGTGAACCCACCCTCTACCTCAAGGCTTTGCAACATGCTGTCGATTCAATCTACTGTCCCCGATGTGGCACATCCCTGGACTACCAAGGCGTCTACCTCTCCCACTTGGGGGACTATACCTGCCCCAGTTGTGGGTTTGCCAAGAGCCCTCTGGATCTCGATAGCCAAGACTGGGGCCAGATCCTGATTGGTGTCTATAACAAATACAACACCCTGGCGGCGGGTCTGGTGGCCCAGGACCTTGGCCTCGATCGCGCCGAAATTGACCCAGCGATTAAATCCTTCAAGGCTGCCTTTGGTCGCGCTGAAGAGTTGACTGTGCAAGGCAAGCACGTGCGGATCTTGCTCTCCAAGAACCCGGTGGGGATGAACGAAACCCTGCGAGCGGTGCAGGGCATTCAAGCTCAGGGACAGTCCTCGGTAACGTTAGTGGTGCTCAACGATCGCATCCCCGATGGTACCGATGTCTCCTGGATTTGGGATGTGGATATGGAGCAACTGGTTAAACAGGGGGGCACGGTCATTGTCAGCGGCGATCGCGTCTATGATATGGCGCTGCGCATTGACTACAGCTCCCACCCGGAGGATTTAAAGCTGATTGTGGAGCCAGATTTACAGCAGGCGGTGGAGACGGCGATCGCTCAGACCCCCGCAGACGAAACCTTGCACATTCTGCCCACCTATTCCGCCATGCTGGAGGTGCGCAAGCTGCTCACGGGTCGAGAAATCCTCTAGACAGAGTTCCCATAAAGGACGGTAAACCGAATTGTTCGGCGGTTGGTGCCTCTTCTACAATGAGAGCCATCAGCCGTGAACTAGGGGCTGTCATCAATTAAACCTCAAACCATTGCGATGACTCGCTTACCGCCCCTCTCCTGTTTTTTAGGTCGGGCGCTCGATCGCTTGTCTCGTCAGGCTTCTGGCTCTAACTGAATGACACGCCCTAATTGCCGTAAATTAATTGCCAAGTGGGGCATTCGCCTGGAGGGACAATAACATGGGATTTTTTGACTCGGAAGTGGTGCAAACAGAAGCCCGCAAGCTTTTTGAAGACTATCAATCACTGATGCAGATCGGCAGTGAGTACGGCAAGTTTGACCGCGAAGGGAAGAAGCTCTTTATCGACCAGATGGAAGCACTGATGGAGCGCTACAAGATCTTTATGAAACGCTTTGAGCTCTCCGATGACTTTATGGCTCAAATGACGGTGCAGCAACTCAAGACCCAACTCAACCAGTTTGGCATTACTCCCCAGCAGATGTTTGACCAGATGAACGTCACCCTGGAACGGATGAAGTCGGAAATCGAACCTTAAATGGCCTCTGAGATCTCCCTGTGTACGACAATCTTTGCAAATATCTGATTGAAACCTTTCCCGAAGACTTCGCAGAATGGTTATTGGGTGAAGCCGTCACGCTAGAACGACTCAATCTGAAAGAACTCTCCAGCGAACCGATCCGGGCTGACTCCATCATCTTACTGCAGGATCACAAAAGGATTCTGCACGTTGAGTTCCAACTTCGGCCCGACCCGTCGATGTCGTTTCGTATGCTGGACTACTTCACACGCTTGTATCGCCAGTTTTCTCCTAAACTCATCCATCAGGTGGTTGTCTATCTGAATCGCACCAAGTCTCCACTGGTGTCCGAAACGAAATTTAGCCACGGTAAAACCCAGCACCACTACAAAGTGGTGCGACTGTGGGAGCAGTCCAAGGATCTGTTTCTCAATTCACCCGGCTTACTCCCCCTTGCCGTCATTGCTAAATGCCCAGAATCACTCGGTCGTGAGCAAGTGCTACGGGAAGTGGCCGAACGCCTGGAAACCATCGAAGATGCTCGGATACAAGCGAACCTTGCTGCCGCCACTGCAACGCTGGCTGGTTTAAAATTGGGTAGAGGCTTGATCTATCAGATTTTGAGGAGCGATATCGTGAAAGAATCGGTTATCTATCAAGATATTTTGCAGGAAGGGCTCCAGCAAGGGCTCCAGCAAGGGCTCCAGCAAGGGCTCCAGCAAGGGCTCGAACAAGGGCTCCAGCAAGGGCTCCAGCAAGGACGACGTGAGGAACGTCAATCTTTACTCCGCAAAATTGTGCCTGTTTTGCAAAAGTTTGGCTTTCCGGTGGAGCAGGTGTTAAAAGTTGTGGGGGGGTCGCTGGCTGATTTAGGATTGCCAGAGCAGCCGCAGTCATCAGAAAATGTGGAGCCGGATTGACTGGACATCTGGGTCACAACGCAAGTTTTCAGGCTGGTTTGAATCGATTACCCTAGGGTTGAAATTCTCAACGCCAATGGCTCTAGGTCATGATCAAACGACGGTTTCAGCGGTTTCAGAAGGGATTCCAGCAATGTCTTGTTCTGGCGATCGCCACCCTTTTCTTCATCGGTGGCATCACGACGACTGCCTTGGCCGGTGTAGAAAAAGCCCCCGTCGTGCTCGATGGTCAAGTACTCTTTTCGGTGGGGGAATCGGGGAACTTCACCGCTCGAGAGCGAGCGGCGGCTATTAACCGCACCTTAGCCAATGAAGCCAATAATCAGGAGTCCCCCGAGATTCGTGTGGAACAGGAAGAGGGGTTGACGATCTTACGTTCGGGCGATCGCTACCTCTTGACCGTCACCGAAAATGACCTGCAAAACGCCGCTTGGCCCAACACCCAGGCGCTGATTTGGCGATCGCAACTCAAAAAAGCCCTGGAGCGTGCCCAAGTCGAACGCACCCCTGCCTACCAGCGTGAAACAATACTTTGGATGGGCCTAATGCTGGTGGGGTCGTTCGTTTTATTCGTGGTTGTCCGCCAAGTCACCACCCGTCTCTCGCGTCGTCTGATGCGGGCAATTGATAACCCCTCAGCATTTATTTCCACCTGGGCGGAGCCTGCCAGCCTCCTGGTGCGGGTCATCCGTTGGGCGGCTGAGCTAGGCTTGGCGATCGGGCTGCTGTTTATCATTAGCGAACGATTGCCCCAAACCCGCACCTGGCGCTATCGAGTACTGCGGATCTGGAGTGATCCCCTGATTCCCCTCAACGAGGGCGTCACCAAGTCGATCGCCGATTTAGTCCTCCTGGTACTGGTCTCGCTGGGGCTCTGGTTTGGCGTCAGTATCCTCTCGCGCTGGTTCAAGATGTCGATCTCCCGTCGCGCTGGCCGAGAGTCTTCCACCTATGAGGTGATTGCCACCCTCGTGCAATACATCTTGGTGGTGTTGGGGCTGTTAATTGTGCTGCCGCTCTGGGGCATTAACCTGGCTTCGCTGGCGATCCTGGGGAGCTTCCTCGGTGTCGGTCTGGGCTTTGGGGTGCAAAACATTATTAGCAACTTTGTTAGTGGTCTGATCATTGCCATTGAGCGCCCGATTAAGGTGGGTGACTTTATCACCGTGGGTGACTTTCAGGGAACCGTCACCCAGGTGGGCTCCCGCAGTACCCAGATCCGCACCCAAGATCAAGTGACAATTATTGTGCCCAACTCCCGCTTCCTGGAAAACGAGGTGATCAACCGCAGTCATGACAATACTGTCTCACGGTTGCATATTCCGGTGGGGGTGGGCTATGACTCACCGATCGCCCTGGTGCGCAAAGCACTCCTCGAATCCGCCACCCAACACCGTGAGGTGCTCCTGCGCCCGGAACCCCAGGTTTGGTTTATTGAGTTTGGCGATAGCGCTCTGAACTTCGAGCTGTTGGTCTGGACGGTGGAGCCCAAGGAGCAACAACGGATCAAAAGTGACCTTAACTATCGCATTGAAGCCAATCTGCGCAAGTATGGCATCGAAGTGCCGTTCCCCCAGCGGGATCTCAATGTGCGATCGCCCCAACTGCAAACCTGGGTCAACACCCTGCTGCAACAGCAGGGCGTTGAGTTACCCCCCGAACCGACCCCCGTCTCTGACGATGAGGCGCTGGCTTTTCTGGATGTTGCGCCCGAAATGTCGAGTATTGAGCAGTTTTCTTCACGGGATATCGAACAATTGGTGGCGGCCATGCGTGGCTCCGAGGGCATCACCATTGAGGAGCGCCGCTATCGCTTTAATGTCTACCCCCGCTGTTTTATTGGCTCGGAGGCGGTGACTTGGCTAATGCAGCACCATGACTGTTGCCGGGATTCGGCGGTGGCGATCGGTCGGATGTTGGGCGATCGCGGCATCATTCATCACATCACCGATGATCATCCCTTTGAGGATGCTTATTTGTTTTATCGGTTTTATGCCGATGAATAAATTTGCGACTTTTTAAAAATAGTTAAGACTAGCTTGATACTGTAGGTTGGGTTGCGCGAAGCAAAACCCAACACAACCCTCTCCATCTAGGAAACGGGTACTCTGGTTTTGGGCGGCGGCTTCTTGGGCATACCACTGGCGAGCTTGTGGGGTTTCGACGTACAAGAGCAGGCAATAGTGTGTCCAGCTCAATTCATGACGCAGTGTGTCACAATTTGGTGTATCAAAGTAGCAGTACTGTGTTCAACCCGTAAATGGCAGCGGATCATCCCAAGGTCAAACAAGACTTTAACGCCCCAGTCAGCGGCGTTGTGGGAAATGTTGAAGGGGATTTTATTGTTAATAACAACGCACCTTCCCCCTCCCCCACTTCAACCACACCCCCAGACCCCAACTCCCTCAAAGCCAAGTTTGCCAACGCTATTGCCGAGGAAATTCAAACGCGCCTCAACCAAGCCTTTCACCACAACATTCAAGCCAACCCCCCGCTCCAAGATGAGAGCGATCGCCTCGCCGGGCCACCCCGCAAACCCCTTGACCTCCTCCAGCAACCCCGCGAAACCGAAAACCTCAAGACCCAAGCGCGGGTCAGGGTTGCCCCTGATAAACCCATCCATGACGTCTTCACCGAAGCCCAGCAGCAACTGTTGATCCTCGGCGAACCCGGCAGTGGTAAGACCACTGAGCTGCTGCGCTTAGCCGCCGTCTTGGTTGAAGCAGCCCAGCAAAATCAAGACGCCCCTGTCCCCGTCGTTTTTGAACTCTCCACTTGGCGACCCAACCTCACCCTCATGGAATGGCTGGTGGATCAGCTCAATGCTCGGTATAGCCTCGACAAAAAGGTCTGCTGGCAATGGCTAGAGAAAGGCAATAACCAGATTCTGCCCCTGCTCGATGGCTTGGATGAATTGGGTGATGCACTCTCTGAGGAGGCGATCGCAGCAATTAATGAACTGCAACGCGATAACCGCAAATACCAACAACCCGTCCTGGTCGTCTGCTCCCGCATTCAAGACTACGACAAATGCAAAAACGAACTCGATTTTGAAGGCGCGATCCGCTTGCTAGCACTGCCCGATGAACAAGTTGAGCAATACCTAGAACTGCGCAAAGCCCCCCACCTCACCCCCTGGCTCCACGCTGACCCCACTGGCTTCGGTGCACTGATGCGCACCCCGATGATCCTCAACATCCTACCCCAAACCTACCCCTGGCAACACTACCACCAACCGGGCCAACTTCCCACCCCCAACACCACCGCTGATGCCCCAACTCACTTCGCCACTTGCCAAGCCAGAATCTTTGACGATTTCCTCACCAAAACCTTACCCAAAGTTCAGCATCAATATCCCCGAGCAAGACAGTACCTGACATTTATGGCTACCCAGATGGAACGGCATGGTCAGCGAGAGTTCTTGATTGAGCATTTGCAACCCACTTGGTTGATGAGTCAGCGAAAACGCCATCTGTATCGCCTGATTGTCAGGCTAATTTTTGGGCTAATTTTTGGGCTAATTTTTGGGCTGATGATCGGGCTGAATGTCAGGCTGATTGAAAGGTTAATTTTCGGGCTAAGTGTCGGGCTAATCTGTGGGCTGAGTGAAGGATTTATACATAACATAAAACATACTAATTCCTTTAATCCATCGTTGTCTGGACTTCAGCGTGGTATCAATGAAGCACTGATGATCGGGCTAATTTTTGGGCTGAATGTAGGGCTGAATGAAGGGCTAGTTTTCGGACTGATTTTCGGACTAAAAGGGCTGATGATCGGGCTGATTGGAGAACCAATTGAGAAAATAGAAATCACTGAGTCCTTAGATTTATCTTGGCTTGGAATCCAGAATGGCATCAGAAAAGAGCTAATTTTCGGGCCAAAAGAACTGATTAGATGGCTGATTACTGGGCTGATGATCGGGTTAATTTTTAATACATTTTTAGGATTAATCTTAGGATTAATTCTAGGACTAATTGTCGAGTTCATTGAGGCGATAAAAACCAAATTGAAAGTTCGAGAAAAACCGAATCAGTGTATCTTAGAAATGTCCAAAAGAAATAGCCTTATAATCATCCTGATCACCTCACTTTTCCTTGCGATCTTTACTCTATTCAACTTAGTTCCAGGGTTGCAAATTGGTATTTTAGAACTATTTACCCAGAGTATTTGGATAGGATTTACAGTAGGTTTCTTGGGCAGCGGCAGCCCTAATCTCATACGCCACCTTGCCCTTCGCATCACCCTCACCCTCAACCACCATAGCCCCTGGAACTACGCCGCCTTCCTCAACCTGGCAAGCGAAGAAACTACCGTTAACATCCTCAAACGCACAGGCGGCAGCTATCGCTTCTACCACGACAAGCTCCGAGAGCACCTTGCTAAGCGATCCCCCTTCACAACTCAATCCTGATGGGTGAGCCATGGGTTAATCGTCTCGGCCTTCCCCATCACCAAATAAATGCCGGAGAATGCGCTGGTTCTCGATTTGCAGTCCCCTCACATCGACCTGAACGCGCAGAATATCAGATTGCAAACGCACGATATCAGACTGTATGGCCTGCATCATGCGCATTAGAGTTTGGATTGCCGCATGATTTTGTTGGGATACGGCATCGGCGCGATCGACCTTCTCGCCCACCCCATTAATAAGCCGCTGGGTTTCAAAAATGATGCTATCCGTACGCTCGCGTCCCTGCTGGATAGCTTGGGCATTTTGCTGGATTAGTCCGGCGTTGTTGGCAATTCCCTGAGCATTGCGTTCAATGGCTTGAGCATTACGCTCAATGGCTTGGGCATTGCGTTCAATGGCTTGGGCATTGCGTTCAATGGCTTGGGCATTGCGTTCAATGGCTTGGGCATTGTCGGTAACAAGGGTTTCGATGCGGTCTAGGCGGCTGCTGTTGCCCTCAACAAGTTCAGCCGTTCTATCAATGGCGCGGGCGTTGCTGTTCACCACCTCCACAGTTTGCGTGAGGAGTTGCTCAATGCGATCGAGTTGGGTTTGCTCAGGCATAGCACTCAGGGAGGGGGTGTTTTGATTTTAGCCTGTGACATACGCCCAACGCTTTCAATTCAACCGACCCTCTCTGGGCACTGAGCGGCGTCGAAGGACGAGCACATGTTCTTGCTTAAAGTGTAAGTCCCTAAAGGCTTGCTAGAAAACGTTCAATATCATCAACCGTTTCCAAGTTCTCAGGCGTCTCCGCTTCTGCGATCGCCACCAACGTGGTCTCATTGGGAATTTCCATTGCAAAGACTCCTGATCAATATCCGCCTGAGTTATTGGATGATTAGCTAGCACAGTAGGAGCGCTCGCCCCCAATACTAGTATGGCTTGAAAGCCACAATCAATTTCACTCCATTAGCTCACTTTGAAAACCACAATCAATTTCGCCACTCTGGCGGTTAACGGTCACTATATTGCCCAGTACGGAATTGACGCAGATCCCAGAATGAAAGCCAACGTCATCTGGAGATTGTCCCGGCTTTAATTCCTCCTGAAACGTTACGCTGGTATAGCCCACAACTGGCTTGTGTTCCAGACAAAGTACACCTTTTTTCGGCGGACAAGACGGCCCCAACCAACGCAAAAACGGTAGCCGATCGCTCAGGTAGAGCGTGCATCGCTCGGCTGTTTTTTTGTACACTGAAGTCGCCAGCACAATATCATCTTCAAGCTGCATATCAAGTTCAAGCGGAACCCCAAAAAACTCTTCTTGATCCGGATCAATGCCGAGTTCTAAATCTAGAATTTTATCCGCGAATTTGTCGTTTTCGAGGTGATAGGCCATCTGCCCACGGCTGATTATTCCGACATGGGTTAAAGCCGGATGATAAACAGAACAGCTCCAGGCTTTCAGCCCCAGAGAGAGAACCAGACCCAAACCCAGGAAAAACGCGATCGCCACCCGCCAAAATCGAATCATTCTTTACCATCCTCTCCAATGAAATATGGAGGCTATCCACCTATACAGCAGCGTACCCAAAACAGATTCGAAATCTAACATCCAATACCCAAAATCACAGTTGTGCAAGTCTGTAATTAAGCGTCAAGCCAGTGCAGCGATCACCTGGCTGCTCAAACTTACCCCCAACCCAATCAGCAGAATCAACACCGATCGCTTATATATCTCAGGGCTCAAGCGCTGCCACACCGGGGTTCCCAACCGAATCCTCAGGGTGAAAACGCCCATCGCCAAATCGGCTTGGAGCAATAATTATGGCTAACCACAGCAGCCTGCCGTTGCTGACGTCGACACAGCATCTGTTTGGAGATTCTCTTCCGGGGTCAAGTCTTCAACTGCTAGCGCAAAGACTTCCCAGCGGTTGCCATCAGGGTCGGTGACCCAGGCCTTATCCATGCGTGCATAGCAACATTCACTGTGGCGCTCTTCGAGAAGCTCGAGTCCGGCGGCTTTAAACCGGGCGATCGCATCTTTCACATCATCAATCGCCTCAACCTGAATCCCCAAATGGGAAAGCGTCCCCCGCTGGCTTAACGTGCCATCTCGCAGATTCAGGGTCAGGTTAATCTCCGGATTTTCAACGTTGAATTTGGCATAGTCGGCTTTGTATTTGATGGGCTCAATTTGAAACATCTGCCGATAAAACGCCACGGAACGCCCGAGATCAGCAACACGCAGGGCGATATGAGTTTTGAATGTCATGGATTTTGCCTCCAAAGATTATTTTTTATGTTTCGAGAATTATCGAAATAAAGTGCAAAAAAATACAGCGACGCCTTAATCACAGCAGGGGTTGTCTGGAGCGGCGATCGCCAGGGTCGGAATCTCTGCCGGATTAATCACCTGATTGCGGGTACAGCATTCCTCAAATAAGAAATCAATCAAGCTGCGCAGGGCCTTCGATTCGGCACTATACCAAATCCATTGGCGATCTTTAACGGCTGAGATGATGCCAACCTGACGCAGCTTATCCAAATGGTGCGAGAGGGTTGAAGCCGCCAACCCAAGTTCCTTCTGGATTTCGCCAGCGGGCAACCCCTGAGGGTGTGCCGACAACAGGAGCCGGACAATCTTGAGCCGTGTGGGTTGTCCTAACGCGGCAAAGGCTGTGGCAATGGTGTCGATCGCTGGATCAGTCGTCATATTTCGATAATCATCGAAATTACTCGGTTTGTCAAGTCCCGACAGCCCCCCCATCTACTGCTATGCAGTACTTTGGGCCGACTACAGGAAGATCGTCGATACTGCACTCGGCAATGTCTTTGCCCCAATGATGGACGAGAGCCCCAGGTCATGGAGAAAGGCCGCCGTGAGTTGAGTCAGGTGGACGGGGGAAGACAGGTAGACAACCCCTTAGAGCAGTTGACTTTTTTGACCTGGGGCATGGCGAGATAGCACCGCTCAAATTCGGGGCGTGTGAGGTGAGCGCCATTTCCCAAGGGTGGAACAGCTAGGGCGGTTAAAGTCATTCAGCAACCGCCGATTACTTGACCAACGTCCTGAGCCGACAAACCCAAATTAAGCAAAAACTTTATCAATAAGTCCAAACTAACAGACGGATCACCTTTTTTCTTGATCGGATCATCAATAATTTTCACCCCACCTCAAGCGGATCAACATCGATCAGCAAACTCACCGACTGCGGACAAAGATCATAGAGCCGTGCTAAATCCAGTAATTTCTCGTTCAATGGCAATTTCAACAAAACTTGCCAACGATAGCGACGATTAATCCGCACGATCGGGGCAGGGGTGGGCGCTAGCACTTCACAGGTTTCCGGCAGTAGCGTTCTTGCCCCCTGAGCGAGTACACCCGCCGCCTGTTCCACCTCTGATTCTTCCAGGCCCGTGACACGCAACAAGACCAAACGCTGATAGGGCGGCCAGCCCCCCGATCGCCGTTCCGGAAGCGTAACCTGACATAACTGCAAATAGTCATGGTTGCGAATTGCTGCAATCAACGGATGCTCAGGGTCGTAGGTTTGCAAAATGACACGACCGGGGCGATCGCCCCGCCCCGCACGACCTGCCACCTGGGTCAGGGTCTGAAAGGCCCGTTCCCCCGCCCGATAATTCGCCATCTTCAACAGCCCATCCGCTGCCAAAATCCCCACCAGCGTCACCTCAGCAATGTCAATGCCCTTGGTGAGCATCTGGGTGCCCACCAACACATCTACCTCGCCCTGGGCAAACTGGGCCAACCGCTCGCGGTGTGCGCCCTTGCGGCGAGTGGTATCACTGTCAAACCGCAGCACCCGTAAGTCCGGGAACTGCTGCTGCAGCGCTTGCTCCACCTGCTGGGTGCCCGTGCCAAAAAACTTGAGGTAGGGTGAATAGCAGTCTGGGCAGAGGCGTGGCTGACGCATCACATGGTTGCAATAGTGACAGCGCAGTAGCGACGTGGTTTGGCCATGATGATAGGAGAGCGAGACATCACAATGGGGGCATTCGAGCACAAAGCCACAACTGCGGCATTGTACAAATGTACTGTGACCCCGCCGAGGGATGAAGAGAATTGCCCGTTCGCGGCGATCGCGCAGAGATGTCAATTTACCCTGCAGTGCTTCACTAAACATGGAACGGTTGCCCTGCTGGAGTTCCCGCCGCATATCCACGACCGCCACCTCGGGCAGGGGGCGCTGGGCAATCCGTTGAGGCAGAGTAAGGTATTGCACCTGTGCGTCTTGGGCTTGTTGCCAGGTTTCCAGGGCAGGGGTGGCTGAGCCCAGCACCAGCGGGCAATCCTCCTGCACAGAGCGCCATTGGGCAACGGTGCGGGCATGGTAGGTGGGGGCCCGTTGGCTCTCTTTAAAACTGGAATCATGCTCCTCGTCCAGCACAATTAACCCCAAGTTGGGCAGAGGGACAAACACCGCCGATCGCGTGCCAATCACCACCTGGGGCTCCTCGGTCAGGGCCAATCGCCAACTGTCGTAGCGCTCCCCCACCGAAAGCTCGCTATGGTAGACCCGGACGCGATCGCCAAACCGAGCCCGAAAGCGATCGGTCAACTGGGGCGTGAGACCAATTTCTGGCACGAGGACGAGGGCGGATTGACCCTGGGCCAAGCGGGGGGCGATCGCTTGCAAATAAACTTCGGTTTTGCCCGAGCCCGTCACACCATGGAGCAGCAAGCGGGCTGAACCAGTGATGTGATTAATTTGCGCAACCGCTTGCGCTTGCGCTGGGGTCAGGGTCTTGGTCTCGTCGGTCGTCACTGCACCGGTCTCTCCTAGACGTAAGCGCTCTTCGCGGGTAATCACCACACAGCCCTTCGTTTCCAGGCGCTCAAGGGTGGCTTTTGTGGTTTTTGCTAATTTCAGAAAGTCTTGCAGCCATTGCTGTCCATTCTGGCGGTGCAAACATTGCAAAATTTCCTGCTGTCGTGGGGTGAGGTCAGTTGCTGACTCAAGGCTTAGCAGCGTCACCGCCTGTTGGCGCTGGGGACTGGGCGGCTTAGGGATCACATAGTCTTGCAGCAGCCAATCTCGCTTCTGGAGTTCTTGTCGGGCGCGTTTAAACTGCGGAATTTTTTTTTGGAGATGTTTGGATGTGTAGCCCTCGCGCAGATTTTGTTGCAGATAGGCGAGGAGGTGTTGCGCCTCAGGGGAGCAGAAGACCTCCCAGCCTGGGGGGATGAAGTTAGGACGGAGTCGAATGCGGTGTTGCGATCGCTGCAACAAACCCGTCGGTAGCGCCGTTTGCACCACCCGAATCAGGGGCGCACAGTAATAGTCCGCAATCTGCCCCAGCCAATGGAGATAGGCGGCAGGGAGAAACTGCGGCGCGACGATGGCGGCGATCGCCCGCATTCTCACACGGCCCAACTGCTCTGGCAATTCACGCAACTGCCTAACCACAATGCCGCCCACCGTGCGTGAGCCCACGGGCACTTGCACAACATCCCCCACCTGCACCGTTAAATCGTTGGGAACGACATAGGTGAGGACATCTTCAATGCCGGGACAATCCACAAGCACATTGGCCCAGCGTTGAGCGGTCATGATGATGTAGAGAGATCAGGTGTGCTTTGGATACGATAGCATTTGAGAACGACAAGACTTCCGCTCTTGTACCCAATCGCGTGGCTTGCGAGATCCCCCCGGCTACGCCTCCCCCCTTACTAAGGGGGGCAGGGGGGATCTGGGGTCTAGAAATAGGGTGCAGGGCGTGAACGGCACAAGTCATCAACGCGCCATTCCCCAGCCCTAATCTTCAAACCCATGACCGTAACCCTTGCCAAATGGACGATCGCTGATTATCACCAACTCGTGCAAACGGGTCTGCTCGATGATCGCGCGGTGGAACTGCTCAATGGAGAAATTGTCGAAATGTCCCCCGAAGGTGAACCCCATGCCTATTTCAGTTCTGAAGCCGGTGATTATCTAGCACGGTTGCTCGGCGATCGGGCTCTCGTTCGCCACGCCAAACCTGTCACCTTACCGAATGATTCAGAGCCTGAGCCCGACGTTGCGATCGTCCAGCGCCTCGGGCGTGAATACCTCCAACACCATCCCTACGCCGAGAATATTTTCTGGGTGATCGAATATTCCCAGAGCAGCCTCACTAAAGATCAAACCCTCAAATATCGCATCTATGCTGAGGCGGGCATTGCTGAATATTGGCTGGTCAACCTGGCACGACGGGAGCTGATTGTCTTTCGTGATCCCCAAGCGGGCGAATACGGCTCGAAGATGACCCTGACGGCGGGTGAGATTCATCCGGTGGCATTTCCTGAGCTGGCGATCGCCGTGGCGCAGATCATCGCGCCTTAAGGACAATCCAGACCCTGAATGGTGGGTTGCTAGAGAGAGCAGACTGACGCAGGGCAGGGAAACCCAGCCCCTACAGCCCCAATGGAGCGGTTCTGCTAGGGCGTCTCCAGATGATGGTGTACGACTATGAATTACCCGGAGCACCTAGTCAAGCTTTCCTGAGAAACGTTAACATCTATTAATATAATGATCCGGAATTGATTTTCTCGTCCTCATTTTTAGCTGATTTGATTCATTAGGAGTTCAAACGCGTGAGCAACAGTAAGAACAAGAAATGGCGGAATTGGGGCTTATACGTCCTGCTCATCATTGTTGTCCTGGCCTTGGGTTCAGCCTTTCTCGATAGTCCCCGTGAGACCCGGGACACCTGGAAATACAGCCGCTTCATCCAGGAAGTCAACAGTGGCAAAATCGAAACGGTCAAGATCTCCAATGATCTCTCCGAAGCCCTGGCCACCGCCCAAGACGGCAGCCAGATTCTCGTCAACCTCCCCAAGGACGATGAGTTGATTTCCATCCTGGAAGAGAACAACGTCGATATTGCTATCCAGCAGCCCAAGGATGACGGCTTCTGGTTCCGCATTCTCAGTAGCCTCTTTGTCCCGGCGTTGTTGCTCGTGGGCTTGTTCTTTCTGCTGCGCCGCGCCTCGAATGGCCCCGGCTCTCAGGCCATGAACTTTGGCAAGTCGAAAGCACGGGTACAAATGGAGCCCCAAACCCAAGTCACCTTTGGTGATGTGGCGGGGATTGAGCAGGCCAAACTAGAGCTAACTGAAGTGGTGGACTTCCTGAAAAATGCCGATCGTTTCACCGCGATCGGAGCCAAGATTCCCAAAGGGGTACTGCTCGTGGGCCCGCCGGGAACGGGTAAAACCCTCCTCGCCCGTGCCGTTGCCGGGGAAGCGGGTGTGCCCTTCTTTAGTATTTCTGGTTCGGAATTTGTCGAGATGTTCGTCGGTGTCGGGGCCTCCCGCGTCCGTGACCTCTTCGAGCAAGCCAAAAGCAATGCCCCTTGTATCGTCTTCATTGATGAGATTGATGCCGTGGGTCGCAGCCGGGGTGCCGGTCTCGGCGGCGGCAACGATGAACGGGAACAGACCCTCAACCAACTGCTCACCGAAATGGATGGTTTTGAGGGCAACACTGGCATCATTATTATTGCGGCGACCAACCGCCCCGACGTTTTGGACGCCGCGCTCTTGCGTCCCGGTCGCTTTGATCGCCAGGTGGTTGTCGATCGCCCCGACTATGCAGGTCGTCAAGAAATCCTCCACGTCCATGCCCGGGGCAAGACCCTGAGCAAAGATGTCAACCTCGATAAGATTGCCCGTCGCACCCCCGGTTTCACTGGCGCAGATCTCTCCAACCTGCTCAACGAAGCAGCGATCCTGGCCGCCCGTCGTAACCTCACCGAGATCTCCATGGATGAGGTCAACGATGCAATCGATCGCGTCCTCGCCGGCCCCGAAAAGAAAGACCGCGTCATGAGCGACAAGCGCAAAGTCCTGGTGGCTTACCACGAAGCCGGCCATGCTTTGGTCGGTGCCTTGATGCCAGACTATGATCCGGTGCAGAAGATCAGCATCATTCCCCGCGGTCGCGCGGGCGGCTTGACCTGGTTCACCCCCAGCGAAGACCGGATGGACTCGGGCCTCTACTCCCGCGCCTATTTGCAAAATCAAATGGCGGTAGCTCTCGGCGGTCGCGTGGCCGAAGAGATTATCTTTGGCACCGAAGAAGTGACCACGGGCGCCTCTAATGACCTCCAGCAGGTGGCCCGTGTGGCGCGCCAAATGGTAACGCGCTTTGGCATGAGCGAGCAGCTCGGCCCGGTGGCCTTGGGTCGTCAGTCTGGAAACGTCTTCCTGGGACGCGATATTGCCTCCGATCGCGACTTCTCGGATGAAACAGCGGCCTTGATCGATGAGGAAGTCCGCACCCTCGTGGATCAAGCCTACGAACGGGCCACCCAGGTACTCAATGAGAATCGTCATATTCTTGACCAACTGGCGAAGATGCTGGTCGAAAAAGAAACCGTCGATTCAGAAGAGTTACAAAACATCCTGACCACCAGCGATGTGAAGATGGCCGCCTTTGTGTAACCACGTCATGGCACTGACGCCTGTCAGTTAATGTCTCCCTTAGAGTCGGCTAACCCCGACTCTATTTTTTTAACCTGAGTTTCGGTTAAGCGAAGCGATGGCCTTCCTCGGGAGCACTGAAATCTCCACCTCATACTGAATCCGCAAAGTATAGGGAGGGATAAACTACTGATTATTCCTCGGGCAGGCGGGACGCAGATTCGACAAGCTCACTGACCACCTGCGCTACGGGTTTCTGCTCTCAATATCCTGTAGCGCGG
>JBCDEB010000147.1:0-18063 GCA_039180005.1 Cyanobacteria bacterium P01_G01_bin.54 | reverse complement strand
CGTCACTCTCTGGCAGCATAATCGCGCTCGCTGTTTAAGAACCTGACGCTAGGGATAATTATCCTACTAGAAGAGTAGAAGATTAAGATCTAACTATTGATTAGATATTGATCATTTATGAACTCTGGGAAGACACCAAAAACGATCAAGAGAGTTGAACCTTCGAGAGTCTTCATCGGTGACATACGATAGCTTTTTAAGATCATTGAATAAAAGGTCTATGAATCTGATTTTTTGCGAATGAGACAACTTATTTCGCCATTGTCCCTGCGTACCGCTTCTTAAGAATTTTACATTCCATCTTTTCCCCTTCTTTAAAAAAGCTTTTCTCTTTCTCGCAAACGAATTTTGGTCTATAACTTGCTCGATAAGAGCGTCCGTTCTATCTAGATTCAAGTAATTCAATATCCTCTTACACTCATTCTTGGGATTCTCAAGCATATCCTCATATCTTACAAATAAATGTCCTGCTTCCATGAACGGCTGATAGTGTAACTGCCAAGATGTGCAACAATACCGGTGAACATCTCTAGAACCATATAAAACTGCTTCAATCATCTGGTTGATACGGAATTCTTCTGAAGAAACCATGGGATAAATAGCTCTATATAGGATGTGACCTTGCCATAGTTTATTGAGGTGTTCTTGGAGCCAGGGCAAGCGATGGAATTGAAAATAATGTGCTCCTGATATTGCAACATCTCTGGGATCTCTGATGGCATATATTACATGGTTTTCCCCATTCTTATTCGCTCGGTCGAGCTTTAATTCATGAAGCTGAAGGTGAGATTTAAAGCAGCGAAATTCTTCAGTCATTTCTGGATTATCTTCAAGAAGACGATTGGCATTGCCCAGAAATCCGGCTGTCGGGCAACCCACCAAATCGGCTACGACACCTCTCAGCCAAGTATTGCCACTTTTGGGATATCCAACCACAATAATGTTTTTCATAAAAGTTTTGCGATTGCTCTTCCATCTCTACCAAGGATCACCTCTACCAAAGATCACCCCTTAACTTCCCTAAAAACTCAGCTGTGAGCTTTACAAATGCCTTAGAACCTGATGAATTAGGGGTGCTCAGGACGACAGGGGTAAAACTGTCCACAGCTTTGGCCACATTCACATCCATGGGGATGCTGGTGTCAAAAACCTCTTGGGGGGTAAAATCTTGCTTGATTCGTTGCATCACTTGGTTGTAATAACGACCACTGAGAACCCCACCGGAGAGAATAAAGACAATCCCTAATAGATCTAAGCTTAACGGCGGATTGTATTGATTTTTGAGTTTTTGAATACGTTGCTGTAGGAGCTGAATACCGACGAGGGAAAGGGGCTCGGGTCGGGCGGGGATAAGATAGCGATCGCTCGCCACAATCGCACTGCGGGTGAGCAGGTTATAGCCTGGCGCACAGTCAATTAAGATATAGTCATAGCGATCGCTCACTGGGGCTAAAATAGAGCTGACTAGCTCTTGCTCAAATTGCTGCCAGATCTCACTAAATTTTGTTTTTTCCGTGGTGTTTTGGGTTTGCTTATAGAGCACCTCTGCCACCGTATATTCATCGTAAAGCTCGATATTGCCCGGCAGTAAATCCAGCCCTTTAATCCCACAAACTTCGGGCAGAATCATATCGGTTGTACCAAACTTGCGCACAATGTAAGGGCGAATCACTTTATCGATCAGATAGCTAATTGTCCGTCGCCCCCGGCGCAGGCGGGCAAAATCATGGGGAGCGAGTACACTCAAGGTGGCACTAATTTGCGAGTCCAGATCGACCACCAACACCCGTTTTTGGTGCTTTTGTGCTAGGCAGGTTGCCAGGTTCACCGTGAGCGTGGTTTTCCCCACACCGCCTTTCATATTGATTGTGGTCAAAATGGTCGCCACCCTGCCTCCTTGTTGAATGCCCAAACCAGCCTACGATACCAAACTCAGCCCATGCACCGTCGCCAATTTTTGACCCAAGCCAGCCTCAGCGCCGCCGCCCTGACCCTCGGGAATTGGGGCTGTAGCGCCCAAGCCAACCGCAACGCTATGCCCAACTATACCGCAACCGGAGTACAGATGCTCCACAGCACCACCCCCCGCCAAGACGGTTTTTACTTCCCCGCCGAAGAAACAGCCCATGAATATACGATCATGGCCTTTGTGCCGGAGCAAAACTGGGCGGACTATGGCCTGCGGGATGCCCAACGGGAATGGGCGGCGACGGCAAATGCAGTCAGCGAATTTGAGCCGGTGCTGATGGTGGTTGATCCGGGCGATCGCGCCGTTGCCCGCCGCCTGCTCAACTCGGACATTGAACAAATCGAATTTCCCCTCAATGATGGCTGGTCACGAGACACGGGGCCAATCGTCTTGGTCAACCCGCAAACCGGTGAGCGCCGGGTGGCGGGCGTCACCTTCAACGGCTGGGGTGCCAAATTCCCGCCCTACAGCGATGATGCCCTACTCAAAGCTCGCCTCAGTGCCGAACTGGGTTGGGCAATGTATCCGAGCGACCTGATCATGGAAGGCGGTGGCATTATCCATGATGGCGAGGGCACAATCATCACCACCGAGCAATGTCTCCTGCACCCCAATCGCAATCCGGGCTGGACGAAGGCTGATGTGGAAGCGGTGTTCCGGGACTATTTCGCCGCCGAAAAAACCATCTGGCTCGGCAACGGTTTAGTCCCCGACCCCGTGACCGATGGTCATGTGGATGGCTTGGCGGCTTATGTAGAACCGGGGGTTGTGCTGCTCTACACTACCGACGATCGCAGTGATGCCAATTTTGCCATTTGTCAGGATGCCAAGGCCCGCATGAGTGCCGCCACTGATGCCCAAGGCCGCCGCTTTGAAATCATTGAAATGCCCCTCGGCACAGTGGTGCATATGGGCTTTTATCTGGTTAATGGCGGCGTGATTGTACCGATTGCTGAAGACCCGGCGGAAGATGATGAACCGTTGGCGATCTTGCAGGAGGTGTTTCCCGAGCGCGAGGTGGTGGGGGTGCCGGGGGTGATTCTAGCCGAGGGCGGCGGATCGGTGCATTGCATTACCCAGCAGGTGCCGCAGGTTTGACGACATTACTGTAGGGGCTGGGTTTCCCTGCCCTGCGTTAGTTCAATACATCCGGCAACCCATTTTCTATCGGTCGGTTTGCCCCAAAGCGAGCGAGATCCCCCCGGCTGCGCCGACCCCCTTGGTAAGGGGGTTTTAATGTTAAATTCTGCTCAAACTAAATATCCCAGCCGCTTGCGGCGTCACCTCCCTTAGAAAGCTAACCTTGTAGGGGTTTCGCAGACCCCCCTTACAGCAAGGGTTTTGCGAACGCCTTTTTTAGGGCTTAGCCGCTGAATCCTAGCAAAATCAAGGGAGTGATTTAAAACCCCTACAGGATTAGCTTAGAAAGGGGGGAAGGGGGGATCTCGGTTCTAGATGTAGGGTGCATCGTGTGGGCGAGATTTCCCCTCTCGGGAGGGGCGGTCTCGCGTAGCGACGACCGGGGTGGGTTCCGGGTCTGCGCTGCCTAGGCAAGATGAGTTTCTGAGATGCTTAACTCAATTATTCACTGGCAGGGAAAGACTCACTGATCGCCTCAATCGGCACCGCCACACACACTTTGGGTTTAGAAGACACCAGATCCAAGACAAAATCCCGCATCCCTGCTTTAGTTCCCGATACGATCGTGGGGGGGAAAGAATCCGTCGAATCCCGCTCTGCTGAATCGCCAATCGCCTCTTTAATCGGGTCTGTTAACGTCTCCCCGTCTGGATCGATAACATCATCTTCCAGCGGTGGGGTCAACGTCACCCCTGCCGGCGGTTCAACTTCATCATCGGCGATGATCTCGCAAGCCATAAAATGGTTATCATTCTTCATGAAAACGAGGGGATGCCAGCCCATCTCTTGCTTCTCGAAGGAGAGAACCAGATTCTCTGAGACAGTGTATGTCAAATGATCTGAGTTCTCATCAAAAATATCTCCCAGCACCTCGCGAGCTTCCTCCGGGAGATCGTCTTGGGCGATGTCGAGCAGCTCATCGGCAAAGACGGTTTCCGATAAATTTTGCAGTTCAGAGTCTTTGAAGGGGAGCTTATCAAAGACAAAGCAGCCCGATAAGCCGAATGTGCAGAGGGCGATCGCCGCGAGAGAGCCAATTTTAATCTTCATCCTAAAATTCACAACTTATTTTGAGGTGCAGGTACCGGGTGGGCAATGTTCACCCGGCACAGATGCCAGCGTCCGCCAACGTTGATTGAGCATCAATCGTCAACGCTTCTCCGACTCCTCCGGCAGACGAATAATATCCTCATCTCCCAGATATTGCCCATTCTGAATCTCGATCATCACCAACGGAATGACCCCCGGATTCTCCACCCGATGGGTCGTGTTCATCGGTACATAGGTGGATTGCTTCTGCATTAGAAGTTGCTCCTCGCCGTTGAAGATGACCTTCGCCGTCCCCGCCACCACGATCCAATGTTCACTACGGTGGTAATGGAGTTGGGTGCTGATATGGGCTCCAGGATTGATCGCAATGCGATTGATGCGGTAGGTGGGCCCTTCTTCAAGAACAGCAACGGTTCCCCAAGGGCGCTCTTCAATGCGCAGGGGCTGGGTGGGTTCCGGGCTAGTGGTTGCAGTTTGGCTCATGGTGATTGTGGAAAGTTTGACGACGGGGGCAAGTCTGCGTTGTCCTGCTTAATTATGCCTGCGTCCTCTCTGGATGGCGGCGCTGCCGAGCAAAATATTGTTGATGCTCGTCGGTGGCCCGGTAATAGGCTGTCGCCGGTTTAATTTCCGTAACGATCGCCCGCTCATACGCTCCGGACCGATCTAACTGGTGCTTGGCCTGACGAGCCAACTGCTCCTGCTCAGCATTGTGGTAGAAAATCACCGAGCGGTATTGTTCGCCGCGATCGGCCCCTTGACGGTTGAGGCTGGTGGGGTCATGAATGGCCCAGAAGCGCTCTAGCAGTTGAGCGTAGCTGATCTGCTGGGGATTGTATTCCAGCTGAGCGACTTCGGCATGGCCGGTAATCCGGGAGAGCACATCCAAATAACAGGGGTTGGGAAAATGCCCGCCCATATAGCCCACTGAGGTTTTCAGTACCCCCGGCAGGTCTTGAAAGGCGGCTTCGGTGTGCCAAAAGCAACCCGCACCAAAGGTGGCGATGGCTCGGTCTGGGTGCATTGGGCTTGAGAACATTGCGGTCATGATGCGGCGCTGGCGTGATATCACTATCCTGGCCCTTTAAAGTGTAGACAAGACAGGCAGGCGGAACGTCATTGACCCAAAACTTGTTACTTTTGACTTGTTACTTATGACTCTCCCCGCACGCTCTGATGCCACTTAAGTTCATGCCGCTTAAGTTCAGCCTTCTTGCCCCTCTACTTGCCCTGACGTCCTTCATCACTCCGCCGGCTTTGGCTCAGGGGATTGACCCTCCCGCTAGCCAGTTCCGCGATGTCTTTCCCCAAGATTGGGCGGCTGAAGCAGTGATTCAACTGGCTGATCGCTATGGCTGTCTCCAGGGGTATCCCAATGGGCTGTTCCGGGGCGATCGCTCCCTCTCCCGCTACGAGTTTGCGGCGGGTTTAAATGCCTGCTTCACCGAGCTAGAGCGCTGGATTGCCCAAGCCTCCGGCAATTTGGTGACGACTGAAGATCTGCAAACGATGGAGCAGCTCACCCGCGAGTTCCAGACCGAGTTGGCAATTTTACGCGGTCGCACCGATGCGGTCACAGCACGTCTGCAGGAACTCGAAGCCAGCCAGTTTTCCACCACTACCCAACTGCGGGGTCAGGTGGTCTTTGCCATTAGCGACGAGTTGGGGGGCAAGGCGATTAAAAATATTACCCGTGCCACGGCCAATATTGGTAATGAGCCCGTGGTGCAGCACCGCACTTGGATTGAACTGACTACCAGCTTTACGGGGCGCGATCGCCTCCGCACCCGTCTGGCCGGCGGCAACCCGGTGCCCATCTTGGTTTCGGGGGGTGACACTGGGGGTGATGACCCCGCCAACCTGCTCCATAGCAACGACGGTCGCCTGGCCATTGACAGCTCCCGCGTGAGCGAAAACACTAATGGGGTGTATCTGGATCTGCTGGCCTATGACTTTCCCCTGGGCGATCGCACCCATTTAAGCCTCTATGCCAATGGCGCTTCTCACTTCCACTATGCCGAAACCCTCAATCCCTTTCTGGATGATCAAGACGGGGGCCGGGGTGCTCTCTCGCGCTTTGGCCAGCGCAACCCGATCTATGGCATCGGCGGCGATGGCATCGGGGCCGGACTCAACCACCAATTCAGTGATGTCTTGGAGCTGGATCTGGGCTACCTCGCCAATGAGGCGGGCGAAGCGGGCAGCGGCATTTTTAACGGCAACTATTCGCTGTTGGGGCAGCTCACGTTTGCGCCTACGGAGACGGTACAACTGGGCTTGACCTATGTCCATGCCTACAATGGCGCGAATGAATTTCGCTTCGGCGGTAGCGGCAGCGCCACGGGCTCCTTTGCGGCTAATTTAATTCCCATTGCCCTCAATGCCCAACTAGACCAGAGCCTGAGCGCCACCAATACCTCAACCCCAGTGGTGAGTCATTCCTACGGGTTTCAGGCTCTGGTGCAGCCCGGCGATCGCTTTGCCCTCTCCAGTTGGGTGGGCCTGACCCAGGGTCGGCTCTTGGGTTTTGGCGATGCGACGATTTGGAACTGGGCTGTAGCCCTCAACTTTCCCGATCTGGGGCAACCGGGCAACCTGGGTATGGTGCTGGTGGGGGCAGAGCCCAGCCTGCGATCGCTCAAAAGCGGTGGCTCGCGGGCGGCTCTGGCGGATACCGATCTGGTCTGGCATGTGGAGGCGGCCTATCGGCATCGAGTGAGCGATCGCATTGCCATTACCCCTGGTTTTATCTGGTTACCTGCGATCAACCAGAGCAATGCTAACGATGATGTCTGGATTGTGACAGTCCAGAGCTTGTTTGAGTTTTAGAGTTGAGTTTTAACATCAGGAAAAAGACGCGTGTTCCAATTTGAAGCCGACTTTGTCAACTCACTCCGCTGCATTCCTATGGGCGTGCGGCTCAAGCTGGATACCTGTGGCGTGAAGTTGAAGCTCAACCATTGGCATAGTTTCAGCCTAGCCGAGCGGCAGCGCCTGGTGGATCAGCCCTGTGATACGGCGGCGGCGATCGCCACCTACCGAGACACTCTTCAAGCCCTCGTGCTCGCCCATACGGGCGAGCCAGCAAAAACATTACCCATTGAGTCAGCGCCGCCCTGGTTGAACCCAGCGGAGATTCCCGCCCAAGTCCAAGCTCAAGCCCAAGCCCTCAACTGCTCGCTGACCCTCGACCAATGGCAAGCCCTCCGCCCCGATCAACGCTTTGCCCTGATCAAACTCAGCCGCCCCGGCCACGAGAATCGCAATTTTCTCCCCGCGATGCAGGAGTTTGGCTTGGCAGCCTAAGGGTGTGGTCTAACCTGAGTTTCGGTTAAGCCAAGAGCACGAAAACTTAATAAAACGCAATGAAATCAGCAATGCTGGCTCCGATATTGCCGGAGCCCGTCGGGAGCCCTCTCCCCCTCAGCGGGCTAATCTTGTGGGGGTTTCGCAGAACCCCCTTACAGCAAGGGTTTTGCGAACGCATTTTTTAGGGCTTAGCCGCTGAATCCTCGCAAAATCAAGGGAGTGTTTTAAAACCCCTACAAGGTTAGACCGCTGAGGGGGAGATTGCCCCCTCAGACTCCGGCAATATTCGGAGCCAGTATTATTGATTCTATTGAGTTTTATGAGTTTTCTCGCTCTTGGCCTAACCGAAACTCAGGTTAAATATGTCAGACTATAAAAGTTAAAACACAATCACAGGGGTGAACGGTTACAGATGACCCTCTCCGACGCCACCGATCTGGGCGATGCAATTCGTAGAATCTGTCAGGCCTGGTGTGCAGAGCAAGGCTATACCGATCCCTTCTGTCGTAATGGAGAATGGTGGGCTTATCCCCCCAATGGTGTGATGCCAGTACCGATCAAAACTGTCATGGACACCCATTGTCAGCGCCCGGTTCGTCTAGGGCGGGTAACCCTATTTCTCTATCCGGATGGTTCTTTTGCTCCTGAGCCTGAGCGAGCTGCGCTTGATATAATCCCTTCAAACGAGTGCAGCGTCAACTCTAAATTGTAGGTTGGTGTTGAGTGGAGCGAAACCCAACACAACCGTTGCTGATACTGGGTTTCATGATTTAGTTCAATCTGCACGACAACACCTCATTTCATCCTTAACAAAACACTAGGGGCTGTCGTCATTTAAGTATATTAGTATATTAAGTCTAATCATTTGCTCCCTGTATGAGAGCTGCTTACATCTCCTCAAGAGAAGTGGGTTGGATACCCGGTCGACGAAGAATACCAGAGAGCGTTTCTCCCGAGACGTTGAGGGGAAAACTATACCTGTAAGGTGGGCAAAATGAGTGGTCTTAAAACCAAGGCATCGATTATCAATATTTCCCCATCCTACTGCTTACCTAAGACTCTATCTATTCTACATTTATTCTCCGTACATTTGGAGGACAGTAAAAATCTTCATGGAAAATTTCTAGAAGATCATCTTCTTCAAATCCATGAAGGATAAAAGCTCCATGTGAGAGTCTTCTTAAGAATAAGTTAAGAGACAATTCCTTTAATCCAACCTCTAGCAATTCGTCTAATGCCTCTCTGTTTTTGTTGTTACTTATATGCTTATACTCTGGGCTTATGAGTGAATCTGGTTTTTTTAATTGGTTATATGCCAAGATTGTACCGATAGAGGCAGATTCATGATACCTGGACTCGATACCAATTTTGTTGAACTTCATCAATGCACTCTTATAATCAGATTCTCCACTAGTTCCAGTCTCCTCTTTTTCATCTTTCCTGACTCCATTTATCATGTAATTAAAACCCATGTCTCTATATACAATGTCTGGTGATATTTCTCCAAAACCTTTTTCCTCATCATCAACAAGATCTTCGTACAAGGTGATTCCTTCATCGTAATTTCCATGGCGACTAGTTGCGGCAGCTAGATTATACTGTAATTCAGGTTGTTCACTACCTTCAACTTCAAGTGCTTTTGCGTGACGAAGATCAGCGAGTGCATCGGCAAACTGCTCAGCTTTGGCATGAATTAAGCCTCTACTAGCATAGTAGTCATATTCAAGATCGAGGCGTTCTAGATCCTCATTTTTGACAAAATTCAATAGTTTTAAAGCTGTTTTGTAGCCATCTGCTATATCGGGATTGTCAGGAGCTTCATGTGGTTCAAGCTTGTAATCATCTTTACTGCCATCTCGATTTGTTAACCAATGTCCAAGTTCAATTAGTATAAAGAGATCTCTCCTGGTTTTGACTTTACCACCACTTTTCAAAAAAGCTTCGTATGATTTAATCGGTTTAGCGTAAATGCTACTGGTTCGTATACATGCCTTATTTCGCTCACTTCTATTGAGAACACGACGTTGGAAGTCCAACCAATAACTTACATAAAATTCACCTCTTGCTCGCTCAATACTATCTTGTCTCAATGTCATAGAACGTTCGTCTATTTTTTGGACTAGATCGTTGAGTTTACTGTATAGACTTGGATCCATATCAGGATTGTCAAATTCAGTATTACCTGCTCTTGATACTTCGGGATTATCCGAATACCAGGATATAAGTAGGTCTCTGAACTCCTCTATCAATTCCAATATCGTTTTTGGGGCTGTGTTTGAAACTGGCCCTGAGGTTGAAATTAGCTCTGAGGTTGATTTAGTTATCAATTCTGGAGGATTAAATAGATAAACTAATGTAAATAGTGCTAAAGCACCACCAGCTCGAACCAATCCTTTAAACTGCACATTTAAAAAGCCAGGTATTATTGCACCAACTCCACCTGCTGAAAGAGACAAGATTACACGAAAAACAAAAATCTGAAAAATTGTTGGGTTTGGGACGAAAATAGCAATAAATAGTAGAACGGTTACAAAACTCAAACCAAAACTGCCTGCTGTTATCAATTGCCAAATTGGTACAGTCTCTAAAGGAAGCTTGGGTTGACTTGATGAATCTTCAGAAGGCTTGGATCGATTTGATGATTGTTTTTTCATGTTTCAGCATTTTTACTCTGTTGACTGATTACCTATATACTTGTACTCAGATTTCCATCATTCTTGCTCTGAGCTCTGGATGATGTTACGCCAATGGACTGATGAGACCTCAAAAGCCTAAGTTTTTAGGGTCTTCTGAGTTTAAGGTGATAAGTTAGTCTTATGTCACGATATACAAGGGTTTCAGCGATCGGAACGCGTAAAAAATGTATCAAATGCTACACTTTTGCCCCCGAACCCCGAAGACCCAGTTTTTAGAAGGTTTGACACCACCAAAATTCATTAGATTGGCAAAATATGAGAAAGGAGCTTTGCGTAGAATTACGCAAGCCAATCTCTCTATTTTGGTAATTTGGGAGAACGGTTTTCGGTGTTCCCCGAGGCAGTAATTAGGCTGACAAACCGTTTATACGTACCCCTACAACAATCGTCCGGAAATATTTAGGATTTGTCTACTATTCTGACGCTCTTACCCAAGGCAATCTGAAGCACCCGGGCACGATCGCCCCCATCGCCTGTCGATAATCTCCATAAGTTTCACTCAACTGCTCTAGCATCAACGTCTCTTCTTGGCAAATCCGGACGCCACAAAACAGGGCAAATACCAGCAACCCAGCCCAGCCTACCAACCCATTCGGCATCAACAAAACCTGCGCCATCCTTCACAGCAAATGAATACTGTACATCAGGATGACGCAGGTACCGATAAAACCCCTTAGTTGCCAGGACTTGATTCGGTGTTGCCCCAATCAGCGACGTGTTACCGCTTTGACTAGAAAAGGGTGTAGATGAAGGGGGCGATCGCTGAACCCTGAGTAAACACCAGCAATGCACCCAGTAGAACCAGCGTGATAATCAGCGGGGCGAGCCAATACTTTTTGCGCTCCTTCAGTAGTCCCCAAACATCTTTTAAGAAATCTAGAAATTCGGCCATTTTATTAGTAGGGTTTCTCCATGCTTAAAGGATCACGATTGGAACTAATCTTGCGGTAGGAATAGGATTTGAGATCAAAACCTCGCATCATTGGATCTTGTCCAGAAAACCTGAGGTATAAAGACATCGGTGTAACTAGCACGTAAAAAACAATCCCCAATATTATGTGTGTGTTGATATAACCGAGTATGCCACCAATCCGCATCCAGATATTATAGATTGGGCGTAAGGAACCGGGTAGAAAGAGTGAGAACGTCCAGAAAAACAAGGCAACAGCCCACGGCCAAATCGCAAAATGATGACCCCATAGCCAGGGTAAGATGAGACCAAACAATAGGGCAATGATCACACCCATTGTAATACCAAATCTTCTTAGTCCTTGACGATTAATCGCAGGTATTTCAAAAAACATAACTTAATACTTAATCAATCTAATTCAATAACTTAATTAATCCAATTCAAATTCATCTTGCCAGCTATCATCGCGGGGGGTATAGGGTTGCTGCTTTTTTTCGAGTAAGCAGTTTTCCAAAACCAAGTAGTCCATTTCTGTTCGCATAAAACAGTTGTACGCATCTTGCGGTGTACAAACAACCGGTTCACCGCGAACATTGAATGAGGTGTTAACAAGAACGGCACAGCCCGTCTTTTGCTCAAACGTCTTAATCAGCCCATAGTAGCGGGGGTTTCGCTGCGGATCAACGGTTTGTACTCGGGCAGAATAGTCTACATGCGTCACCGCAGGAATTTTTGATCGCGGTATTTTTAGCTTTTCAATGCCACTGAGTTGATCCTGTTCGGATGTTAATGGCAGCTTTAGCTGCTCCTGAACATTAGCGACTAGTAACATGTAAGGGCTAGTAGAATCTAGCTCAAAATAGTCAGAACAGCGCTCCGCTAAAACAGATGGGGCAAAGGGGCGAAAAGACTCCCGGAACTTGATTTTCAAGTTCATTACAGATTGCATCTTGGTACTGCGAGCATCGCCAATAATCGAACGATTCCCGAGTGCTCTTGGACCAAACTCCATGCGTCCCTGAAACCAACCGACGACGTGCTCTGCCTCAAGAATCTCCACAAGTTCTGCAAAGAGCTGCTCATCGGGCAAGGAACGATACGGTGCTTTGATCTGGTTGAGGTACTGCTCAATTTCACGGTTGGCAAACTTTGGGCCGAGATAGCTGCCGCACATTTTATCTCGTGGGGCTACAGTGCGAGGCTGTTCATGATACTGATGCCAAACCGCAAATGCCGCCCCCAGTGCACTGCCTGCATCGCCAGCGGCAGGTTGAATCCAAAGATCTTCGAAGGGCCCCTCGCGCAGAATTCTGCCATTGGCGACACAATTGAGTGCGACGCCACCTGCCAAGCACAGATGCGGCTGCTGTAAGTCTCGATGGGCTGTACGGATTAAGCGCAAAACAATCTCTTCAACAACAGCTTGTATGGAAGCAGCAAGATCCATATCCCGCTGTTGCAGTGAACTTTCACGCGATCGCGGCGGACTACCCAGAAGACGATGGAACTTTTCATTCGTCATGGTGAGGCCCGTTGCATAGTTGAAGTACTCCATATTCAAACGGAACGTACCGTCTTCCTTGAGATCCAGCAGATTCTCAAGAATTAAGTCCACATAACGGGGTTCACCGTAGGGCGCCAAACCCATGACCTTGTATTCCCCCGAATTCACCTTGAATCCTGTGTAATAGGTGAATGCAGAATAAAGCATTCCTAGGGAATGGGGAAAGTTCAATTGCCATTGTTGCGTTAGGTGATGATTTTCACCTAGCCACAGGGATGTTGTTGCCCATTCACCCACCGCATCCAAACAGAGAACTGCAGATTGCTCAAACGGGCTCGGAAAGAAGGCTGCAGCTGCATGGGCTTGATGATGCTCTGTAAACAGCAAGGGAGGCAAGTCTCGCCGTTTGCAATCACCTAATGCGCAAAGTTCTTTCTTAAGGACTGACTTCAAATAGAGTTTTTCTTTGAGCCAGACCGGCATCGCCTTTACAAATGAACGAAACCCCTTTGGCGCATAGGACAAATAGGTTTCCAAAAGCCGCTCAAAGGTAATCAAAGGTTTCTCATAAAAGACAATATTATCGAGTTCATTGAGCTTCAAATTTGCTGCCTCTAAACAATAGGCGATCGCGTTCCCAGGAAACCTGGCATCATGCTTTTTACGAGAAAACCTCTCCTCTTGGGCTGCGGCGATAATCTGACCATTGTCCAACAAGGCAGCGGCACTGTCATGATAATAGGCTGAGATCCCAAGAATTTTCATAATGAATTAAAACTCGCTTTGAGACAAAATTGATATAGATTTTAAGTTTTCACATCATCGATGGTGATCTTTGGTGAGAGAACTTTGTAAGTTCTCCGTCAGGACTGAGCACATTTCGGTGGCCACTAATTCCCCAGCAAGACGATGTCCCATTTCATTCCAGTGCCCCGAACATTCCACGCCATTCTTAAAACCATGAAGGCACAATGGATTTTTAACGGTATGCGCTTGGAAGGGCTTTTGCAAGGAGATAAACCCATCAACGTCCTGCTTCTTAGCAAAAGACTCCAACCGATCACCCGGGTAATCAAAATTTTCTGCTTGGTAACTCTTCAAAACCCCTTCCCGTATAGAGAGGTCGGGATTGACCGCTTCTGGATTGGTCAGTACGGTCAGAAAAAACTGAGCATCATTATCGTGAGTGTCTTGAATGGCTTGGGCTAATAAGTCTTCGGTTATTTGCCAAGCTTCGACCCAATCAGGACTCGCGGGAGGTGAATAGACAGGAGCCGGATATTCCAAATCCACCTCATCTGGCAAACCAACCGGTCTTTGCACTGCTTGAGAGTTATCCTCTGCAACCTGTTGAGGCTTAAAAACACTCGCTAAGTAACTCGATAGCCTTAAGCGAAAAACATACAATAGCTGAAGGATTCTAGAGTTATTGATGGTGTGAATTGCTAGTTTCGTCGGCCATAAAGCATGAATCCTTAGCCTAAGCGCTTTGCCTTCCTCTATTTTTCCATCACCATCAAGCACAAGTTCTCCATCTTCGTTGTACACAAAGTAGGGAACATTATACAATCTAGCCCGATAGGTATATCCTACATCTTTAGAATTGTCGTGAATGTCATTGGTTGGCAAGAACGCTAACAGGACAATATCCGGATCGTATCTCCAAACATGATTTTGCAGCGTCAGGAGTTGCTGCGCTGTTCCGTATCCTGAGACGCCAAAGTTGACAATTTCAGCCTGATAACCTTGCTGAGATAGACTTGCGCAATCCTCATTGAGCTCTTCTTGCAGAACAGACCAGTAAGTTTTATCTATCGTAACTTGCAATGCTTCAGAATAGGAGTCCCCTAGGACTGCAATTCGCAACGTGTTAGGTGGTTTCTCAATCGTGTGATTATAATCTCGCAAGCCATCCCGATTCATTCTCACAAAAGCCCTGCCCTCGCGTGAATACACACCAGCAGCATTGGGTCTCCCCGCATAACCGCGTAACTGCTCGGGCTGATGCAAAATGGGCTGCGAAAAACCAACAATGCGCAATGCTAATTCTGAAACTATCAGAGCAAACAGAAAGCCCAGTGACGTCCATCCGAATCTAGTATCGAGACGCTTTAAAAGGGCTCGGCTACGATTTTGCTGCACGATTATAAAACTCCATCCAGCGCTACTCGTTATGATTAAAATCTTCTGTAGCTGATAGTACCATAATGTGTGTAAGAATGACGATTGACACTTGATTTATCTGGTTCAGTTAAGCAGCAATACTATTTTGATCGTTTGTACTTATTTTTTGCGTCTGGGGATCTATGATTTGATATTGAGTAAACGAGCCAATCACTGTTTTGGCTCGGCGCTGCTGGTTCTCTATCGCTCTAAGGTGTGTTTCTGTTTGTCCCACAAGGCTTCTGAGATGAATTGGTGACAATCCCTCGCTGGATATCTGCGGAGCCAGACGATATAGATCCCTTGCCCAATCGCCAAGGTACGATCGCCACCACCGTCTGCCGATCATCCCCATAAGCTTCCCCAAACCGCTCCTGTATCAACGTCTTTTTTTTGAGAATCCAGACATTATAAAACAGGGCCAACAGCAGCAATCCAGCCCAGCCCACCAGCCAATTCGGAATCAACAAACCCGGCACGACTCCCCACAGAAAATATAGGGCTATTATACGTTGATCAGAGAAAATTCTTGTCCGCTGTGGGGGCTGCACTTTCCTGTTCTTGTGCAATCTTTAATGCCATCCTGCCAATGATATTGAGTCGGTTTTCAGGCAGTGAGATGCAGCTCCTACATGTAATCTAGATGGGTTCATTTTTCTCTCCACAACATATGGCGCAGAGAGAAATGTTCCATTTTTAATTTCCATTGGCATCATTAATAGAGCCAATCTTGATAATCTGGATGGCTGCCCATTTCATCACAAAGCCAAACCATGCGATCGAGGAACCATGTTTTGCCCAGAATGACCCAAGACAAGCCCAGCAGAGTGGAGCCAGGGTTAAGGCTCCACAATCCCCAGACACAAATCCCAAACCCAATTGCATTGACAGCGTTAGTGAAGACAATGATGGGCTGATGATGTTGGGGAATGGGCAATTGCTTCTGGTTGAGCCAAATCCGCTCACCGATGACCGCCTTGGCGGCCCATTGATGGGTGGTTTTCGGTTTGGGAAAAACGCGAGGATTGAGCCAAATCCAGAGGAGTACGACCATTGTGGGGGCGATCGCCCACCAACCGAGCCACACTCGACTCCAGATGGCCCCAATGAGCAGTGGCAATGAACCATAACGCGTCCACACACTCCATGGGTTAGCATGGCGAGCCCAGGCCGTATCGGTCATGTGGAAAATATCAGCAAGGTTTTGAGCCTTCATGATTATTAACCCCTCCTTGCGGAGCAAACGATGACTGTTGACCGCTCAAATACATCCTTCCACATAACCCACTTCTGGCAACTGACCACTGCGAATCGTCGTTACTTTCCCTGTGGCATCTGTTTCAAAAATCACCCGATACGCTTGGCTGGCTGCATCCTTGGGCACGTATAACAAATATTTACCATCTGGTACATATTCATGGGGCTCATCTTCAATCTGTCCTGGATATAAATTCCGCACCTGCTCCTCCGTAAAACCGATCGTTGCACCACTGATCGTGGCTAAATTAGGCTGATGTAGCTCAATGCGAGCGATCGCCCCATCGGTCACCATCACGGCAATGCCTTCAAAGGCGGCCACGGTGTAATATTCGCAACCATAGTTCTCGCCGCCGCTGCTCTCGGACTTGAAGGTCATGCCCGTAGCTGCTTGGGCCTCGGCGATCGTCATTCCCACTTGAATGGGACCAAACCCGGTCAAACCCAGTCGGGTTAGGGGGGTTAGCGGGGTTCCCTGAGGTGCCTTGGGCGTTGGGCTGGGGGCGACTTCGGGGGCTTCGGGCAGGCGATTGTCGGCGTTAGTCGCTGCCGTTGTAGCGGCGGGTGTTTCAGGGGGGGGGTTAGCGGCTTCGGTGGAGGCAGGCGGAGCGCTACAGGCGGGCAAAGCGAGGGCGATCGCCAGGCCGAGCAACACATAGAAGCAGCGAGGGGAGCGGGTCAGAAGCGGCTGAAGCATGGCAAGGAGGCAGGAGTCTTTCAGTTAGCAGTTATCAATTCGTCGTTTCCTGATGGAGCAATCCGGATTGGCTAGGGAGGGGGAGCATGATCTGTGGTTCGGTTGGCGAAAACTGGATCGATGCTTTATAGATGCGATGAGGTGGTTTTGGGCGCTAACGGGTGATGGCCGATCGATTGCACCAGGGCAATGCGGCCAAAGCGAGGATCAATTTCAATGCCAATCACCCGCAGGGTTTGCCGACCCACATTCCAGGGACAGGGGTAGAGAAAGGCTTCGCCCACCGGTCGCTTGAGACATTGTTCAAATACCAAAGTGCGGTAATAGTGGGGGACAAATTGCTCATCACCCACCCGGAGAGAAGCCGCATTATAAAAGGCTAAATGCCCCTCATGATTTAAAATGCCCGCTGGTGTGCTCAACTGTTCACACCAGCGCAGGGCCAGGAACCATTTGGCTTCCGAAAGGCGGGGATAAACCCGTTTTACATTGGGGTGCTCTAAAACCCGATACCCCTTGGTGCAGGAGACAATTGTGCCGCCTAAAAAACCAAAAATTGTGCCCAATGCGTCGTTCATGGCCCTTTTTCACTCTCCATTCCCGGTCGCGCCGTTGATCCACTGTCATCGTGCTTGCGCCAGCGATCGAGGGCGTGTCATCAGATTGTTCTAAACCCTGTATTGGGACAAGCGACAACACGCCTAACCCAACCCATAGAAATAGGGACTCTCAGGCAGCTATGGCAATCGCTTGGCATCGAACTGATGACAGCCCCTAGCACTTAAGATTTAGCTTAGACAGTCTTGTCAGGGAATCCACAAAATCACGGAAAGAGTTAAGAAAGCGATCGCCTGTAATAACTTGATGGGGCTGAATCGGTTCTGGGCAGAGATTAGCTGTCTGGAAGCAATTTGGGGAAAGTCCAGTGAGAGTCTGGCACTGTCACGCAATGGTAATGATCTGCTCGCCCTGAGGCGACGGTTCTGAGTCAGGATGCCTACTAATTCTAATCTATCTATCAACTGCAGACAGGCTGCGCTGTACAGCCGAAGAGTTCCTGTTTCAATTGGCTCGCCAATATGGCTCCAACAACACCGTTTTGGCGCTGTATTCTTCCAAAAATATTTCTTTACAAAAAAACATCTGGCCGAAACAGACTAGAAAATTTGTTTTAGCCATCGGATTAACGAGCGTTTTACTGCTTAACGTGAGTTCTGGATAAGCAGACATTGCGCCAGACGCTGAAACTCAGCAGAGTCAACAATACTGGCTCCGGTATCGCCGGAGTTGATCGGGAGCCCTCTCCCCCTCAGCGGGCTAATCCTGTAGGGGTTTTAAATCGCTCCCTAGCAACATCAAGGGAGCGAT